>JBOHSI010000144.1:0-7199 GCA_050733055.1 Gemmatimonadales bacterium
GGCTTCGTCCACTAGACGCTTCGCCTCCGCCTCCGCCTCGCGCACGATCACCTGCGCCTCGCGCTCGGCGGCGGTGCGGGTCGCCTCGCGCAACTGTTGCGCGGCGACGAGCGCCTCGTTCATCGCCTTCTCGCGCTCGCGGAATACGCGCAGCTGCTCGGTCAGGGCCGCCAGGCGCTCCTCGAGCACCGACCGCTCCCGCAGGATGCGCTCCAACTCGTCCGCCACGCGCACGCGAAAGTCCTCGACCCCGGTCGGCTCGTAGCCGCGCAGGCTCCTGCGGAACTCCTGTCGGCGCACGTCGAGGGGGGTGAGGTGAAACGCGTCCTCCGTCATGCCACCCTCGGGCCGAACAGGACGGTACCCAGCCGGATCACCGTTGCCCCCTCCTCGACCGCCGTGCCGTAGTCGGCGGACATCCCCATCGAGAGCGTCGGCAGCCATAGCCCGTCCTCCTGCAAAGTGTCCCGCAGCTCGCGCAGGCCGCGGAACGTACGCCGCTGCACTGCCTCATCGTCCGTGAACGGCGCGATCGTCATCAGTCCCTCGAGCTTGAGATGCGGCAGCGCCGCCACCCGCTTCGCCAGCTCGGGCGCATCGGCCGGCGCGCACCCGCTCTTTTGCGCTTCGCCCGCGACGTTCACCTGTAACAGCACCCGCTGCGCCGCGCCCCCACCCACTGCCGCGACGCGGCGGTCCAGCTCCTCGGCAAGCGCGAGTGCATCGAGCGAATGCACCAGCGCGAACCGCCCGGGCACGTGCTTCGCCTTGTTGCGCTGGAGATGCCCGACCAGATGCCATGTGGCCCGCCGACCAGGCGGCGTGTCGATCTTCTCGAGCGCTTCCTGCATCCGGCTCTCGCCCAGCTCGCCGAGGCCGGCGGTGAGCGCCGCCTCGACCGCGTCCAGCCCGAAGCCCTTCGTGACGGCGACGATCGCCACCGGATGGGTCCAGCCGCGAGCGCCCTGACGCCGAGCGAGCTCGGCCCGTACGTGGGCCAGCCGCTCGGGCAGGGCGCCAAAACTCATAACCGTGAAAATTAGCCCAGTGCGGCGGGCGAAACAATCCGGGGGTCAGACGGCGGGAGCGGTAACTCGTTCCCCGCCTTCGAGGTGCGAGATCGCCCCAGACAGCAGATCGCGCACCTGCTGCGGCGTGAGATGGCGGTGCAGCAGCCCGTGGCTCGCCACGGAAATGGTGGAGGTCTCCTCGGACACGACGAGCACCGTTGCGTCGGTTTCTTCGGACAGCCCGAGCGCCGCGCGGTGCCGGGTGCCGAGCGACTTGTCGGACACCTTGAACTGCGTGAGCGGGAGGACGCACCCCGCGCCGATGATGCGGTCGCCGCGCACGAGCACGGCGCCGTCGTGCAGCGGCGAGTAGGGCGTGAAGATGGTCGTGAGCAGGTCGGCCGAAACTTTGGCTTCCATCGGCACCCCCGAGGAGATGAACTCCTCGAGGCCGATGTCGCCCTCGACGGCGATGATCGCGCCCGTGCCCGCCCGTGACAGCCGGTCCGTGGCCTCGGCGATTTCCTCAGCCACGGACTGGCGCTCGCTCTGCGAGAAGCGGCGCATGAGGCGTGACTGACCCAGCCGCGCGAGCGCGTTGCGGAGCTCGGGCTGGAACACCACGATCGCCGCGAATGCGCCGTAGGTGAACACCACGCTGAGCAGGAAGCTGACCATCTGAAACTTGGCGAGCACGGCCACGAAGTAGGCGACCGCGAGGATCATCACGCCGACCACGATCTGCATCGCCCGCGTCCCCACAAGGAACAGGAGGAAGCGGTAGACCACGAACGTCACGAGTAGGATCTCGATCACGTCCGGCCAGAAGCGCGGGATGAGAAACCGGTAGGCTTCGAAGTTCACCTTGCGCTCGTCGTCGCGCTGGCCACCCGCAGCGCTTCGCACGCCAGGGCGGCGTCGTGCACCCGGAACAGTCGCGCGCCCCGCTCCCAGGCGAGGGCGCACGCCACGGCCGTCGCCCGGTCGCGGTCGTCCACGGGCCGCCCCGTGGCGTGTCCGAGGAAGCGCTTGCGCGACGGCCCGACCGCTACAGGATAGCCCAACGCCAACACGGTTGCCAGTTCGTCGAGCAGCCGAAAGTTCTGCTCGGGGTCCTTGGCGAACCCGAATCCGGGATCGACCACGATGGACTGGCGCGCTACACCGCCGTCCTCCGCCCGACGGGCCGCCGTGGCGAGCTCCGCCGCGACCTCCGCCGCCACGTGCCGGTAGGTGGCGAGCGAGTCCATGGTGTCGGGCGTGCCCCGCATGTGCATCAGGATGACGCCCACGCCCGCCTCGGCCGCCACCTGGACCAGCCCGGGGTCGTAGCCGAGCGCGGAGACGTCGTTCACGACGGCGGCCCCGGCCGAGATCGCCGCCCGCGCGACCGGCGCTTTGCGGGTGTCCACCGAGACTGGGCCGAGCCCGCGTCGGGTCAGCTCCTCGACCACCGGGGCCACGCGCGCGATCTCGTCCTCCACCGAGACCGGCGTCGCCCCCGGCCGCGTGGACTCGCCGCCGACGTCGAGAAGCTCACAGCCGTCAGCCATCAGCCGTTCAGCCTGCGCGATGGCCCGGTCGACGGTGGCGAACTTCCCGCCGTCCGAGAACGAGTCCGGCGTCACGTTGATGATGCCGATGATGACCGGGTGATCGAGCGGGAGCGCGCGGCCGGCGATGTGCCACGCCGCGGGCCGGTCCGCATATGCGGCGAGGAAGCGTCCCAGCACGGGGCTCAGGCGCTCGAGACCGGGCGGCGCCCGGTCGGGGCGAGCGAGCGGCGCGAGCCGGCTCGCCGCCGCACCGACCAGCGCCCAGCCGTCTCCCGTCAGCACGTCCGTGCCGGCCTTCGCGCTCCAGCGCACGAGCGCCTCGCGCTCGGTTTCCGTGATGTCTTCGACGACGACGACGAGGGGTTGGATGCCGGTGGCGGCGAACCACGCGGGTTGCGCGTCCCAGCCGCGGGCTGCGAGCGCCGCGCGCACCGCCTCGGGGGTATGGGCGGCGAGCGCGGTGAGCTTCACGCGCCGGCGGGTTCGGGCGGGGGGCTCCCCAGCACGGGACCGCGGGGCGCCGCGGCCTTGTCCTTCGCCGTCCCCCCCCTCCAGCGCCGTCGGCGCCGGCGCGGCCGGCGGGGCGACAGGCGGCAGCGGCTTCCCCGCCACCACGAGCTCGACCTCTTCGCGGTCGAGGGTTTCGCGCTCGAGTAGCGCGCTCGCGAGGCGGTCGAGCGTCTCGCGGTTCCCGCTGAGGATGTTCCGCGCCTGCTCGTAGGCGCCGGTCAGAATGCGCTTGACCTCGGTGTCCACCAGCTCCGCCGTGCGCTCCGACACCTCACGCCGCTGCACCACCTCGCGGCCCAGGAAGATCTCCGCCTCGCGGTCGCCGACAGCGATCGGCCCGACGACGTCGCTCATGCCGAACTGCGTCACCATGCGGCGCGCCATCTCGGTCGCCTGCTGGATGTCCGCCGTCGCGCCGGTGGTGACCTTCTCGGGCCCGAAGGTCAGCTCCTCCGCCACGCGCCCGCCGTACGCCATGGTGAGTCGGCCGAGGATGTACTGCTTGGTGTAGTTGTGGCGGTCCTGCTCCGGCAACGAGAAGGTGATGCCGAGCGCGCGGCCGCGCGGCACGATCGTGACCTTATGGAGCGGGTCGAGCCCCGGCAGCTTCAGACTCACGATGGCGTGTCCCGCCTCGTGGTAGGCGGTGAGCCGCCGCTCCTCCTCGGAGAGCACCATGCTCTTGCGCTCGAGGCCGAGCATCACCTTGTCCTTGGCGTCCTCGATGTCCGCCATGTCCACGGCGCTCTTGTTGCGCCGGGCGGCGAGCAGCGCAGCCTCGTTCACGATGTTCGACAGCTCGGCGCCCGACAACCCCGGTGTTCCTTTGGCGATGCGCTCCAGATTCACGTTCGGGGCCAGCGGGATCTTGCGCGAGTGCACCCGGAGAATCTGCTCCCGACCCTTCACGTCCGGCATGTCCACGACGATCTGCCGGTCGAAGCGGCCGGGGCGCAGCAGCGCCGGATCGAGGATGTCCGGGCGATTGGTGGCGGCCAGCAGGATGACACCGTCGTTCGACTCGAAACCGTCCATCTCGACGAGCAGCTGGTTCAGCGTCTGCTCGCGCTCGTCGTGCCCGCCCCCGAGCCCGGCGCCGCGGTGGCGTCCGACCGCGTCGATCTCGTCGATGAAGATGATGCAGGGCGCGTGCGCCTTCCCCTGCTCGAACAGGTCACGCACCCGCGACGCGCCGACCCCGACGAACATCTCGACGAAGTCCGAGCCCGACATCGAGAAGAACGGCCGTCCCGCCTCGCCCGCTACGGCCTTGGCCAACAGCGTCTTGCCGGTGCCCGGCGGTCCGACCAGCAACGCCCCCTTGGGCAGCCGCCCGCCGAGCCGCTGGAACCGCTGGGGATCCTTGAGGAACTCGATGATCTCCTCGAGCTCCTGCTTCGCCTCGTCGCACCCCGCGACGTCGGCGAAGGTTACCTTGGGGGTATCCCCGGCGAGGAGCTTCGCCTTGGATTTACCGAAGGCGAACGCCCGGTTGCCGCCCTGCTGCATCTGGCGCAGCATGAAGACGATCAACCCGAGAATGAAGAGATACGGCAGAAAGCTGAACAGGAACACACCGAACGACTGCTTCTGCTCGCGGGCCCGCACGTCGACGCCCTTGTCGCGCAGCGTCTGCACCCACTCCGCGCCCGACTCGAAGGGCAGCAGGGTCGTGACGTGGTCCGCGGGGCGGGGGCGGCGCTCGAACTGCACGGCGTGCTTCAAGTCGCCCTTCACCTGCTGGCGCTCGGTGATCTCCACCGCCTTGATGTTGCCCGCTTCGAGCTGCTCGGTGAACTCGGTGTAGGAGATCTCCGCCGCTTCCTGGCGGCGGTTGGATGCAAACTGCACCAGCAGGACCGAGCCGACGATCAGCAGCGCCCAGAACGACAGGGTCCGGAGCGTGCGGGCCCAGTTGAATTCGCGCGGCGGCGGCAGGCGGTTTGGCATCTACGTCAAACTCGCGATGTACGGCAGATTGCGGAAGTTCTCCGCGTGATCGAGCCCGTAGCCCACGAGAAACACCCGCGGGGCGTCGAAGCCGACGAACTTAGGCTCCAGCTCGAGATGTTCGGCCACATGCTTGTGCAACAATGCGCAAATTTCCAGGCTTCGCGGCTCCCGCGCCCGCAGCAGCTTGACGAGCCGGTTCAGCGTCTTCCCCGTGTCCACGATGTCTTCCACCAGCAGGATATGCTTACCCCGCAGCTCCGTCTCCGGATCGTACAACAGCCGGACGTCCCCGCTGGAAATCGTGTCGGCGCCGTAGCTGGCGGCGACCAGGAAGTCTACCTGCAGCGGCCGCTCGATGCGCCGGACCAGATCGCTCAGGAAGATGAAGCTCCCTTTCAGCAGACCCAGCACCAGCAAGTCGCCGTCGGGGTAGCTCGCGGCGATCTCGCGACCGAGGTCCCGCACCCGCCGTCCGATCGTCTCCTCGTCGTAGACGATCCGCTTGAACTCAGTCCCGCCGCTCTGCTTCAGGCTCGCCGTACTCGGTAACATCCACTCGTACCGCCTGGGTTCCGGGCCGCGGGAGGTCGGCGGCGCTCCGGCAGATGCCGGGGACCCAGAGAATGGTTTCGCCGCGGGCGACGACCGGGTAGCTCGCCCGGACGCTCCGCGGCACGTGTGCTTCCATCAGGAGACGCCGCACCGGGCGGCGTCCGACAGCGCCGAGCGGGACCAGCCGATCACCCGCGCGCGGCGCACGCACCTGCCAGTGCGCGCCCGCAATCCATGTCGTCCACTCCGATCGCGCCAGCCGCGCCGGCGCGCGCTCGGGGGCCCATTCGACCCGGAAGCCTCCGAACACGGCGCTGCCCCGCTCCGCCGTCGCGACGACCTCTTGGGCGGCGCCGACAACGCCGCGGAACACCCGCAGGCGATCGAAGGCGACCTCGCCGATCCAGCGCCCCCCGAGCGGGAGGCGGCGTCCCGATGCATGGCGCGCGAGCTCGACCAGCTGCCCAGCCCGCCGCACGCCCAGCACCAGTCCCGCCCGGCGCGCCGCGGCCCGCAACAGCACCGCCGACACTGCGTCATCATAGCGGGCGAGAGTCTCCCGGGCAACGTCGAAGCCGTGCGCCGCGAAGTGAACGTGAAGCTCGGGAACGAGTTCCAGCATCCGGTCCCACGCGCGGCGCTCTGACGCTGCCGCCCGACCGAGGCGCAGCAGGTCGGCGCGCACGCGCGGCCCGAGCCGCGCGACGAGCAGCGGCAGCAGCGCGACGCGCAGCCACGACCGCAAGTGACGCGGATCACGGTTCGCGGGATCGTCGTGGCTCGGCAGGCCGCGCTCTGCCACATGCGCCGCCAGCTCGGCGTGGCTGAACGACAACAGCGGCCGCACGACCCCTCCGCGCCCGCGTGCGGACATACCGGCGAGGCCGGCCGGCGCGCTGCCCTTCAGCACCCGCAGCAGAACCGTCTCGACCTGATCGTCCTCGTGGTGCGCGGTGACGAGATAGCGCGCGCCGTGGGCGCGCCGCACCTCGCCCAGCCATGCGTAGCGTGCCCGCCGCGCCGCGGTCTCAGTGGCGCCGGGGCCCAGGTGCAGCTCGCCCAGCTCGAAGACCAGCCCGTACCGGCCGGCGATCTCTCTAACCGCTTGACCCACTGACCGACTGTCCGTCTGAATCCCGTGGTCCACGTGCGCCACGACGAGGGAGAGCTGAAGCGCCGGGGCGACCTCGGCCATGAGGTCGAGCAGGGCGACCGAATCCGGACCGCCCGACACGGCGACCACCGCGCACCCCGGCTTGGGAAAAAGCCGGGCCTGCGTGACGTGCTCACGGAAGCGCTCGAGCAGCAAGGCCATAGAGATAATGATATCTTCGCCCTCGAACTCGCGCTGGGACGCTCGAGATGCGGCCGGATGAGACGTACCAACTGCTCCGCCACCTGACCTCTCCCGTGGTCGCGATCACCAGCGAGCGGGATGGCAAGCGGAACGGCATGATCGCCGACAGCGCGGTGCGCGCCTCGATCGTGCCTGCCATCCCCCGGATCTCCGTCTACATCCACAAGTTCAACTATTCGCACGACATGGTACTCGGCACCGGCCGGTTCGCGATGCACCTCCTGCGCAACGACCAGTTCGACCTGATCCACCGTCTGGGGT
>JBOHSI010000145.1:0-13072 GCA_050733055.1 Gemmatimonadales bacterium
GCTGATATCCCAGCGATCTCAGCGTCACATCGATGCGCGCGGAGCCGAACTCCCGCAGCAGGCTGCGGAGATCGTGTCGCATCCGTCCCCGCCCCACGTACGCCCGGAACTTCATGAACCGGGGAAGGTTCGGGAGAGGAACCTCGTCGACGTCGAGCTCCCAGGGGTGGAAGTAGAACATGAACGGGGCGCGCGCCGCTCCCTCGAGCTTCCGGGCGACGCCCCAGCGGTACAACCGATACGGGATGAGCCGGAAGTACCCCCCGCCGGCCCAGGGGAGCGCGAGCGGTCCGATCATCAGGCGGGGCATGGGCAGCTCGAGCAGCCCCGGACGCACCTCCACCACGGACTGCTCGGGCGCGATCGGCGTGGCCAGGCGCCCGTAGCGGTCGTGCATCCGGAAGCCGTAGAAGCTCGAGTCGTACCAGTAGTCCGCTTCCGCCAGGTAATCGAGCACGCCGTCGGTGATCGTGAACGCGGGGGCACGAACCCCCCACACGCGCGTGCCGGTGAGCTGCTCGAGCGTATCGCGCGCCCGCGCGAGATCCGCCACGAGCTCGTCGCGCGACAGGCGGTGCAGCTGGTGATGCGCGTCGGTGTGGCTCGCCACCTCGTGACCTTCCGCGGCGATGCGGCGCACCAGGTGCGGATGGCGCCGCGCGATCCATCCCAGCACGAAAAACGTGGATTGCGCCTGGGTCTCTGCCAGGATGTCGAGCAGCTCGTGCGTGTTGCGCTCCACGCGCGATTCCAGACGGCTCCAGTCCGCCGTGGGGAGGCTTGCCTTGATGTTCTCGGCGTGAAACCAGTCTTCGATGTCGAACGAGGCGAGAAACCGGGGGGGGCTCGGCCTCACAGCATACGCCTCCCGGAAGCGCGCAGCTCCCGGGCGTGCTGCCGCGTGGGGAACCGGAAGTAGCGCTGACGGCTCATGTCCACCGAGCGGGGCTCGGGCCAGGTCGGGGTGCGCAGCCGCGCGAGCAGCCGGGCCACCTCGCGGCCGGCGAGCCGCTTGGCGCGCACGGCGAGGTCGAAGGCGGAGTCGGCCGGTGCGACCGGGACGGGATACTCCGCCAGCACGCCGCCGGCGTCGAGCTGTTCGGCCATCTCGTGAACGGTGATGACGATCTCGCGCTCGCCGTCGTGCAGCGCCCAGAAGGTCGGCATCATGCCCCGGTAGTCGGGCAGCTTGCCGCAATGCACGTTCAGCACGGAGGGGGCGGCCCGGAGTGCGGTGGCGCCGAACAGCTCCGGCGCGGCGACCGAGAGCAGCACGTCCACGTCCCGCTCGCCGAGCGTGCGGAGATACGCGGCGTCGTTGATCGTCCTGAGCGGCCGCGTAGGGATGCCGTATCTGGCAGCGATGGCCTCGACGCCGCGCGGGATGCCCAGCTGCTCGGCCAACCGCGCCGACGCGTAGCGGCCGCACAAGCGCGCCATGTCCAGCGATCCATACAGCTTCCACAGCCGCACGGCGAGAGCCGGCATCGACTCGTTGAAATTGCGCAGCAGGACGATCTCCACGAGGCGGACCGGGAGGTGCCCGCTCTCGGCGAGAAACGCCTCGAAGAAGCGGCCCGTGAAGAACGGGTCGCTCTGCGTGACGGCGACGACGTTGATCGCTCGTGTACCCACGTGGCCTCGGGGTACGCAGGACTTGTGCGCGAGCCCGGTGCGTGCAACTGCTAGTGGCGCACTCACTTACCGAGCTGCGCCCGATCCGCGGGCGAGCCGCTGACACGCCTCACTTACTAATGCGCGGCACAACTGCGACAAGACGGCGCCTGCGCCCGCGGCGCACGGTGCCGTAGGCCGCTTGCTGGCGGCGTGCGTCTTGCCTCGGGGAGGCTGCGATGCGCGTTCTGAGGGTGTGCGTTCCCGTCGTGCTGCTCGGCTGCGGCGGCGCGGCCACGGCGGGCACCCCGCCTGCGGTGGCGGTGCTCGTCGGCGCCGGCGATGTCGCGTCGTGCTCGTCGGACGGCGACGAAGCCACGGCACGGCTGCTCGACGCCATCCCCGGCACCGTGTTCACGACGGGAGACAACGCCTACTCGAGCGGCACGGTGACGGAGTTCACCGACTGCTACGGGCCGAGCTGGGGGCGACACCGCAGCCGCACCCGCCCGGCGGCGGGCAATCACGACTACCGCACGCCCGGCGCCGCGGGCTACTTCGGCTACTTCGGCGCCGCGGCCGGCGATCCGACCAGGGGCTACTACAGCTACAGCCTCGGCGACTGGCACGTCGTCGTCTTGAACAGCAACATCGACATGCGCGCCGGGTCCGCCCAGGAGCAGTGGCTGCGCGCCGACCTCGCGCGAGGCGCCCGACGCTGCACGCTGGCCTACTGGCACCACCCGCGCTTCAGCTCGGGCACCAAGCACGGGAGCCACCAGGGGACCGAGCCGCTATGGCAGGCGCTGTACGACGCCGGCGCTGACGTCGTGCTCGCCGGCCACGAGCACAACTACGAGCGGTTTGCCCCGCAGACCGCGACGGGAATGGCGGACCCGGCGCGCGGCATCCGGGAATTCGTCGTCGGCACGGGCGGCAAGGGCAACTACCCGCTCGGTCCGCCGATCGCGAACAGCGAGGTATCTAACGCAACGACGCACGGCGTGCTGAAGCTCACGCTGCAGGCGCGGTCTTACTCCTGGCAGTTCATTCCGGTGGCCGGGGGGACGTTCACCGACTCGGGCCGCGCGAAATGCCACTGAAACAACTGGGCGGTATGAGGCGGTAAGGGGCGGTATGAGGCGGTAAGAATGGGTTCGCCGACTCCGGCCGTTCACCGCCCCCGACCGCCCCCGACCGCCTCCTACCGCCTCCTACCGCCTCCTACCGCCCCCTTACCAGGCGCCCCGGCGCAACAGCATCACGGGCAGCGTGCGGAGCATGATCTTCAGGTCCACGGCCAGGGATTGGCGCTCGAGGTACTCCAGGTCGAACTGCACCTTGCGGCGCACGTCCTCGATCGAGCGGTCGTAGCTCTGGTGGATCTGCGCCCACCCCGTGATGCCGGGGCGCACGCGCTGACGTCGCTCGTATCCCTCGATGCGGTGGCGCAGGTCGGCGAAGATGGCCGGCTGCTCCGGACGCGGCCCCACGACGTTCATATCGCCGCGGATCACGTTGACGAGCTGGGGCAGCTCATCGAGGCGGTACTGGCGCAGCAGGCGGCCCAGCGGAGTGACGCGGGGGTCGTCGCGCCGCGCCCAGACGGCGGCGCCGCCGGCCCCGTTGCCGTGCATCGTCCGGAACTTGAAGATCGTGAAGGGCTTGCCGCCGCCGTCGAGCCAGCGGCGTCCCGGCTGGTCGATCCGGGCGGCGCCGCGGCGATCGAGTCCGACGCGGGTCTGCGTGTAGAAGACGGGGCCGCGCGACGTCAGCTTGACGAGCGCGGCGATCACCAGCATGACGGGGGCGGCGAGCAGCAGCCCGGCTCCGGCGACGGCGACGTTGAGCAGGCGCCGGCCGCCTTCGGAGGGCGTGGGCTGATAGGGCATGAGCCGCGGCGCCCGCCAGCGGCGTCGCGTGGGAAGCGAGCGGTCGAATTGCAGTGTAGTCAGCGGGCCCGTCCTGTGAGTTGCGGCGGCGGTTTGGCCACGCCGGGCCATGACGCAGATCACGTGCGCGAGCGGCACGGCGACCGACTTTTCGGGCTGGGAACGACTTAGCGACGTGCGCCCGCATCCGGGCGGCGCGCGTCTGACACCACGCAGCCACAGATGCGAGGAAGCGGTGCGACAAAGGGTGTGAGGGAGAAGTGCGACAACCTGTGCGTGGAGATCTTCACCCGCGAGGCGGGCACGGCGGACGGCTGCGGTGCGCGATTACCCGGCTACGGCCGGCGGGAGCTCGAGCTCGAAGAAGAACCGCGTGCCCCATTGCGCGCGCGTTTCCAGCCGCAGCTCGGAGCCCATGGCCCGGACCAGCTTGCGGCAGATCGCGAGGCCAAGGCCGGTGCCCGAGAACGCGTAACCGCGCCGCCCGACGGTGCGGCGGAACGGGCGGAACAGCGCCGCGAGGGCGTCGGGGTTGATCCCGGCGCCCGAGTCCCGCACCGAGAACTCGACACGGGACGGCGCCGTCTGCTGGCACGCGATCTCCACGAACCCCGTGTCCGTGAACCGGATCGCGTTGCTCGTGAGGTTGAGCAGCACACGGCTCAGGGGCACGGCGTGGCCGACCCGCTGATCCACCTCGGGCGGGGCCAGCCGGATCGCCAGGCCCTTTTCCTCGGCCATGGGGTGGACGATGCTGCGCACCGAGTCCAGCAGCTCGGTGATGGACAAGGGAGACGGCTCGGGGTCGGCCAGCTCGTCGCCACCGCGCGCCAACTCGATTGCGTCGCTGACCAGCGAGTTCAATCCCAGGGCCGCGCTGTAGATGAGGCCCAGCTGGCGGCGCTGCAGGTCGTTCACGGATCCGCTCTGCCCGCGCTGCAGCGTCTCCGCGAGGAACAGGATGGAGGTGAGCGGCGAGCGGAGATCGTGCACGACTTCGACGAGCAGTTCGAAGCCGTTGGTGCCGATGAGCGGTGAGGCCAGCTGCTGCGCTGCGTCGCCCTCGATGGCTTGGCGCACCTGCTCGAGCGCGCTCAGCGTCCCGAGAATCGTCGCGGGGGGGGCGGGGACCTCGAGCCAGCCCCGCACCAGCTCGCTCCGCAGCATCTCGACCAGCCGGTGCCACAGCACGGGCGACGGTCGTGGCACCAGCTCCGCCACGTACCCGGGGGAGCGGCGATCCACCGCGAGCGCCAGGGCGGCGAGGAGTCCGGCGATGGTTTCCGGGTCTGACGGGTCCCCGATCTCGTCGCGCCAGCGGCGGGCCACGCGCCGGGTCGCCGCCGTGAGCACCTCGGAGGACACACCCGCCAGGGGCTCGATCAGGTCGGGCTGGGGTGCCGGACCGGGAGGGGGGTCCGACGCTTTCCGCCGCCGTGCCTCAAGGGGACTTGGGGCCATTGCACCTTTCGTGCGGGGCGCCGTAAGGGCGGCGGCGCCCTTCCAGTCCAATCCGGGTCCGGCGCGGCCTCACTCCGATGTGGTCGAGGCCAGCAGATTGCGCTGTAACCCGTGCCGCTCCATCAAGCGGTAGAACGTCGTCCGGTCGACCCGGGCCATGCGCGCGGCCTTGGACAGGTTGCCGCCCGCGCGCAGCACGACGCGCGTCAGGTAATGCCGGTCGAACCGCGCCAGCAACTTCTCCCGCGCGGCGTAATAGCTGTCGTCGGTATTCGCCTGCTCCACCGCGGCCTGTTCGAACTCGGTGTCGGCGCGCTGGTCGCAGATGAACGGGATGTCCTCGGCCTGCACGTCGGCCCCGGGCTCGAGCAGCACGACGGCGTGCTCGATCACGTTCTGCAGCTCCCGCACGTTGCCGGGCCAGGTGTGGGCGCGCAGCGCCCACAGTGCCGCCTTCGTCAGCTTGGGCCGCGGTGTGCTGGCGTCGCGGTGCCGTCGCCAATAGTGCGTGAGGAAGTGCTCCGCGAGCAGCGCCACGTCGTCGGGACGCTCGCGCAACGGCGGGACCTGAATCGGGACCACGCGGAGGCGATAGTACAGATCCTCCCGCAGGACTTCCGTCTTGACCGCCGCTTCGGGATTCCGGTTGGTGGCGGCGATGAAGCGCACGTTGACCACGGCGTCCGTCGTCTCACTTCCCACGCGGCGCACCACGCCGTCCTGGATGGCCCGCAGGAGCTTGGCCTGGATCGGCTTGGACATCTCGATCAATTCGTCGAGGAACAGCGTGCCGCCGTTCGCGGTCTCGAGCAGGCCCGGCTTGTCGCGCACCGCGCCGGTGAAGGCGCCCTTGCAGTGGCCGAACATCTCCGACTCGAGCAGCGGCTCCGGCAGCGCGGCGCAGTTGATCGCCACGAGCGGCCGGCTCGCGCGCCGGCTGTGATGGTGAATGAACTGCGCGATGAGCTCCTTCCCCGAGCCGCTCTCGCCGGTGATGAAGACGGACGCGTCCGTCAGGGCGACGCGGCGGGCGAGCTCGATCGCCTTCGCGAACGCCGGGGCGTGGCCGATGACGGGGAGCGTTTCGTGGCCGCCCTCGCGCGTCCGCGCGTGCGCGTTCTGCGCCCGGGTCTCGCGGGCCACCGCCACCGCGTGGGCCGCGCGGCCAACCAGGATCTGCAGCTGCGTCCCGGTGAACGGCTTCGGCAGGTAGTCCCACGCGCCGGCGCGCAACGCTTCGAGGCTCGTCTCGACGCTCGGCTTGCCCGTCATGACGATGACGATCACCTCGGGGTGCGCCGTCACCGCCGCCTTGAGGAGCTCCATCCCCGGGACCTGGGACATGAACAGGTCGAGGAACACGATATCGAACGACCGACGCTTGAGCGTCTCCAGCGCCTCGCTGCCGCGCCCGCAGGTCGTGACGTTGTAGCCCTCGGCCGCGAGCACGCTGGCGCAGCTCTCGCGCAGCGTCCGCTCGTCGTCGACGACCAGCACACGCATCCCGGCCTTCGCGGTCGCGGAGACCGGGATCAGTCCGGAAATGTCGGTGGTACGGGGGGGCTCAACGGGACGACGATCAGCCACGGGCATGCACGCCTCTCCTTCATCCTGCCCCAGGGCGCCGCACGCCAAGGAGACACTTGCACCGACCTGGGGATCCGGTCGCCTCTCATGAGCAAGAAGCTGTCCGTCGTCCCGGATTCCCGTGACGGAGTGTAATTGATGCTGGTTTGAAGCGTTGTCAAGTTACAACGATCGGCCCAAGATGACGTGCGGTGCATCACTTTGTAGTAGATGTGTTACATGTGCTACGCATCCCGATCGGCCGGCGCCGCGCGCGTCGCGTATGTGCGTGGCGCCCGAGACGTTGGCCGGCTCCCGCTGATGGACACCCGCGGTACCGCTCTTGCGACGGCATTTCGCGACTCAAGCCCAACCTCGACGCACCCCCACACGCGGGAGCCGCACACGGCGATGTCGACCGAAGATTCCGCTCCCCACCCCGATCACCTCCCCGACCCCGTTCCTGAGCCCGCGCCGGCCGAGCTGCGGCGGCTCCAGAAGCCACGCACCATGGTCCTGCCCGCTCCGGTAGCGGGGAGCGCGCTCGACTACCCCGCGCACGTGTTCCCCCCCGCGGGCGGTGGAGGGCTCAGCTGGCGGCATATCGCCCTGGCGGTGCTGCGGTTCAAGTGGATGGTCGGCGCCGTGGCGCTGTTGGGCACGCTGCTGGGCGTGGTTGCAAGTCAAGGTCTGGACTCGACATACGAGGCCCGGGCCACGCTGTGGGTGGATGTGCCCGACGTGCGGGCGCGCGACCAGGGGCCCATCCAGTCGGGCCAATTGGTGGGCGCGTCCGGGTGGGTGGACCTGCTGCAATCTCACGTGGTGCTGGACGACGTCGTGCGCGAGCTGCGGCTGTATCTCAGCCTCACGTCGCGCGCGGATTCGGCGACGCTCGCGACCTTCCAGGTAAAGGACCGGGTGCGCCCCGGCACCTACCGCTTCACCGCCGACGTCAGCGGCCGGTTCGCGCTGCTCGGCGACGACGGGGTCGCGCTGGGCGTGGGGGCGCTGGGCGATTCGGTGGGCGCGGAGCTCGGCATGGCGTGGGTGCCGCCCGCCGGGGCGGTGCGCCCCGGCCGCGCGATCGAATTCTCGGTCACGTCGGTGGCCGCCGCGGCGGGGCGCCTCGCGGCCGTGATGCGCGTGCACACCGACCTCCTGGAAGGGAAGGTCGGCAACTTCATGTCGGTCGAGCTGCGCGGCTCGGATCCGGCCCGCATCGCCGCCATCGTGAATGCGATCGCCGAGCGGTTCGTGGCCGTCGCGGCCGACTTGAAGCGCCAGAAGCTGGTCGAGCTGGTGCGCATCCTGGGCGAGCAGGTGCGCTACGCGCAGGGCAATCTCGCGCAGGCGGAGCAGGCGCTGCGGCAATTCCGGGTCAGCGCGGTCACCGTGCTGTCGGGTGGCGGTGCGTCGCTGCTGTCGGGCGGCCGGGATCCCGCGTCTGCCGAGTTCTTCGACATGAAGGTGAGTCGGGAGCAGCTGCGCCGCGACCGCTTGGCGCTGGAGCGCGTGGTCGCGCAAATGCCCGATTCCGGGGTGTCGGTGGACGCGCTGGAGACGAGCGCGGCGGTGCAGCACTCGTCGGCGTTGATGCAGGGTCTGAGGGAGCTCACGGAAAAGCAGGCGATGCTGCGGGCCCTGCGCTACCGCTACACCGAGCAGCATCCCCCCGTGCGGCGGCTCGCGGCCGAGATCGAGACGCTCGAGCGGCACACGATTCCCGCGCTGCTGCGGGGGCTCGTTGCGCAGCTGGCCGCGCGCGAGGCGGAGCTGGGCCGCAACGTGGATGCGGTGGCGGGCGAGCTGCGGCAGATTCCGCCCCTCGCCATCCAGGAGGCGCGGCTCCAGCGCGACGTCGCGATCGCCGAGCAGCTGTTCGCCAACATCCAGCAACGGTTCGAGGAGGCGCGGCTGGCGGAGGTCTCGAGCATTCCGGAAGTCAGCATCCTGGACCGGGCGGACCCGCCGCACGCGCCGCTGTTCAATGCCGCGCCGGCGCTGGTCGTGCTGGCGTTCATGGGGAGCCTGGTACTCGCCATCGTCGGCGCGGTCGTGCTGGACCGTGTGGATTCGCGGGTGCGGTATCCCGATCAGGTGACCGGGGCGATGGGACTGACGATCCTGGGCGCGGTGCCGCACGTGAGCCGGCGCAACGGGGGCGACAAGGGCGTGGGCCCGGTGATCGAGGCGCTGCGGGGCCTGCGGCTACGCATGGTGCACGCGCACGGCGAGGCGGGGCCGATCCTCGTGACCGTCACCAGTCCCGGGAAGGGCGACGGCAAGTCGTTCGTGGCGGCGAACCTGGCGCTGGCGTTCGCGGAGGCGGGGTACCGGACCCTGCTGATCGACGGCGACATTCGCCAGGGCAGCCTGCACCGCATGCTGCGCGTGAGCCGCAAGCCCGGGCTGACTGAGCTGTTGGCGGGCACCGCGCCGCGGGGACAGGTGATCCAGGCGACCGGGTATCCGACGCTGTGGTTCCTGGGCGGCGGCTCGCGCACCCAGAGCGGGCCGGAGCTCCTGAGCACGGCGCCGATGGCGCGGCTGATCACGAGCCTGCGCCCGGGCTACGACGTGATTCTGGTGGACAGCCCGCCGCTCGCGGCGGGGGCGGACGCGTATGCGCTCGGCACTATGACCGGCGCGCTGCTGCTCGTGCTGCGCACGGGGTACTCGAACCGTCAGCTGGCGCAGGCCAATGTGGACGTGCTGACGCGCCTGCCGATTCGCCTGCTCGGCGCGGTGCTCAACGACGTGCGGCTGGGCGGCGCGTACCACTACTACTCGTACTATCTGTCCGGCTACGAGGTCGGCGACGAAGAGCCGAACTGGAAGGGCCGGCCGGTGCTGCGCGCGCCCGACTAGCGCCGTTCCAAAGAACCCGGTTGGCTTCTTCCCTTGCTGCCCTTCGGGGCAACAAGTTGGAACGGCACTAGCCCTCCCGCGCTTCCTCGAACGGCCGGATCCGGTGGTCGGCGCCGCCCCCCGGCGCGGTCGCGCGCAGGGCGGTGGTCGCGTGCGCCAGCAGCTCCTCCGGGTCGACGCCCGAGTCGGCGGACCCGGTGATGGCGTCGTAGCCGGCGCGCAGCCTGAACGACCGTCCGGCGCCGCCGCCGGCCCGCTCCACGGCGTCGGTCACGCGCGTCCCCAGGTGCGCGGCGCCGCTCGCATCGGTGTCCGGGGCGAGCACGGCGAACTCCCTCGGTCCCACGCGACCGATCGCGTCCGACACGCGCGCGCTCACGGCGAGCACATGGGCGAGGGCCACCAGGACGCCGTCGGGATCCGGGCCGGCGCCGTTCGGCGCGTCGGCCTCGAGCTCGGGCTCGAACACCACACACGCCAGCGGCACGTGCAGCCGGCTCGCCTGCGACGCGAGCTCGCGGGCGCGCCGCGTCAAGCCGCGGCGGTTGTAAAGCCCCGTGAGCTGATCCACCAGACTGTCGGTGCGCGCGCGGTCCGCGTCGAACTTCGCCCGCAACAGTCCCTCGAGCCGCAGCAGGAACTCTTCGGTGTCGAGCGGCTGGCCCCACAAGGCGTTGGCCCCGGCCCGGAGCGCTTCGAGGGTGCGTTGCCGGGTGATCGGCTCCGCCATCGTCACGAGGATCGGCGTGCTGGCCGTGACCCACGCGTCGCTGCGCAGCGCGCGGCACACGCCGAGCCCGTCGAGCGTGGGCAGATCGGCGTCGAGGATGACGGCGTCGGGCTGGATGCGGCGCGCCTGGGCGATCGCATCCGGTCCGGTGTACGCCCGCACGATGGTGTAGCCCGCCGGTCTCAGGATGCTTTCGAGCGAGCGCGACGCCCATTCATGCGCGCTCGCCAGCAGGATGACGGTTGGGCTCCCAAAAGGCACGCGATAGGCCCCCGGCGTTGCAGGGTGGGTGGAGCGAGTGGCGCCAAGGGCGCTGCAGCCCCCGACCCACACTGCAGAACTCATGCGGCGGAGGCACGGCCCCCAAGATGGCTCGGGAGAGCGGCTTAGCCTCGCGGGGATGGCGCCGGCGGGGGCGCACTCGCAGTGCGCTGCTGACAAGCTTGTGGCCGCGCTGCCGCGCTTCACGGCGCGCCGCGGCGCGTGCTGCCGGGCGCCGTGCGGCCGCGCGCGGGGCTGCAACTCGCGGGACTGCAAGTACCTGACTCTTCAGACGAAGCGCGCGCTTCGCGGCGCCAACCGCACTCGCCGGTGCGGCCCCGAACTTGAATGGTTGGGGCGGAGGAGGTGCGATGTTGTGCCGACGGTGTGCGCAGCTGGCGCTGACGGCGGGAGCCGTGCTGCGGGCGTGGGTGTTGCGGGCGGCGCTGGACGACTCTCCGGGTGAGGGCGTGCTGTGCGTGGGCTGCGGCGCCATGCTGCCGCCCGAGGAGTTGACCGAGCGGCTCGTGCTCAAGCTGTCGCAGCTGGCGCAGTTCGGGCTGGGCGGCGGCATGGCGCCGCTGCTGCGGGCTTCCCCCCAGGCTTTCGAGGACGTGTAATCATGTGCGGAATCGTTGGGTACGTGGGCAGCCGCGAGGCGGCGCCGATCCTGCTCGAGGGACTGCGCCGGCTGGAATACCGCGGCTATGACTCGGCGGGCGTCGCGATCCAGAACGGCGCGGGCGTCGTGGTCGCGAAGCTCGCCGGGCGGGTGCAGGGGCTGAAGGACCTGCTCGCCCGCGCGCCGATCAGCGGCACCAGCGGCATCGCGCACACGCGCTGGGCCACGCACGGCGCGCCCACCGAGCGCAACGCACATCCGCACCTCGACTGCCGGGGCCGCGTCGCCGTGGCGCACAACGGCATCATCGAGAACGCCGACGCGCTGCGGGCGGCGCTCGAGCGCGCCGGCCACCGCTTCGTCACCGACACCGACACCGAGACGCTGGCGCATCTCATCGAAGACGCCCAGGGCGCGACCCTCGAGGCGCGCGTCGCGGCGGCGCTGGCGCACGTCGAGGGGACCTACGGGCTCGCCGTGGTCTCGTGCGACGAGCCCCGCAAGATCGTGGCAGCCCGCCAGGGATCGCCGGTGCTGCTGGGGCTGGGCGAGAACGAGTTCTTCGTCGCCTCGGACGCCTCGGCAGTGCTCGAGCATACCCGGTCCGTCGCCTACCTCGACGACGGCGACATCGCCGTCCTCACGCCGGACGGGTATCACGTCATCGACAGCGACTCCCACGTCCGGCTGCGGGCGGTGGACGACATCGCATGGGACCTGGAGGCGATCGAGCTCGGCGGCTACCCGCACTTCATGCTGAAGGAGATCTGCGAGCAGCCCCAGACCGTGCGCAGCACCTTGCGCGGGCGGCTGCTGTTCGACGAGGGGGCGGCGCGGCTGGACGGATTGAACCTGACGCCCGGGGCGTGCGCCGCGGTCCGGCGCATCCTCGTCGTCGCGTGCGGGACCTCCTGGCACGCGGGGCTCGTCGGGCGCCACATCATCGAGGGGCTGGCCCGAGTCCCGGTGGACGTGGAGTACGCGTCGGAATACCGCTACCGCCGGCCGCTGCACGAGTCGGGCACGCTGGCGATCGCCATCTCGCAGTCGGGAGAGACGGCGGACACGCTGGAGGCGATGCGGGCGGCGCGCGCCGCGGGGTGCACGGTGCTCGGCATCGTGAACGTCGTGGGCTCGACCATCGCCCGCGAGGCCCAGGGGGGCATTTACCTGCACGCGGGCCCCGAAATCGGTGTCGCGTCCACGAAGGCGTTCACGTCCCAGATCGTCGCGCTGGCCCTGCTGGGGCTCTATCTCGGCCGCCAGCGCGGCTTGTCGCAAGAGGCGGGACGCGAGCTGGTGTGCCGGCTGGCCCAGCTGCCCGGCCTCGTGGCCCGGGCGCTCGAGCTCGAGCCGCAGGTGAAGGCGATCGCGGAGACCTACGCCGGCCGGCCCAGCTTCCTCCACCTCGGGCGCGGCGTGAGCTTCCCCGTGGCGCTGGAGGGGGCGCTCAAGCTCAAGGAGATCAGCTACGTCCACGCGGAAGGGTACCCGGCCGCCGAGATGAAGCACGGCCCCATCGCCCTGATCGATGAGCAGATGCCGGTCGTGTTCGTGATGCCGCAGGACGACGTCTATCAGAAAGCACTGTCCAACCTGCACGAAGTAAGGGCGCGGGGCGGGAGAATCATAGCCGTGACGACAGAGGGGAGCGCCGACCTACCCTCCTTGGTCGACCACCAGCTGCGCGTCGCGGCGACCGCCCCGTTGCTCTCCCCCGTGCTCACCGTCATCCCGCTCCAGCTGCTCGCCTACCACATCGCCGTGCTGCGCGGCTGCGACGTGGACCGGCCGCGCAACCTGGCCAAGAGCGTGACGGTCGAGTAGTCGAATGAGCCCTTTGCCTCTAGCTATGAGACTCCCCATGCGCACTTGTGCAGTCGTACTGGTGCCGTTCCAAGTATTCGCGCCGAATCGTCGGTGTCGTGCGATAGCAACGTGCCGGCGGGCGCCCTCTGCGGCCCGTTGGGCGAGACAACTTGGAACGGCACTGGCGGTGCTGGTGGCGCTCAGCGCCGGCCGCCCGGGCAGCGCCCAGCAAGCCGACTCGACGCC
>JBOHSI010000146.1:0-18812 GCA_050733055.1 Gemmatimonadales bacterium
ACTCTCCTGATCGTGGCTCAGGAGAGCGCTTGGGTGAGGCTTTGGATCGCCTTTGGAAGGCCCTTGGGAGTGGCATGGGTTCCGGTTTGGGAATCCGCTTGGGAATCGACTTTGGCAATGCCTCAAGAGATGGCTTCTCCGGACCGCCCATTGCGACTCGAGTCTCGGTCGCTGGGAATCTCTTCTGGAATCTCTCCTGGAACCTCTTCTGGAACCTCTTCTGGGCCTCTTCAGCCAGACTTTCCGCCAGACTTTCCACCAGACTTTCCACCAGCCTCGACCGGCACCTCAACCAGCAGTTCGACCGAGACTTCAACCGGCTATCTGCCTGAGCCAGCAGAGACGCTTGCACGCGACACCGTGAAAACCCGCGCCACGTCTATAGATGTCAAAATGGTGTCGGGAGAAACGATGACAATCGGGCGAAAATGCACGAAGCCCAACACCACTCATCGCGATGTTGGGCCTCGAGTTGCCCCTCCTGGGCTCGAACCAGGACTCGGGGGGGGTCAGGTCAACCGGCCAGGGAGAACTCGATCTTCTTAGCCTCGGCGCCCCGCTTCGAGGCGTCCAGGATCTCCAGGGAAACGAGCTGCCCGGACTCGTCGTAGTCCAGGATCACGCCGGGCTTCTCCTCGTCGCTCTCCGCGACCTTGGCGCCGTCCCGCAGCACTACCGTCAGGGTGTCGGTCTGCTCGTCGTATTGGATTTTCACCGGCTGGTCCTCCAGTACTTGGCGATCTGGCTCGTCCGGTAAACGGTCACAACCTCCGCCGGCAGTCGACCCACGTCGACGAAGACCCGAACAAGGTATTCTGTCGGCGGCTGGCCGAGCAACACCTTGCTTTGAAACACGTCTCGGCCAGGGCGCACCGGCAAGCGCTGGCCCGGGTTTTCGACTACGAGCTTAACGACCTCAGGTCCGATGTCCCGTCGCTCCATCTCACGGGATGCGTGGGGCGCCAGCACCCAGTTGGTGATGCCCAGCGGCTCCGGCATGGAGTGCAAGATGGCTCACGCCGGGGAGGGTCCGCCAGCAGGTGTCGCGTAGCTGTCGGGAGAAACGATGACAGAAACGATGACACTCGGCCGAAAAAACGGGAAGCGCGACACGACTCATCATCGCATCGCGCTTCGAGTTGCCCCTCCTGGGCTCGAACCAGGACTCTCCTGATCCAGAGTCAGGCGTGTTGCCAGTTACACCAAGGGGCACCGGAACTGCACTTTGAACCGCCGGCTCCTTCGGGCTCTGGGAAGCGGGTGCGCGGTGCGCGGTTGAGGACGGAGCTAATCCGCCGTGCGTGTACTTTGAACTGGCACCGAGAGCAACCGCGCACTGCGCACCGCGCATCGGTTCATGGAGCTGAGGGGGCTCGAACCCCTGACCTCCTGGGTGCGATCCAGGCGCTCTCCCAGCTGAGCTACAGCCCCGAGCGGACGCTGAACTTAGACGCGGCCCGCTGCACGAGCAACCCCTACAATCTAACTGCGGCTCGCCGACGAGCGGGGCGGTAGGAGGCGGTAGGAGGCGGTAGGAGGCGGTACGCATCGACAAACCGTCGTGTCGCGCAGGTTACTCTTACCGCCCCATACCGCCGCTTACCGCCCCTTACCGCTCTACCGCCCCTTACCGCCCCTTACCGCCTATCTTGCTCCATGCATCCGGTCTCGTTCGTTTACTCCGGCACCGTCGGCGTGCCGATCGAGCGGGTCTTCGACTTGCTCTCCGACGCCACCCGTATGCCCGACTGGCTCCCGGGATGCGTCTTTGTGGTGCCCGCGCCCGCGATCACAGGCAAAGGCGACCGGCACCGCATCCAGTTCGAGCGCCACGGCAAGCGGCTCGACTGCATCATCGAGATCATCGAGTACGACCCTCCCCACAACTTCGGCTGGGTCGAAGTGTACCGGCGCCGGGGAGCGAAGACGTTCTTCTCCCTCCAGTTCCAGGGCGGCTCGACCAAGATCACCATGAAGCACGTGTGGACGCCGGCGGGCCTGCGCGGCTGGCTGCTCGGCCAGTTCTACCGCCGCCGCAATGCGCACAAGATGTTTGATGGGCTGCTGCAGAATGTGAGGAAAGTGTTGACGCGGTGAACGACAGGGAGCGGGGAGCAGGGAGCGGTACCGGACGGTGCAAGCCGTGCGGGCGGATCACACCGGAAGGTACCGCTCCCCGCTCCCTGCTCCCTTTGCGCTTCAATCCGTGAAGGGAACGTCGATCGTCATGCCGTCCTTCGCGACCGTCGTCTCCCTGAACACTTCGCGCGCCTCTTTCACCAGCTCCTCGGCGCTGATCGAGTAGCGCGCCGACACGTGCGACAACACCAGCTTCCGAGCCTTGGCCGCGAGCGCCACCTGCGCCGCCTCGCGCGCCGTCGAATGCCCCGTCTCCTTCGCCCGGTCCTTCTCCTCCTCGCCGAACGTCGCCTCGTGAATCAGTAGATCCGCCCCCTGCGCGGCATCCACCACCGCGGCACTGGGCCGCGTGTCGCCGGTGAACACCACGAGGCGACCGGGGCGCTTCGGCCCCACAATCCCGTGGGGACTCACCGTCCGCCCGTCCGCCAGTGCGACGGTTTCGCCTTTCTGCAGCTTCCCCCACAACGGCCCCTCGGGCACCCCCGCCGCCTGCGCCTTCTCGGGATCGAACCGCCCGCGCCGCTCGTGCTCCTTCAACGCGTACCCGACGGATCCACCACCATGCTCGGTCCCGAACACGTGAATTTCGTACGCTTCCCCTTTCCCCTTTCCCCTTTCCCCAATGATCATCCCCGGCTTCACCTCGACCACCTCGATCCCGAATGGCACCCGCTCCACGCCGAGCGCGATCGCCTGCGCCAAGAGCCTCTTCGCGCCCTTGGGACCGTACAGCCGCATCGGCTCCTCGCGCCCCTGCAACCCGAGCGTCCGGATCAGCCCGATCACGCCCAGGAAATGATCCGCGTGGAAGTGCGTGAAGAAGATCTCGGACAAGGCGAAGCTCACGCCGTAGCGCATCATCTGGCGCTGCGTCCCCTCGCCGCACTCGAACAGCAAGGTCTCGCCTTCGCGAACGAGAGCGACGCCGGAGACGTTGCGTTCTACCGTAGGCCTAGCGGCGCTGGTTCCTAGGAAGGTTACGCTGAGCATGGCAGGCAATATACGACCCGACCGGTACGCGGTGCGCCGTGCGCGGTTGACCGCGGTGCGCGAAAGTGACACCTCGTGAGGCGAAAGGGATGCGTTGCTCGCGGACGGGGCACGATCTTAGCGCCCATGCACAGCTACCGAACGCTGGTCGCTTGGAAGCGTGCGCACCAAGCGTTGCTGCTCGCCCTGCGCGCTACCGACGCCGCCTATCACCCCCGCTCGAAGAGTCTCTTCGATCAAATCCGGCGGGCCACGATCTCGATCGAGTCGAACCTCGTGGAGGGCTACGCCCTGAATACGCCGGCGCTGTGCCGACGGCACATCCGCATCGCGATCGGCTCAGCCGCTGAAGCGGAGTGCCTCACCCGTGCCGCCGCCGAGCTCGGCTACCTGGATGTCGCCACGGCCCGGTCTCTGGAAGCGTGCTTTGACGGGACGCTTGGCGCCCTTCATGGACTACTGCGCTCACCCCCGGTAACCGCGCGCTGACGTGGCGGCGTCCGCAACCGCCTACCGCGCACCGCGCTTAGAAGACTTTGACGGTTAGGTACCGGCCAGGCCGCTCCCTGAGATCATTCATGAGGGTGGTTAGAGACGTGAGGGTCTCATTGAGATTGCGGTACAACAGCGTGTCCTGGGCCATTTTTCCCAGCGTCCCCTCGCCCCGGTCCATCTTGTCGAGCATGTTCTTGAGCGACCCGGTGGCGTCAGCGAGGCGGGTGGTGAGCTGTGCCAGGTTCGTGGACAACGTGTCCAGCCGCTTGCCGGTGGCGGCGGGGTTCGAGGAGCCGAGCAGCGTGTCGATCCGCACCATCACGCGCTCGACCGCCTTGAGGGTCTGGGTGGCCTGCTCGACGGCGGGACCCTTGCTCGCCTGGCCCAGCGCGCTCATGCCGCGCTGGGTCGCCACCAGGGTGTTGTGGATGTCGTCGGCCAGCTGCGACGGCCTGATTCCCTTGCGGATCTCCTCGATCAGCTCACCCAGGTTGGTCACCGCCCGCTGCGCCGCGGCGCTGACGTCCTCCGAGACACCGCCGTCGATCATCTTTCCCGGCGGCAGCAGCGCCTCACTCGCGCCGGGGGAGTAGTCCACGAACTTGGCGCCCAGGAAGTCGGAGGCGGCGACGTGGGCGGTGGCGTCGACGTGCGGCCGCACCTCGGGATCGAGCTGCAACGTCACGGTCACCTTGCCGGGGCTGACGAGGCGCACCTGGCCCACCCGGCCCTTCTTCACGCCCGACACGCGCACCGGGTCGCCCTCTTTCAACCCCTGCACGTTGGCGAACACGACCTGCACCGCGACGCCCTTCGAGGTGATCGAGCGGCCGGTGAGCCAGAACATGCCGACCGTGAGCACGACCAGGCCGAGGATCACCATCGCCCCGACGCCCACTTCCTCCTTGTAGCTCAGCTCCATCGGCCCCCTAGCCTCCCGCTTCCTCGGCCCGGATCAGGCTCATCTCGAGATCGCGCTCGAGGAACTGCTGCACCGCCGGGTCCTTGGAGGCGAGGATCTCCTCGGGCGTCCCCACCGCGCGGATTTTCGCCAGCCACAACAGCGCCACCCGATCCGCCACCCGGAACGAGCCGCGCACGTCGTGCGACACGACCACGCTCGTCACCCCGAGCTCGTCCCGCAGCCGCTCGATCAGCCCGTCGATCACGTCGGCGTTCACGGGGTCGAGCCCCGAGGTCGGCTCGTCGTACAAGAGGTAGGTCGGGCTGCCCGCGATCGCCCGCGCGATGCCGACGCGCTTGCGCATCCCCCCCGACAGCTCCGCGGGGTACTTCTGCGCCACCTCGGGCGCCAGGTTCACGAGCCGCAGGCACTCCTTCACCCGCTCGGCGCAGTACGTCGCGTCGCAGTACTGCTCCTCGTCGGTGATGCCCAAGCGGATGTTCTCGAACACGTCCATCGAGTCGAACAGCGCGCCGTACTGGAACACGTAGCCGATCCGGCTGCGCAGCTGCTGCAGCTCCCGGCGCTTCAGGTGCGGCACCGACAGCTCGTCCACCAGTACCTCGCCCGAGTCGGGCTTCATCAGACCGTTGATGTGCTTGAGCAGCACGCTCTTCCCCACACCGGACGGTCCCAAGAGCGCGACCGTCTCGCCTTTCTTCACCTCGAAGTCCACGCCGTCCAGCACGACGTTCTCGAGGAAGCGCTTGGAGACCTTGCGCAGCTCGATCACTTCGCGCCCAGCAGCAGCTTGGTGATCACGGCGTCGAGCACCAGGATGGTCACCGA
This sequence comes from Gemmatimonadales bacterium, assembly GCA_050733055.1. Classification (GTDB taxonomy): domain Bacteria; phylum Gemmatimonadota; class Gemmatimonadetes; order Gemmatimonadales; family GWC2-71-9; genus DASUAL01. The sequence continues at coordinate 5,381 of JBOHSI010000146.1, forward strand.
CGCCGACACGACCGCCGTCGTGGTGGCGCGCCCCACCCCCTCGGCCCCCTGCTGCGCGTTGTAGCCGATGTAGCACGGGATCAGGGTGACGGCGCCCGCGAAGCAGTAGCTCTTGATCAGCGAGTACCACAGGTCCAGCGGCTTGAAGAAGAAGCGCGCGCCGTACTCGAAGTCGGCGTAGGTGAGGCCGAGCGACCCCTTGGCCGTGAGAAAACCGACGATGATCCCGGTCGCGTTCGCGAACATCGTGAGCGCCGGGATCACCAGGAGCCCGGCGAGTACCCGCGGCAGCAGCAGGTGCGTGATGGGCGAGCGGCCCAGACTCTCGAGCGCGTCGATCTGCTCGGTGACCCGCATCGTCCCCAGCTCCGCGGCGTAGCGGGCCCCGATCCGGCCCGCGAGAATGAGCGCCGTGAGCACGGGCCCGAGCTCGAGAATCATCGACTCCGAGATCACCGCGCCGGCGTAGTACAGCGGCAACGTACCCGTGAACTGGTAGCCGGTCTGGAGGCTCGTCACCGCCCCCGCGAACCCCGCCACCAGCAGCACGATGAACAGGCTGCCGTAGCCCACGTGCTGCGCCTGCTGGAAGGTGCGGGGGACGTAGATGCGCCACTCCGCGAACCCGCGCAGCAGGTCGATGATGAGGTAGGTGAACCGGCCCGCGTGCCAGGCCGAGCGCAGGGTCCAGCGCCCGACCAGCCGCCGCAGGTCGAGCGTGATCTCCGCTCCCCGCGCCATGGCTGTATCTTGTGCCTCCATGCACCGTTCGTCCACCCCCCGAGCGCGCAAACCCAAGACCGCTCAAGCGTTTACGCGCCGGCTGCTCGGTTGGTTCGAGCGCGCGGCGCGTGACCTCCCGTGGCGCAACACGCGCGATCCGTACCGCGTGCTCGTCTCCGAGGTGATGCTGCAGCAGACGCAAGTGAGCCGCGTCAGCCAGTACTACCCGCGCTTCCTCGAGCGCTTCCCGGATCTCGCGAGCCTCGCCCGTGCCCGCCCCCGCGCCGTGCGCGAGGCGTGGGAGGGGCTGGGGTACTACGCCCGTGCCCGGAACCTGCACGCGCTGGCGAAGAGCGTCGCCGGAGGCGGCGTTGCCGGGAACGGCGTCGCCAAGCTGCCCGAGGACCCTCAAGCACTTATCAAGCTGCCCGGAATCGGACCGTACACCGCGGGAGCGGTGGCGAGCTTCGCGTACGAGAAGCCGGTGCCGGCGGTGGATACGAACGTAGCCCGGGTGATCCGGAGAGCCTTCTTCGGGATGCGAGATGCGGGAAGCGGGATGCGTGGCGGCGGTGCAACCAACGCATCCCGCATCTCGCATCCCGCATCCCGCCGAGTTTGGGAGCTCGCCCGCGCCCTCGTGCCGAAGAATGGCGCGCGCGCCTGGCGGTTCAATCAGGCCATCATGGAGCTGGGAGCGCTGATATGCGTTGCGCGGAAGCCGCAGTGCCCCGAGTGCCCAGTAAGACCCGCATGCAGAACAGGCAAAGTCACCGCACGATGAGCCCCTGCACGTGCGCCATCGGCTTGTCCGGCGGGCCCAAGGTCAACAGGTACTCGCCCCGCGCCGGCGGCACGAACTCGACGTCGTAGGTCTCCCCCACCGCCAGGCGCTGCCGCGCGGGGCCCTCTACGGCGACCCGCGGCGGCAGGGCGGCTCCGTCCTTCGCCAGCGGGCGCCAGCGAAACACGGTCGAGTCGCGGCGCAGCGCGAAGACGACCCGCTGTGCCGGACCGATGTTCACGAGCCGCAGACGGTGCGCCACGCCGTAGCCAAGCTCGAGCGGCGGCGGCAGCGAGTCGCCGTTCACGACGAGATGCGGCGGCTCCTCCAGCCCGTCCCAGCCGACCACGAACACGTGGTCGCTGCGGGGATCGAACCGCTCGCCCGGCTCGAGCACGACGATCGCCCCGTACAGCCCCGAGGTGAGCTGCACCACGTCGTCGAGATGGGTGTGGTAAATGAACGTCCCGGGGCGCGGCAGGGTGAGGCGCGCGGTGAACGAGTCGCCCGGAGCGATCACCGGCGCGAGCCGGCCGTCCCGCCCGCTCCACCCCGCCACGCCGTCCGAGTAGCTCTCCAGCTCGATGCCGTGCCAGTGCACCGCCGTGGCCTCGGCGAGGCGGTTCACCACGGTGATGTCGGTGGGCTCGTCGCGCGTGAGCGCGAGCACCGTCCCCGGGATCTCGACCGAGTCGGGCGCGGGTGGCGCCGCGCCGCGCTGCAGCACGAATCCCAGGGCGCGCGGGGAGCGGCCCCGCTTAGCCCCTTCGTTCACGTACAGGCGGATCTTGCGCGCCGTCCCGCGCGCCGGCTCAGACCAGTGCGGCGCCGGCCGCACCGAGATGCCCAGGACCAGCCCCGCCATGTGCTTGCCGGGATCGAGATCGTGCCAGTCGTGCGCGCCGGGCAGGGGCGGATCGAGCCGGGTTTCGGGGACGACGTGAAACACCAGGTGGCAGTGGAACAGCCAGTTGCCCGGGCGCTCCGGCCGCCACGCCAGCGCCATGGTGTGACCGGAGCTCAGGTCCTCGGTCACGGCGAGCCGGCGCTGCGCGGGCGCGTACAGCGTGTCGCTCAGGAAGGTGCCGCGCGCGTCGATCCGGAAGTAGAACCCGTGCAGGTGCATCGGGTGGTTCCGCACGCTGCCGTTGATCACCCGCCACCGCAGGCTGTCCCCGACGGTCGCCGTGACGTGCTCGGTATAGGGCCACGACTTGCCGTTGATCGCCAGCGCGTTCCGGTAGGTGACCGAGTCCAGCGGCTCGCCCCAGATGTTGATGACGAAGATGCGGTCGTCGCTACGCGCGCGGCCCCGGCCCGAGTCCACGACGAGCGCGCCGGCGAGCTGCTCGCGCTCGTTGAGGTCGTAGTTCACGGTGCCCGGCGTCGCTCGATACAGGTAGGTCCCGGGCCGGCCGGCAGTGAAGCGCACCGTGCGCGTCTCGCCCGGCGGGACGGCGATGCTGTCGTCCGCGGCCGCGGGGCGCGTCACCAAGCCGTGCACGAAAATCGTGGAGTCGGCGAGCGCGTTGCGCATGCTGGCCACGATGGTCGTGCCCGTAGGCACGCGGACCAGCGGGCCGGGGATCCGGGGCGCGTGTCCCTCCTCGGCGAAAGCCGCCACGTCGGCCCACGGCCCGTCCTCGGCCTCCGGGTACCACCGCGCCGTGGCCACGACCAGCCGGATCGTGAGCACGCCGTCCCGCAGCGTGCCCGCGGGGACGCGGTTGTCGTTGGGCTGCACTCGGGGAGGGGCATCCCGCGGGGGCGCGAGCGGCGTCGCGACGAGCAGCGCCGCGAGCGCCGCGCTGACGCCAACCCCACGCTCGACGCGCTGCCGGGTGACGAAGACGTTGGACACGGGCGCCCCAACATGCGCCGACCGCGCGGCGCGCGCCAGCGACGCGCTGACGCTGCCTAGCCCCTGCTACCTGTCTCCCCTATGATTGAGCGTGCCCGAACTCCGCGACCGTCTGCAAGCCGCCCTCGGCGCTGCCTACCGAATCGAGAAGGAGCTCGGCGGCGGCGGGATGAGTCGCGTGTTCCTCGCCGAGGAGACCGAGCTCGGTCGCAAGGTCGTCGTCAAGGTCCTGCCGCCTGAGATGGCCGCCGGCGTCAACGCCGAGCGGTTCCGTCGCGAGATCCAGCTCGCCGCCAGGCTGCAGCACCCGCACATCGTCCCCCTCCTCACCGCCGGCTCCTCGGGCGACCTGCTGTACTACGTCATGCCCCACATCGAGGGGCAGTCGCTGCGGGCCCGGCTCGCGCACGAGCGCGAGCTGCCGGTCGCCGAGGCGGTGCGGATCGTGCGCGACGTGTGCGACGCGCTGGCCCACGCGCACGCGCACGGCATCGTGCACCGCGACATCAAGCCGGACAACGTGCTCCTCTCGGGCAAGCACGCGCTCGTCGCGGACTTCGGGGTGGCGAAGGCGGTAGCGGAGTCCACGGGGAAGACCGCGCTCACTTCGATGGGCGTGGCGCTGGGCACGCCCGCCTACATGGCGCCCGAGCAGGCCACGGCGGACCCGACCACGGATCACCGGGCGGACCTGTACGCGGTCGGGGCGCTGGCCTACGAGATGCTCACTGGCCGGCCGCCGTTCACCGCGCCCACGGTGCAGGCCGTCCTGGCGGCGCAGGTGACCAGTGCGCCCGAGCCCGTGACCAAGTACCGCGACACCGTCCCGCCCGCGCTCGCGGGGCTGGTGATGCGCTGCCTCGCGAAGCGCCCGGCGGACCGCTGGCAGTCGGCGAACGAGATCCTCGAGCAGCTCGAGCAGCTGGTGACGCCGACTGGGGGGATCACGCCCACCGGCTCGGCGCCCTACGACGCGGTGACGGCAGCGGCCGCCGCACGGGGACACCCGCTTCGCGTCGCCGGGCTGTTCGTCGTCGCAGCGGTTGCCGTGCTCGGAGTCGTCTACTTCATCGTCGACCAGCTCGGTCTCCCCGGTTGGGTCCTGCCCGCCGCGGTCGTGCTGCTCGCGGTGGGTCTCCCGGTCATGGTGACGACGGGACTGGTCGAGCGGCGGCGGGCGCTGGCCCGCACGGCGGGCGGCGCTCCGCCCGTGAACCGGCTGCACGGGTGGCTCACGTGGCGCAAGGCGTTGCTGGGCGGCGTCGCGGGGTTCGCTGCGCTCGGTCTCGCCGCCGCTGTCTACACAGGGATGCGGGTGCTCGGGATCGGCCCGGTCGGCACTCTGGTCGCGAGTGGCGTGCTCGAGGCGCGCGACCGGCTGGTGCTCGCGGACTTCGAGAACCGCACGGCCGACTCCACGCTCGGGCCCTCGGTGGGCGAAGCGTTCCGGATCGACCTGGCGCAGTCGCCGGTGGTGCGGCTGCTCGACGGCGCCGCCGTCGCCGAGGCGCTCAAGCGCATGAACCGGCCGCCCGGGACGCGACTCGATCTCGCGCTCGCGCGCGAGCTGGCCCAGCGCGAGGGGGCCAAGGCCGTGGTCCGGGGGCAGATCGACCCGGTGGGACGCGGCTACGTGCTCGCGGCCGAGCTGGTCGCGCCGGCGGACGGGGCCGTGCTGGTCGCGCTGCGGGAGAACGCCAAGGACGACGGAGCGATCATCGACGCCGTGGACCGTTTGTCGAAACGGCTGCGCGAGCGCATCGGTGAGTCGCTCAAGACGATCCGGAGGAGCGAGCCGCTCGAGCGGGTCACCACGGGGTCGCTCGAGGCGCTGCGCAAGTACTCGCAGGCGCTCGGGGCCAACGACGCGGGAGAGAGCGACCGGGCGGTGGCGCACCTCGAGGAGGCGATCGCGCTGGACACGACGTTCGCGATGGCGTACCGCAAGCTCGCGGTCGTGCTGAGCAACACGTTCGCCGCGCCCTCGCGCATCGCCGCGGCCGCTACGCAGGCGTTCCAGCATCGGGACCGGCTTACGCCGCTTGAGCGCTACCTCGCCGAGGCGTTCTACTACGATGTGGCGCAGTTCGACCGGTCCAAGGCCGAGAGCGCCTACCGGTCGGCGCTCGAGGTGGATCCGGAAGACGACGTGGCGCTCAACAACCTGGCGTTCAGGCTGAACGACGTGCGCAGGTTCGCGGAGGCCGAGTCCCTTGCCCTGCGCGGTATCGCTGTCGCCTCCAACCCGCCGCTGTACTTCAATGCGACCCGGGCGCAGATCGGGCAGGGTAAGCTCGCCGAGGCGGCGCGGACTGCGGGGTTGCTTGCCCAGAGGGCACCCGGAAACCCTTTGGCATTCTTTCTGCGCGCCCGTCTCGCGGAAGCGCGCCGCGACTTCGACAGCGCCGAGGTGCACGTCCGGGCGCAAGCGCAGCTGGGGCCGGACTTGGCGAGGCAGGCGGGGACGGCCTACGCGCTGTCCCTGCTCGGCCTCGTGCGCGGGAAGCTAGCCGCGGCCGAGGGCCACGCTCGCAGGGCGATGGCGGTGAATGAGCAGCGTGGCCTTCCGGGGTCGTACATCGGAGGCGCCGTCGGGCTCGCTTTGATCGACGTGCGCTACCGCAACGCACCCGAAGCTGGGCGGCGTAGGGTGGAGGAGGCACTGCGCCGGCATCCCTTGGCCTCCCTTCCCGCCGAGGACCGGCCGTATGTCGGCCTAGCGGGGTTCTATGCGGAGGCGGGACGGCCGGACCGGGGGAGGCAGCTGCTCGCCGAGTACGACGCTGCGGTCCCCGAGGCTATACGGCGCGGCCAGGCGTTTCGCCACGGCGCGGCGGCAGCGGTGGCGTTCGCGGAGGGCCGCGTCCGGGACGCGATCGACGGGTACCGCGCCTGGCACGAGGAGGCCGGGTGCGCGATCTGCGGGCTGTTCGAGCTGGCGCAGGCCTACGAGCGCTCAGGCGAGCGCGACTCGGCGCTCGCCGTGTACGAGCGCGCCGTCACGACGCCCGGCCTGTTCCGCCTGTTCGAGGAAGCGGCGACCCTCGCGGCGACGTACAAGCGCTTGGGCGAGCTGTACGAGCAGCGGGGCGACATCGTGAAAGCGCGCGACTACTACGGGCGGTTCGTGGACCTGTGGCAGAATGCCGATCCGGAGCTGCAGCCGCTGGTGCGGGACGTCAGGCAGCGGCTGGTGAAGCTGACGGCGGAAGGGACGAGATAGTTGTACCGCTTCACCACCGACCCAGCGTCGCCGCGAACAGCGCGACGAGTCCCAGGCCGCCTGCGATCGTCGCCGCGAAGATCTGCCGCTTTCTCAAGCGGTGAAAAGCCTCGGGCAGCTCGCCCCTCGCGTCCGGCTCGAGCCGCGCCAGCTGCGCCGCCGTCGGCACGCTGATCGCCACCGCGCCGAGCGCGCCGAGGATCCCGGCGATCATCATCAGGCCCATCCACCCGGGGACCATCCCGCTCTTCATGAAGGGCATGCTGAGGATCACGCCGGAGAGCAGCACCGCCACCGCGCCCGGCGCCACCAGGATCCGCTGCACCGCGCCGATCAGCTTGTAGCCGGCGAGCCGCTGGTCGGGCGGGAGCCGCTTCGCAGTGACGCCCGCGACCATGGTGGCGATGCCGCCGCCTAACCAGAGAGTAAAACCCAGGACATGCATCAGCACCCAGAATCCACGCATGGCAGGCTCGGGGTTTACTTCCTGCCCACTACTTCCGGAACAGGTTGCCGGCCTGCGTACCCGGCTTCCAGTGCATGCCAGTGCTCTATTCTTCCCTCGCCCTGCTTCCAGCACCAGAAAATGTCCCGCCCGTCGAGCTTGCCGTGGAAGTCCACCAGCCCCTCGTCGAACCCCTTGAACACGCAGCCGATCTGCTCGAGCTCCTGGAGGTAGCCGTTGATCTCACGCGCCACGTTCTCGATCTGGTTGCGCAGGTCGAGCTGCTCGGGCGATTCACCCCATTCGGGCTTGGCCTGAGCGGCCACGACCTCGTAGCGGGACACGAGATCGCGCCATTGAGGATGGAGAGCCATGATGTCGCCCACGATCCGCATGACGAGGGGGAGGGTGCGGTTGGCTTCGGCCAGAGTGAAGTATTTGCGCGGCACAGTAACAATCTACCAGATGCTGAGCCTGTAGTAAGGCGCGTAGGTGCTGAGTCAGGTGCATAGGTGCCAAGTCAGGCGCATAGGTGCGAAGGCACGCGTAGTGGGGAACAGCGTACAGGGGTGAGGCGTGAATCCGGCTCGGATCGCACGATTCGGATACCATCGCCGGCCGGACTCCGTCCTACCCATTAGCTCATGCCGAACTTTCGGACCCTGAAGGTCTGGCAGCATGCTCAAAGGCTTGCGCTCGAATGCGCGAACGCCGCCAAACGCTTCCCTGCCGAAGACTGCGGGGTCCTCAAGGAGCAATTGCTCCGCGCCTGCTACAGCGTACCACTGAACATTGCGGAAGGCAGCGCGAGAAAGGGCCCCAAGGAGTGTCGGCGCTTTCTGGATACGGCTCGCGGGTCCCTCGCAGAGGTTCAGAACATCCTCGAGCTGGCGAAGGAACAGGAGTTCTTTCCGTCGCAAGAGTATGACCGTCTCGACGCGCTGGCGACGGAGACCGCGAAGACCCTTTGGGGCTTACTGCGCAAGATGAGCGATACCGCGACGCGCTACCCTGCCGCCTGATCACTATTCCCCACTACGCGCCTTAGCACCTCAGCCGCTTACTTGGCAGCTTCGCACCTACTCCCGAACTATCACGACGCCCTGAACGTACTCGGGATGTGGAATGAACCCGACAACCCTCTTGTCACGGTCGACCACCACGATAGTGGACCGGATATGAGCGTCCTTCGGATCGAGCCGCTCGATCCTGAACTCGTTCAGCTCCGTCTCCGGCGTCACCACCGTCGTATCGTGGCGCGCGTGCGCTTCCGCCGAGCAGTCCGTCGGGTCGTGACCCGCGGCCACGCACTGCGTCACGATGTCGCGGTCCGAGATCGTGCCCAGGTAGCGGCGGTCCTTCGGGTTGTCCACCACCGGCACGACCGAGATGTCCCTCGAGCGCATCAACAGCGCCACCTCGGCGCTGGTGGCGCCGGCGGCGACGACGAACGGCTCCGGGATCATGATTTCGCGCGCTAGCATGCGCGTAATGTATCAGCCAACGCCCGCTTAGTCGCCTCGTAGCCCGCTCTCACGTATCTCTCACCGGCACCGACCGCGAACGTGGCCTCCCGCTCCGCCACCGGCCGCACCACGACCAGCCGCGCCGCGTCCTTCGGCCAGTCCGCGATCAGCCGCTCCACCTGCGCCGCCATCATTACGCGGATCGCTGCGCCGTGCGCGCGGATGAGCGGAGGCGGTAAGAGAGGCGGTAAGAGGCGGTAAGAGGCGGTAGGGGGCGGTACCGGTGGCTCATCGAACCCAGGTCCGACATGTATGGCAACCACGAGATCGGCTGGAATACGGGCTGCCGCCTCGAGGCCGAGGACGGCGCGCAGGCCCCCGTCGCCGAGGCGCCGGCCGTCGATCACCCCCGGCGGGAAATACAGCGGCAGCGCGCAGGACGCGTACAGGGCGTCGCGCAGCGGAACATCCGAGCGGCCGCCCGCGCCGAACAGCACCACCTCGCCCGAATCCAGGTCCGTGCTGGTGATGGTGAGCGGGATCCGCAGCTCTGCGAACCGCGTCGCCGGAACGAGCCGCTCGATGACGCGCCGCGGGCCGTCGGGCTTCAAGACGTGCGTCGCGAACACGCCCTTAACGAACGCCAGGGGGTCGATGGGGGCGACCTCGCGCCGCGACAGCGCGCGCCCCGCGATGACAACCTCGTCGTAGGTCGCTCCGCTCGCGAACGCGGCCGCGACCACCGCGCCCATGGAGGTACCGACGAGGTGCCCGGGCGTCAGCCCCGCCTCCACCATCGCCCGCCAGGCGCCGGCGCAGGCGAGCGACTTGGCGCCGCCGCCTCCGAAGACGAGGACGACGTTCATGAGCGTGGACGGGAGCGGGGAGCGGGGAGCGGGGAGCGGTTCCCGACGGTGATCACCGAGACTTCGGATCGCACCGACAGGTACCGCTCCCCGCTCCCAGCTCCCCTTATTCACCCCGCCCCTGATCGTATCGGCGATCCATCACCCGCGTCGCCCGCCGCTGCGCCGCCCGGTCATAGCGCCGCTTCTCGTCTGGCGTCTCGGGGACGATCGGCGGCACGGGGGCGGGCTCGCCTTTGTCGTCCAGGGCCACGTACGTCACGTAGCAGGAGTTGGTGTGGCGCTTTTCGCCGGAGATCACGTTCTCGGCGAGGATCTTCACGCCCACCTCCATCGAGGTGCGTCCGGCGTAGTTCACCCGCGCGTACGCCGTGAGCAGCTCGCCCACGTGGATCGGCTCCTTGAAGTCCACCTTGTCCACCGACACGGTGACGCACTGGCGGCCGGCGTGGCGGATCGCGCACACCGCCGCCACCCGGTCCACCAGCGCCAGGATCACGCCGCCGAACACGTTGCCCATGATGTTCGCGTGCTGCGGCATCATCAGCTCCGACATCACGGTCTCCGATTCGCGAGGATGCTTGGCGCGCATCAGTAATCCACCGGTCTGAGATAGAACTCGCCGATCGCCGTCTGGGACATCACGGCGACCGTGGGGAGACGGCGCTTCCAGTGCGTGGACTCGAGCCGCGTCTGCACCTTCGCCACTTCCTCCGGCGTGAACCCGTGCCCCACGACCTGCTCCGCCTTCATGCCGCGGATGAGGTAGTAGAGAATCCGATCGACCTTGGCGTACTCGATCCCGAAGTCGCCCTCGGTCGTCTGCCCGGGGACGAGGTCCGGCGTGGGCGCCTTGGCGAGGATCACCTCGGGCACGCCGACGTGGCGCGCCAGGGCCCGCACCTGCGTCTTGAACAGGTCGCCCAGCGGGTTCACCGGGGGCGTGTCGTCGGCGTGCCAGGTGAAGTAGCCAAGCAGCCGCTCCGACTTGTTGCTCGTGCCGATCGGCAGGGCCTTGTGCTTGGCCGAGAGGTCGAACAGCACGATCATGCGCTGGCGCGCGCACACGTTGCCGCGCCGCAGGGGATCGGCGTCGCCGACCTGCTCGAGGTAGCCGTCCACGGCAGGCGTGATCGCGATCGTGAGCGCCTGGATGCCGAGCCGGTCGATCACCAGCTGGGCGTGCTCCAGGCTTTCGGGGCTCGACGTCTTGTAGGGCATGCGCACGCCGATCACGTTCTCGGGCCCGAGCGCCTCGGCGGCGAGGAAGGCGGTAAGCGATGAGTCCACGCCGCCCGACAGCCCGACGAGCCCTGTCGTGAACCCGCGCCGCCGGGTCACCTCGTCCTTCAGGAAGCTCACCAGCCAGCGATGGGCGAGCTCGCAGTCGATCGCGAGGGGATCGCCCTCCTCCACGCCCTTCCCCATCACGTGAATTGGGGAAAGGGGAATGGGGAAAGGGGAAAGGTGCGAGCCGTTGGTGGCTGGATCGAACTCGACCACGCGTCGCCCGGTCCTCCCTTTCCCCTTTCCCTTGTCCCCTTTCCCCAAGGTTTTAAGGAGATGCGGCAGATTGACCTCCAAGTCGGCCAGCAAGGGAGCATCGGCTCTCGCCCGCGTCAGCTCGTCCAAATCGACGTCGTAGGTGAGCACGGCCTCCTCGAACAGCGGCCCCCGGAGCACGATCTGGCCGTGCGGGTTCACGAGCACCGAGCCGCCCGGGAACCCCTTCCCGCCCTCGAACCCCACGAGGCTGGCGAGCGCGACCCACACGCCGTGCTCGTCCGCCAGCCCGCGCACGATGCGCTCCCAGCGCACCACGCTCGCGGGGAGGCGCGTGCCCTCCTCGTCCATCCCGGTGCCGCGCGCCGGTGAAGCGCTCGGCACGATGATGAGCTGCGCACCGTCGAGTGCCGTGATCGTGCCGGCGATCGAGTGCCAGGCGTCCTCGCAGATCAGGATCGCCGCGCGGCCCCAGCGCGTGTCGAACGCCCGGATCTCGCGGCCCCGCTCCACGAACCGCTCCTCGTCGAACACGCCGTACGTCGGGAGAAACACCTTGCGGTGCACGTGGCGGATGCCGCGTGAGGCGGTGCCGGGCGAAGCGTTGCCGGGTGAGGCGTTCCCGAGTGAGGAGTAGAGGCAGGAGTTGTAGAAGTGGTTCTGGAACACCTCGTAGAACCCGACCGCGATGTCGAGCGGCGGGGCTCCGGCTGCCTCGTGCTGCAGCGTGAGATCCCGGAACAGCGTCCCCGCCGTCACCGCGACGTCGCGGACGCCTCCCTCCACGAAGTAGCCCGACGTCGCCGTTTCAGGGAAGACCAGCAGGTCCACCGGCCGGTCGAGCTGGGCGATCTGCGCCAGCACGCCGCCGATCCGCTGAACGTTGGCGGCGTACTCGCCCTTGGTAGGGCGCAGCTGGGCGATCGCGAGACGAATGGCGGGCATGGGATAAACATAGGCGGTAAGAGGCGGTAGGAGGCGGTACCGCCCCTTACCGCCCCATACCGCCTCTTACCGCCTCTTACCGCCTCCTACCGCCCAGCTGGCTGCGTACGCCGCGCCCAACACGCCGAGCGCCACCACTACCAGCATCGGTTGCGCCCAGGCAGTTGCTGCGAAGAGAACGAGGTAGACCGCGATGAATACGATGGGCACGACCGGAAACCACGGCACACTGAACGGCGCCGACGGCTCCCGTCGACGCAGGCGGAACAGCGTCAGCACGGCGACGCTGTCGATCACCACGACCTGGACGATCGCGAGGCCGAGCAGCGATTCGAACGTCCCCGTGGCGGCGAGCAGCATGACCACCACACCCACCAGCAGCGTCGCGGCCCACGGGCTGCCGCCGCGGTTCACGCGCGCCAGCGCCGCCGGGCCGAGGCCCTCGCGCGCCAGGCCGAAAATCACGCGCGGCGTGACGAAGACGTTGCCGTTGAGCGAGGCGAGCACCACCAGCAGCGCCAGCCCGGCGACCACGGCGCCGCCGCCCGCCCCCGTGACGACACCCACGACGTCTCCCGGAACCAGATTCGAGGCCGCGATGCGGTCGATGGGCAGCACCTGGAAGAACGCCGCGTTGAGGAGCAGATAGAGCGCCGCCACGATCGCGATCCCGCCCAAGAGCACGCGCGGCAGGGTGCGCCCCGGCTCGACCACCTCTTCCGCAATCTTCGCGACGTCCAGGTATCCGTAGTAGGTCCAGACCACGGCCTGAAACGCCAGCGCCAGGGCGGTCACGATCGCCAGCCCGGCGGGCGCGGTGGGGAGCGTCGAGCGCCACCCCGCGCCGTCGCCGGCCGCGAACGCGAGCACGACGACGCCCGCCAGGACGAGCAGCTTGGCGGCGGTCACGCCGTTCTGGACCCATCGTCCCGTCGCGACGCCTGCGAGGTTGATGCCCGTGAACAGGGCCGCGAGGCCGACCCCCATCCAGCGCGTCCCGCCGGCCCCGAGGCCGGCGAGCCGGCCCGCGTATTCGCCCGCGACGACCGCGATCGCGGCGATCGCCACGGGATAGATCGCGAGCCCCTCGACCCAGCCCACCACGAACGCCGCTCGCCGGCCGAATGCCTCACGCACGTACACGTACTTGCCGCCGGCCTTGGGGTGACGCGTGGCCAGCTCGGCGAAGCACAGCGCGCCGAGGAACGCGACGGCGCCGCCCAGCACCCAGGCGACGAACGTGAGCCACGGGCGCCCCAGCTGCGCCGCGACGAGTCCCGGCGTGCGGAAGATCCCGGAGCCGACCATGATCCCGACGACCATGGCGAGTCCGTCGACGAGGCCGAGCGATCTCTTTAGCTCCGTCATGGAAAGCGGGCGGTAGGAGGCGGTAAGGGGCGGTAAGCCAGAGCCGCGCCCGTTCTTACCGCCCCCTACCGCCCCCTACCGCCCCTTACCGCTACGGCTTTCGCCGCCCACCGCCGTTCGAAGGAGTGGACTTCCCGGATCCGGACGACTTGGACGGCCGCGCCGCTCCGGCGGAAACGCTCCGACCGCCGCCCGACGGCGCGGGCCGCGCGGCGCCACCGCCGCTCTGACGCCGCTCGGGAGCGGGC
>JBOHSI010000147.1:0-29313 GCA_050733055.1 Gemmatimonadales bacterium
CTGGGCAAGTTCACGCAGGCGGACGACTACGCTATCCGGCGCGCGGCGCTGATGCACCGCGTGCCGTACACGACGACGATGTCGGCGGCGAGCGCCGCCTGTGACGCCATCATCGCTTTGCGCAGCCGTACGGGGAGCGTGAGGAGTCTCCAAGAATGGCACGAAAAAACGACCGTCCCAAAGCAGCCGGAAGCGGCAAGCGTGCCGAGTCCAAGTCGCGCGCCGACCGTGCGGGCGTAGCGAAGCGGCCGCCCAAGCCGACGGGGAAGGGGTCGGCGAAGGCCGCTGCCAAGTCTCCGGCGGCCCCGACACCGCCGGCCCCGAAGGTCAAGTTTCGCGGCCGCGTGCTGGAGAACGAGCTGCTCGCGCGCTACACGACCTACCGGATCGGCGGGCCCGCGCGCTTCCTCGTGATGCCGGCCGACGCCGAGGACGTCGTCAAGGCGTTGGAGCTCGCCCACGATCGAGGGCTCCCCTGGTTGGTCCTCGGCCTTGGCTCGAACCTGCTGGTGAAGGACGGCGGCTTCCCGGGCGTGGTGTTCCGCATGGGGAAGGGGCTCGACCGGTTCGAGATGAAGGGCGCGACCGCGATTGTGGGTGCCGGCATGCCGACTCCGATTCTGTCGCGGCGGACAGCGGAGGCGGGGTTCGCCGGCGTCGAGCGCTTCATCGGGATTCCGGGCACGGTGGGCGGCGGCGTCGTCATGAACGCCGGCGCCCACGGCGCCGAGTTCGCCGAGATCGTCACCGAAGTGACGGTGCTCGATCCGCGGGGCAAGGTCCGCCAGATCCCCCGCAAGCAGATCTCGTATCGCTACCGCGGGTCGAACCTGGAGAACATCGTGGTGCTCGAGGCGAAGCTCGCCCTGATCGAGGAGCCGCCCGCCAAGCTGAAGGAGATTCAGGGCAAGCTGCTGCGCTGGCGCAAGGCGGGGACGCCGTTCGATCAGCCGTGCTGCGGCTCGGTGTTCAAGAACCAGGGCGGCCCGCGGACCGCGGGCATGCTCATCGACGAGGCCGGCTTGAAGGGATTCGGCATCGGCGGTGCCCAAGTCTCGACGCTGCATGCGAACTACATCGTGAACACCGGGACCGCCACCGCGAGCGACGTCTTGAAGCTCATCGACCATGTGCGGAAGGCCGTCGTCAAAAAGACCGGCGTCGAGCTCGAGCTCGAAGTCAGGGTCGTCGGGGTCTAGATGCCCGACTATTTCGTGCACGAGTCGAGCTACGTCGACGAGGGCGCGCGCGTCGGCAAGGGCACCAAGATCTGGCACTTCTGTCACGTCATGCCCGGCGCCGTGATCGGCGAGCGGTGTAACCTGGGACAGAACGTGGTGGTCATGCCCGGGACGCGCATCGGGAACAACGTCAAGATCCAAAACAACGTCTCGATCTACGAAGGCGTGATCCTCGAGGACGACGTATTCTGTGGACCGTCGTGCGTGTTCACCAACGTCCTCAACCCGCGCAGCCACGTGTCCCGCAAGCACGAGTACCGGCAGACGGTCGTGAGACGGGGCAGCTCGATCGGTGCCAACGCCACGATCCTCTGCGGGGTGACGCTGGGCGAGTACGCCTTCATCGGTGCGGGCGCCGTCGTGACATCCGACGTCCCCCCCTTCGCCCTCATGGTCGGCGTGCCCGCCCGGCGCGTCGGCTGGATGTGCCAGTGCGGCGACCGACTGCACGTGACCGGTGGCAGCGCGGTGTGCGGGACCTGCGGCTCTCGTTATGAAGAGTCCGGCGGCACGCTGCGCGCGATTGCTCGCTCGGCGCGCGCCGGGTAGTTTGTTGCGCTCTCAGAGGATACCGACCAGGTGAATGTGCCGCTCCTGGACCTCGTGGCGCAGTATCGCGCCATCAAGGACGAGGTCCTTCCCGCCGTGCAGGCGGTCATAGACTCGCAGCAGTTCGTGATGGGCCCCGCGATCGCGCGGCTCGAGGCAGCGGTCGCCGCGCTGTGCCGCGCCCCGCACGGCATCGCCTGCGCCAGCGGAACCGACGCGTTGCTCCTGCCGCTCAAGGCGTTGCAGCTCAGGCCGGGGGACGAGGTCATTACGACCCCGTTTACCTTCTTCGCCACCGCGGGAACGATCCACAACACCGGCGGCACGCCGGTGTTCGTGGACATCGAACCCGACACGTTCAACATTGATCCCGCGGCGGTCGAGGCGGCGGTTACGCCGCGCACCCGGGCGATCCTGCCCGTGCATCTCTACGGGCAGATGGCGGCGCTGGAGCGCCTGGTCCCGCCCGCGCGCGCCCGCGCGCTGACGATCCTCGAGGATGCCGCGCAGGCGATCGGCGCCCGCCGCAAGATCGACGGCCGGTGGCGCATGGCGGGCGAGCTGGGCTGGACGACGGCGTTCTCCTTCTTCCCGAGCAAGAACCTCGGCGGTTGGGGGGACGGCGGGATGATGGTCACGTCGGACGACGCGGCCGCGAAACGTCTGCGGAGGCTGCGGCTGCACGGGGGCGCCAAGCAGTACTACCACGACGAAGTGGGGACGAATTCGCGCCTCGACAGCCTCCAGGCCGCGGTCCTGCTCGCGAAGCTGCCGCACCTCGCGCCTTGGTCCGCCCAGCGGCGCGAGCACGCGGCTCGCTATAGCAGCGGACTCGCCGACCTGCCGCAGGTGAAGCCCCCGGTCGTGGATCCGTGCAACGAGCACATCTTCCACCAGTACACGCTCCGGGTCGAGCGTCGCGACGAGCTCCAGGCCCACCTCAAGCGCAAGGGCATCGGCAACGCGATCTATTACCCGGTGCCGCTCCACCTCCAGAACTGCTTCAGCCATCTGGGCTATCGCCGCGGCCAGTTTCCCGAGTCGGAGCGAGCCGCGGCAGAAGTGATCTCGCTCCCCGTATACCCGGAGCTCACCCGCGATCAGCTCGACTACGTGATCGACGCGATCCGCGGGTTCTATAGGTGAGCCGCCTGAAGCTAGGCGTCGTCGGGGCGGGGGCGTGGGGGAAGAACCACGTCCGCACGGCCGCGGGGCTGGCCGAGGCCGAACTCGCCGCCGTGTGCGACACCGACCCGAAGGTGCGCGAGCGGCTGGCCCGCCAGTACCCGGCGGCGCACATCACAGCGGACGTGGCCGAGCTCCTCGGTCGCGTCGATGCGGTAATCGTCGCGTCCCCTGCGGCGACCCACGCCCGGCTCGCCCTCCAATGCGTCGAGGCCGGGAAGCCGTGTCTCGTCGAGAAGCCGTTTGCGTTGAGTGTCGGCGACGCCGAGGCGGTGGCGACGCACGCGTCGGCACGCGGGGTGCCGGTGGCGGCGGGCCACCTGATGGTGTTCCACCCCGCCGTCGAGCGGCTGCGGGCCCTGCTCCAAAGCGGAGATCTCGGCACGGTCTATTATCTCTACGGGTTGCGAGTCAACCTCGGCCAGGTGCGGGCGGACGAGAACGCCCTGTGGAGCTTTGGACCCCACGACGTATCCGTGGCACTCTACTTGCTTGGTGAGGCGCCGATACGGGTGGCCGCCCAGGGGCGCAGCTTTATCCAGCCCAAGGTGGAGGATGTGGTCTTCCTGACGATGGAGTTCGCGAGCGGCGTGCTCGGCCATGTACAGCTCTCCTGGCTCGACCCCCACAAGGAGCGCAAGCTGACCGTTGTAGGGGCCAAGCAGATGGTGGTATTCGACGACATGGAGCCACGAGAAAAGCTCCGCGTGTACGACAAGGGTGTGGACCGTCCGCCCGAATACGGCTCCTACGGGGAGAGCCTCGCGATCCGGGAAGGCGACATCTTCATTCCGAAGATCCCCAACATCGAACCGCTGGCTGCGGAGCTCCGCCACTTCGTCCGTGTGGCGCGCGGGACCGAGGCGCCGCGGGCGAGTGCCGAGGACGGTGTGCGCGTCGTCCGGGTGCTCGAAGCCGCATCGCGCTCCCTGGCGGCCGGCGGGACGCCGGTGACGCTATGACGACCGCTGCCAGGTCCCCCGCCGACGCCCTGATCGCCAGGGCCCAGGATCGATCGGCGCTCATCGGCATCGTCGGCCTCGGCTACGTCGGCCTCCCGCTGGCGATGGAGTTCGCTCGGGCGGGCTACCGCGTGCTCGGGTTCGACGTGAACCCCAAGGTGGTGGACGCGCTCGGCCAGGGACGCTCGCACATCCAGGACGTGCCTCAGGCGGAGGTTGCCGGATTCGTCAAGGCGGGGAAATTCGCGGTGACCGCTGATCGCGCGCGACTCAGCGAGCCCGACATCGTGTCGATTTGCGTCCCTACGCCGCTCTCGAAGACCAAAGATCCCGACGTGAGCTACGTGCTCGCCGCCACGGACTCGGTGAAACGCACGCTGCGGCGCGGCCAGCTGATCGTGCTCGAATCCACGACCTACCCCGGTACGACGCGGGAGCTGATGCTGCCGGCGCTCGAGAGCACCGGTCTCCAGGTAGGGCAGGATTTCTTTCTCGCCTTCTCCCCTGAGCGGGTGGACCCGGGCAACCCGAAGTGGAACACGCGCAACACGCCGAAGGTGGTCGGAGGGATTACGGAGACGTGTCGCCGAGTCGCCATGGCGATCTATCAGCCGGCGATTGCGCGACTCGTCCCAGTCTCCTCGACGGAGGCGGCAGAGCTCGTAAAGATCCTCGAGAACACGTTTCGGAGCGTGAATATCGGGCTCGTGAACGAGATGGCGATCGTGTGCGACAAGCTCGGCGTGGACGTGTGGGAGGTGATCGACGCCGCGGCGACGAAGCCGTTCGGGTTCATGAAATTCACGCCGGGTCCGGGGGTGGGCGGTCACTGTATTCCGCTCGACCCGCACTACCTGGCGTGGAAGATGCGAACGCTCAACTACCGCACACGCTTCATCGAGCTGGCCGGTGAGATCAACGCCGACATGCCCGTGTACTGGGTGGCGCGCGTCGTGGATCGCCTCAACGAGCGGGGGAAGGCGGCGCGGGGCAGCACGGTGCTGGTGCTCGGCGTCGCCTACAAGAAGGACATCGACGACGTCCGCGAGAGCCCCGCCCTCGACGTGATCCGACTGCTGCGCCAGCGCGGGGCGGTCGTGCAGTACCACGATCCGCACGTCCCCACGCTCAGGGAAGACGCCGTCGAGCTGAAATCGGTGCCGCTCACGGCGGAGCTGCTGCAGTCGATGGACTGCGTCATTATCGTCACTGACCACACGGACATCGATTACGCGCTCGTCGCGCGCCGCGCGCCACTGGTGGTTGACACCCGCAATGCGCTGGCGGCGATGCGGGGCAAGGGGGATGGAGAGTGAACGTCGCGGTCATCGGCACGGGATATGTGGGCCTCGTCGTGGGCGCGTGCTTCGCCGAGACGGGCAACGACGTGATGTGCGCCGACGTCGACGAGCAGAAGATCGCCGGCCTGCGGAACAACCGCCTGCCTATTCATGAGCCGGGGCTCGAGCCGCTGGTGACGCGCAACCAGCACGCCGGCCGGCTGCAGTTCACCACCGACGTGGGCACGGCGATCGAGCGCGCCGACGTCGTCGTGATCGCGGTCGGGACGCCGCCCGACGAGGACGGATCCGCCGACCTCCAGCACGTGCTCGCGGTCGCTCGGACCATCGGTCAGCACATGAACGGGCCCAAGATCGTGGTCACGAAGAGCACCGTCCCGGTCGGCACGGCCGAGCGAGTGCGGGCCGAGATCGCCACGTATACCAAGGTGTCCTTCCACGTCTGCTCGAACCCGGAGTTTCTCAAAGAAGGGGCGGCCGTCGAGGACTTCATGAAACCGGACCGCGTCATCGTGGGCGCCGATTCAGAAGAGGTGGGGCACGTGCTCGGCGAGCTGTACGCGCCGTTCGTGCGCACGGGTAACCCGATCGTGTACATGGACGTCCGTTCGGCGGAGATGACCAAATACGCCGCGAATGCGATGCTGGCCACCCGGATCTCGTTCATGAACCAGATCGCACGCCTGTGCGAGGCGCTCGGCGCCGACGTGACCCAGGTACGCAAGGGGATCGGGACGGATCGGCGCATCGGCTCGGCATTCCTCTTCCCAGGGCCGGGCTATGGCGGCTCCTGTTTCCCGAAGGACGTGAAGGCCCTGATCCGAACCGGCGACGACGCAGGCGTGCCGCTGGACATCCTCGCAGCCGTCGAGGTGACGAACGACCGGCAGAAACGCGTGCTGTTCGAGAAGCTGCAGCGCCACTTCGAGGGCAGGCTGCGCGGCGTGACAGTCGCCGTGTGGGGACTCGCCTTCAAGGCGGAGACGGATGACATGCGGGAAAGCCCCGCGCTGGTGCTCGTGGAGGCGCTGCTCGGCGCCGGGGCGTACGTGCGCGTGCACGATCCCGCCGCGCTCGATGCGGCGCGTCACCGCTTCGGTGACCGGGTCGCGTACGCCGACCACGCCTACGACGCGCTGCGCGGCGCCGCGGCGCTCGCCATCGTCACCGAGTGGCTCGAGTATCGCAATCCGGACTTTGCAAGAGTCAAGCAGCTGCTCTCGCGGCCCCTCATTGTGGACGGGCGCAACCTCTACGACCCGGGACGCTTGGCGCGCCTCGGCTTCACCTACGACAGTATCGGCCGCGGCTTGGCATGCGCGTCCTCGTAACGGGCGCGGCAGGGTTCTTGGGCTCGCATTTGTGCGACCAGTTGGTCGCGCGGGGCCATCGCGTCGTCGGGATGGACAACTTCCTCACCGGCAACCCTGCCAACCTGACGCATCTGCGCAGCCACCCCAACTTCCAGTTCGTACTGCACGACGTCACGAACTTCATCGAGGTGCAGGGTCCGCTCGAAGCGGTGCTGCACTTCGCGAGCCCGGCAAGCCCGTCGGACTACCTCGAGTACCCGATTCAGACCCTGAAGGTGGGCTCGCTCGGCACGCACAAGGCGCTGGGTCTGGCCAAAGCGAAGGGCGCGCGGTTCCTGCTCGCGTCTACCTCGGAGGTGTACGGCGACCCCCTCGTGCATCCGCAGCCTGAAGGCTATTGGGGCAACGTCAATCCGGTCGGCCCGCGCGGTGTGTACGACGAGGCGAAGCGGTTCGCCGAGGCGATGACGATGGCCTATCACCGCTACCACCGGCTCGACACGTGCATCGCGCGGATCTTCAACACCTACGGCCCGCGCATGCGGCCGAACGACGGACGCGTCGTGTCGAACTTCATCGTGCAAGCCCTCAAGGGAGAGCCCCTCACCGTATACGGCGACGGCTCGCAGACGAGGTCGTTTTGCTATGTCGACGACCTGATCGACGGCATCGTGCGGCTGTTCGAGCGGGGCGATCCCGAACCGACCAACGTCGGCAATCCGGACGAGTTCACCGTGCGGCAGCTG
The DNA here is from genome assembly GCA_050733055.1 of Gemmatimonadales bacterium. Taxonomy (GTDB): domain Bacteria; phylum Gemmatimonadota; class Gemmatimonadetes; order Gemmatimonadales; family GWC2-71-9; genus DASUAL01. Next base: position 7,298 of record JBOHSI010000147.1, read on the forward strand.
GCGAAGCTCGTGCTCGAGATGACCGGTAGCCGGAGCCCCGTCGTGGAGCAACCACTGCCGGTGGACGATCCCAAAGTGCGTCAGCCCGACATCACGCGGGCGCACGCCACGCTCGGCTGGAAGCCGAAGGTGTCGCTCAAGGACGGATTGAAGCGCACGATCGACTACTTCCGCGAGATCCTGAGCAAGTGAGCGAGCGCGTCCTCGTCACCGGCGCGGCGGGCTTCATCGGATCGCACGTGTGCGAGGCTCTCGTGGCCCGCGGGGACGAGGTGACGGGCGTCGACAACTTCAATCCCTTCTACGCTCGGGCCGTCAAAGAGCGCAACCTCGAGGGCCTACGCCGCAGCCCGCGCTTCCGCTTCCTCGAGGCCGACGTCGCGCGCGCCCCGCTTCCGGTCGGCGACGCGACGGTCGTACTCCATCTCGCCGCCAAGCCGGGCGTCCGCCCGTCGCTTGAGGATCCTGCTGCCTACAGCGAGGCTAACGTGACGGGGACCGTGCGGGTGCTCGAGGCGGCGCGCCGCGCCGGGCTGAAGCGGCTCGTGTTCGGCTCCTCGTCTTCCGTCTACGGCGATGCCACCCCCGCCCCCTTCGCCGAGGACACGGCGGCCGCCTGGCCGATCTCGCCCTACGCGGCCAGCAAGCGCGCCGGCGAGCTGATGGCGCACGCCTTCGCGCATCTGTACGGGATGCAGATCGCCTGCCTGCGGTTCTTCACCGTGTATGGCCCGCGCCAGCGGCCCGATCTGGCAATCCACCGCTTCACGGACCTCATCGCGCGGGGTCAGCCCGTCCGCATGCACGGCGACGGGTCGACCGAGCGGGACTACACCTATATTACCGATTGCGTGGACGGAGTCGTGTCGGCCATCGCATGGACGGCGCGGGCGCGGTCGGGTGGGGTCGCGGAGCCGATCAATATCGGTGGGGGGGCGCGCGTGCGGCTCGACCGGTTGCTCCAGCTGTTGGCGCGGGCGTTGGGACGAGAGGTCCGGATCGAGCGCGACTCAGACCAGCCGGGAGATGTGCGTCTCACGGCCGCTGATCTGCGGCGTGCCGGGCAGGAGCTCGGCTATCGACCGAGGGTCGGCATCGAGGAGGGCATCCGGCTGTTCGTCCGCTGGTATGAGGAGGTCCATGGACGTCAGTCCTGAGCATCTCGTCGAGCAGGCCAGGGAGCGGTTTCAGCTCCAGGACTACTACGGTGCAATTCACCTGCTCGAAGAGGTGGTCGCGGCCGGTCGCTCGTTCGCCGACGCACACCATCTGCTGGGGCTGTCGTATTCGCTCGTGGGCCAGCAGGAGCAGGCGCTCAGGCAGCTCGACCGCGCGCTGACGCTGAACCCGCATTACGTCGAAGCCCTGGTCCACCGGGCGATCGTCCTCAATGAGCTCGGCCGTGAGGCGGAAGCCGACGCGGCGTTCCGGCGGGCGGCCCAGGTGGGTGGGGAGCCGCGCCAGGGCTTCTCGGCCCACATGGCGGCGAAGCTCGCGAACCAGCACGCCGCGCTGGGCGCCGCGTATCTCGAGGCGGGCGGGCTAGCCCAGGCGATGGAGCAGCTTCAACATGCGCTCTCCCTCGGACCCGCCTTCCACGATCTGCGGTATAAGCTGGGGCGCATGCTGCTGCAGGCGGGCCGCGCCCTGGACGCGCGGGAACACTTCGAGATCATCGTGCGGGCGCGACCGAACTACCTGGACGCAGCCGTCATGCTGGGCCTGGCGTGCTATCTGGCGGGCGATGGCCTCGCGGCGAAGCAGGCGTGGGAAGCGCTGCGCGAGCGCCACCCGGAGGACCCCCGGGTGGAAGCCTACCTCGCCATGCTGGCGCGCAGCGACACCGCCGGCCAGGCGCCCGCCGTCACGGCGTCCGTCGCCGAGGAGCCGTCGTCGGGGCCGCCTGCCGCGAAAGGGAGGGGAGGACGAAGGGGACGGTCGTGAGGTTCCCTCGGCTGCACATCGTGTGGCTCGCGCTGGGGCTCGCGTGCACGCGTAGCGCCGCAGACCACGAGGAGTTGGGCGACCGCGCGTACGCCGCCCGGGCGTACCGCGACGCGCTGGCCGAGTATCAGCTGGGGCTCAAGGCCCATCCTGGGAGCGCCGACTTGCAGGCTAAGTCGGCCGCCGCCGCCCTGCACACCGGAGAGTTCGGCCTCGCCGCCGCCGCGTACGTTGCGCTGGGCGAGCAGGACCGCTCGCGCGCGGCCGAGGCGGCGGACGGCCTCGAGCGTGTGGTCCGCGCTGCGCTCGCGGCGAGCGACCGTAATGCGGCGGCGACGGGGCTCCAGGGACTGCGCGCCGTGGCCCCGGGTCGCCCGTTGGGCAGGTACACCCGGCTCGCCGCGCTCGACGCGGCGGAACGCGGCGACACAGGGGCGGCGCTCGCGCTGCTCCCGAGCGCCGTCGCCGCCGCGGGCGACGCGCGCAGCGCCGACTCGCTCTTGTTCGCCTACGGGATGGCCGCGGTGCGAGCAGGAGCGTGCAGCACCGCGGTGCCCGTATTCGAAGGGGTCATTCGCCGCCAGCGGGAGCCGGCGGTCGCCGACCGGGCACGCGAGGGGCTCGGCCTGTGCTCGCTGATCGAGGGCCAGCGGCTCCTCGAGGAGGGCAGACCCGTTGAAGCCGAAGACTGGTTCAGGCGCGCCAGTGCTCCGGGATCACCCGTGGACGTGGTGCGCGGCGCGTTCCTCGGCCTGGGCGACGTGAAGCTAGCGCAGGGCGACGTGGCCGCCGCGCTCGAGAGCTACCAGCAGGCGCTGGGAGGTGGCGCGCCCGGGGACACCATCGCGCAGCGCGCGCAACAGAGAATCAACGCCCTGGGGAAGGCGGATGCCGCCGCGCCGCCTCCCCCCCAACCATGAGGACGATGGGGCGCTTCTGGCTGATCGGATTGGTCGGCGTCATGGCGTGCCATCACGGGCCCAAAGTGACGCCGGCGCCGGATCCCACGGCGGATCTCGCGAAGGCCCGGCAGCAGTTCCGCGGGGGGGACTTCTCCCACGCGCTGTTGACGCTCCGGCGCCTGACCTTCGAATTGAGCACGACCCAGCCCGAGATGGCGGAAGTGCGGTATTACCTCGCCGAATGCTACTTCCAGACCGGCGATCGCGTCCAGGCCGCCCACGAGTTCCGGCAGGTGGCGGACCTGTACCCAGCTAGCGAATACGCCCCGGTCGCCCTGCTGCGCGCCGGTGACGCGAATTTGCGGCTGTGGAAGCGCCCCGAGCTCGACCCGTCGTACGGCCTGTCGGCGCTCGCCATCTATCAGGAGCTCGCCGGGCGTTACCCGGGCACCGTGGCCGCGACCCGCGCGCAACTGCACGTGCGGCAGTTGAGGGATTGGTTCGCGGAGAAGGCTTACAAGAACGGCTTGTTCTACTTCAAGCGCCGGGCGTTCGACTCGGCCATCATCTACTTCAAGGACGTTGTCGCGACGTACCCCGAGTCCGCGCACGTGCCCGACGCGCTGCTGCGGCTCGTCGACAGCTACCGCTTGATCGGCTACGCCGACGAGCGGAAGGAGACGTGCACCCACCTGCGGCGTTTTTACCCGCGGGCGCGCGGCCTCGACCAGCGCTGCCCGGCCGCGGCCGATTCCGCGGCCGCTTCTCCCTCCTGACCCCGCGTGGAGGCGCTCCTGGGTGGCTCGTTCGACCCCGTGCACCTGGGGCATCTCGTGGTCGCGGAGGCGGCTGCGGAACAGCTTGGCGTTGCCGTGCGCTTCGTGCCGGCGCGCGAGCAGCCTTTCAAGCGGGCCGCCCACGTCGCCACGCCGGCCCAGCGCGCCGAGATGCTCGACCTGGCGGTCACGGGGAATCCACGGCTCTCCGTGGAGCGGATCGAGCTTGCGCTGCCTGCGCCTTCGTACACGGTGCGCACGCTGCGCGCGCTGGCGGCGCGGGAGCCCGGGAACCGGTTCACGTTATTGGTGGGAGCGGATGCGGCGCAGGAGCTGTCGAGCTGGTACGAGGTCGAAGCGCTCCCGGGGCTGGCCGATCTCGTCGTGTTCGCCCGGCCGGGATGCCCCACGCCGCGACATCCGCTGATCGCCCAGGTGATCGACGTGCCCGCGGTGGACATCTCCGCCACCATGATCCGGGACCGGGTGCGGCGGGGGTTGTCCATCCGCTACCTCGTGCCCGACGCGGTGCGCGAGTACATCGGCGCCCGCGGGCTGTATCGTTAGAGGGCCGATGCTGAAACGCCTCGTCACGCAGATCCTAGGCACCCGGTTTAAGCGCGAGCTGAAGCGCATTCAGCCGCTGGTGGACGCGATCCACCGCCACGAGGAGCGGCTGAAGCAGCTCTCCGGCGCGGAGCTTCAGGCTCAGACGGCGAGGTTCCGCGCGCTGATCGTGGAGCGCACGGGCGCGCTCGGCGCGGAAGTCGAGCGCCTGAAACAGGCGAAGCACGACTGCCCCGACGCCGACGAGCGGCTCAAGCTCACCGACCAGCTCGCCAAGGCCGAGCAGGCTTTCGCCAAGGAGATGCGGCGGACGCTCGACGACCTCCTCCCGGAGGCGTTCGCCACGGTGCGCGAGGCGTGTCGCCGGCTGCTCGGCAGCAAGGTCGTCGTGACGAGCCACGAGCTCACGTGGGACATGGTTCCCTACGACGTGCAGCTCATCGGCGGCGTCGTGCTGCATCAGGGGAAGATCGCCGAGATGGCGACGGGCGAGGGAAAGACGCTCGTCGCCACCCTGCCGCTCTATCTCAATGCGCTGGCCGGCCGCGGTGCGCATCTCGTCACCGTCAACAACTACCTCGCGCGGCGCGACTCGCAGTGGATGGGTCACGTGTACCAGTGGCTCGGCCTGACGGTGGGCTGCATCGACGACACCGAGCCGGGCACCCCCGAGCGGCGCGCGGCGTACCTGTGCGACATCACCTACGGTACCAACAACGAGTTCGGCTTCGACTACCTGCGGGACAACATGGTGTTCTCGCTGGACCAGCGGGTCCAGCGCGGTCACTCCTACGCGATCATCGACGAGGTGGACTCGATCCTCATCGACGAGGCGCGCACCCCGCTCATCATCTCAGGTCCCGTGGGCACGGAATCGGACGAGAAGTACGCCCAGTTCAACGCGCAGGTGGTGCAGCTCGTGCGCAGGCAGACGGCCGTGGCGAACGACGTGATCGCACGGGCGGAGCCGCTGCTGGCCGACGAGAAGACGGCGTACGACGGCGCCCTGCTCCTGTACAAGGCGCAACTCGGGATGCCGAAGAACAAGAAGCTCATGAAGCTGTTGAACGAGCAGGGGGTCAAGTCGCTGGTGCAGCGCGTGGAGCTCGACCGGCTCGCCGACCGAAAGCTGCCGGCGCGCGACCAGAAGATGCGGCACATCGAGGACGACTTGTACTTCGTGCTGGACGAGCGGGGCCACTCGGTGCACCTCACCGACGGCGGCGTCGAGGCGATGTCGCCGCAGGATCCGTCGCTCTTCGTCGTGCCCGATATCTCGCATGCGGTGCACGAACTCGACCACGACGAGACCTTGTCGCCCGCCGAGAAGATCGAGCGGCGTCGGGCGGTCGAGGCGGAGTACGCGCAGAAGAGCGAGACGCTCCACATCATACACAAGCTGCTCCAGGCGCACGCCCTCTACGAGAAGGACGTGGAGTACGTCGTGCAGGACGGGCAGGTGTTCATCGTCGACGAGTTCACCGGACGGCTCATGCCGGGCCGGCGCTGGTCCGACGGGCTGCACCAGGCGGTGGAGGCGAAGGAGGGAGTGGTGGTGCGCGAGGAGACCCAGACCCTCGCGACCATCACGATCCAGAACTACTTCCGGATGTACGACAAGCTCGCCGGCATGACGGGGACGGCCGAGACCGAGGAAACGGAATTCTTCCAGATCTACGGGCTCGAGGTCGTGGTCATCCCGACCAACCGGCCGGTTCGACGCATCGACAAGCACGACCTCATCTACAAGACCCGGCGCGAGAAGTACAACGCGATCCTCGATGAGATCGGGCGCCAGCACGAGCGAGGCCTGCCGGTGCTCGTCGGGACGGTGAGCGTGGACGTATCGGAAACGCTGTCGCGCATGCTCAAGCGCCGCGGCTTGAAGCACGAAGTGCTGAATGCCAAGTACCACCAGCGCGAGGCCGAAATCGTGGCCCAGGCGGGCCAGCCGCGCGCGGTGACCATCGCTACGAACATGGCGGGCCGCGGGACCGACATCAAACTCGGCCCAGGGGTCAAGCAGTGCCAGGTGTGCGGAATCACGTCGCATGAGCCCGCGTTCGGCCAGCAGGTCGAGAAGCCGGACTTGACGCAGCCCGAGATCAAGAAACTCGGCTGCTACGAAGACCCCCCCTGCGGGCTCGTCATTATCGGCACCGAGCGCCACGAGGCACGCCGCATCGACCGCCAGCTGCGTGGCCGCTCGGGCCGCCAGGGCGACCCGGGGCAGAGCGTGTTCTTCCTGTCGCTCGAGGACGACCTGATGCGGCTGTTCGGGTCGGACCGTATCGCGCGCTGGATGGATCGCACGGGCGCCGAAGAGGGCGAAGTCATCACCCACCCGTGGGTCACCGGCGCCATCGGCCAGGCCCAGAAGCGCGTCGAGCTGCAGAACTTCCAGGCCCGGAAGAAGCTGCTTGAGTACGACGACGTGATGAACCAACAGCGCGAGGTCATCTACTCGCTCCGCTTGTTCGCGCTCGAGGGCGGCGAGGAGCTCAAGGCCGAGGCTGTGCGCATGGTCGAGGCGGCCGTCGAGCGGCTGGCCGACGAGCTCACCGGGCACGCCAATGACCCCTACCAGTGGGACCGAGCCCAGCTCGAAACCGAGTTCCTGCTCAAGTTCTTGATCTCGATCGCCGGCGTCGCCGATGCCGCCAAGGTGCGCACCCGCGACGACTTGGTGCAGGCGGCGCAGCAGGCGGGGCGCGAGGCGTTCCAGGCGAAGCTCGACTACTTCAAGGAGGTCGAAGCCAAGATCGGCGCTGCCAGCCTCGGAGCCCAGGCGCTCTCACACATCATGCTCACGGTGATCGACGAGAAGTGGAAGGATCACCTCTACGACCTGGACCAGCTGCGCGCCGCGATCCAATACCGCGCGTGGGGTCAGAAGGACCCGCTGGTCGAGTACAAGCGGGAGGCCTACGACATGTTCGTCGGCCTGATGCACGACCTGCGGTCGACGTTCACCGAGCGGTGGCTCAAACTCCAGATCGAGATCGGGCCACCGCCCCCGCCGGCCGGCGTGCCGGCGCGCGCACCGGGGCGATCCTTCACCGGCCCGGCCGGTCGTGTACCGCAGCGGCGTCCTGCGCCGATGGTCGCGACCAAGGCGGCCGCCGACGGGCTCGTGAGCGGGGACTCCGCCCCGGTTCCGCTGGTGCCGGCCGCCGTGGCGCCGAACCTGTACAGCGGCGTCGGGCGCAACGATCCGTGTCCGTGCGGGAGCGGGAAGAAGTTCAAGAAGTGCCACGGCGCGGTAGCCTGAGGTAGCGAACGCGGCCCCGCTTTTTCTGGCCCTCAGCGGGTTCATCGGGTACCCCCTATTCACTTGGCGGCAGCTAGCTTGGCGGCATGCCGCTGCGCCTCGCCGACCGCCCCCACCATGACCGCCCGCGGGAGCGGTTGTGGGCTGTGGGCCCTACCGCGTTGACGGGGCAGGAGCTCGTGGCCATTCTCCTAGGAACGGGGTGCGCCGGCCGCGACGCGCTCGCCGTGGCGGGCGACGTGCTCGCGCGGGCGGACGGGTCGTTGCGGCGACTCGCCACGCGGCCGCTCTCGGAGGTAGCGCGCATTGGCGGCGTGGGCCGCAGCAAGGCCGCCCGCGTGGCGGCGGCGCTCGAGCTGGGGCGCCGCCTGGGCGCGGAGCGAGAGCCACCCCCAGAGCGAATCCGCGGGCCGGCAGACGTGCAGCGTTTCTATGCCTCGCGCCTGCGGGACCTGGCCGTGGAGGAGTTCCACGTTTTGGCCCTCGGTAGCCAGAGCCAGGTGCTCGGGGACCTGCTCATCACCCGGGGGATCCTGAACAGCTCGCTGGTGCATCCGCGCGAGGTGTTCCGGGCCGCGATCGCGGAAGCCGCGGCGGGCATCATCGTGGTCCACAACCACCCGAGCGGTGACCCGGCACCGTCGGCAGACGACCGGGCGGTAACCCGGCAGCTGGTGGAGGCGGGCCGGCTGCTCGACGTGCCGGTGTATGACCATGTGATCGTGGGAGGCGACCGCTACGTGAGCTTCGCGGAGGCAGGACTGTTGTGACGAGCACCGCGCCGCTACTTGCGCCCGAGCTCGCCCGGGCCGTGGCGGCCCAACGGGACCGCCTCGACCTCGATCTGCTGTCGCGCGCCTACCGGTTGAGCGCGCAGGCGCATCGCGGTCAGAAGCGCGAGTCGGGGGACGACTTCGTCTCACACAGTGTGGCCGTCGCCACGATTCTCGCCGAGCAGCAGATGGATTCCACGACCATCGCCGCGGCGCTGCTGCACGACGTGGTGGAGGACTCCAACGTCGCCCTCGAGGAGATCCGCCGTGACTTCGGCGCCGAGGTCGCCGACCTGGTCGACGGGCTCACCAAGCTCTCCACGCTGACATTCCGCTCGACCGCGGAAGAGCAGGCGGAGAACTACCGCAAGCTATTGCTCTCGGTCGCCAAGGACGCGCGCGTCATCATCATCAAGCTCGCCGACCGCCTGCACAACATGCGAACGCTCGAGCACCTCGACTCGGAGAAGCAGCGGCGCATCGCGCTCGAGACGCGCGAGATCTACGCGCCGCTGGCCCACCGCTTCGGGATGGCCGGGGTGAAGGCCGAGCTCGAGGACCTCGCCTTCAAGTTCCTCGAGACCGACGAGTACCGGGCGTTGTCGCGCAAGGTGCGCGCGAAGAAGGCCGAGCGCGAGCGGACCATCGAGCGGCTGCGCGACCCGCTCGCCGAAGAGCTCGTGCGGGCGGGGCTCGCGGGCTTCGAGATCACCGGTCGTCCAAAGAACCTGTGGTCCATCTACAAGAAGATGAAGAGGCGCGACAAGCCGTTCGAGGAGATTTACGATCTTCTCGCAGTGCGCGTGCTGGTGAACACCATCCCTGAGTGCTATCACGTGCTCGGCATGATCCACCACCAATGGACACCGCTCCAGGAGCGGTTCAAGGACTACATCGCGAGCCCGAAGTCGAACGGGTACCAGTCGGTGCACACGACCGTGTTTGGGCCGAGCGGCCAGCTATACGAGATCCAGATCCGCACCCGCGAGATGCACCACACCGCCGAGTACGGCATCGCGGCGCACTGGCTCTTCAAGGAAGGCAAGCGCAGCGCCGACGAGCTCGACCGCCACCTCGCCTGGTTCCGCCAGCTGCTCGAGCTGCAGCAGGACACCCACACACCCGAAGAGTTCCTCGAGTTCCTCAAAGTCGACCTCTACCAGGACGAGATCTTCGTCTTCACGCCGCGCGGGGACGTCAAACGGCTCCCCAAGGGCGCGACGCCGATCGACTTCGCGTTCGCCGTGCACACCGAGGTGGGGCAACACTGCCATGGGGCACGGATCAACGGTCGCATCGCGCCGCTGCACCGGCCGCTCAAGAACGGCGACACGGTGGAAGTCATGACCAGCGCGCAGGCGAAGCCGTCGCGCGACTGGCTCGCGCACGTGGAGACCGCGCGCGCCCGGCACAAGATCCGCCAATGGATCCGGCAGGAGGAGCACGAACGCAGCCTCGAGCTGGGCCGCGACATCCTGGCGCGCGAAGTGCGGCGCCGCCGGCTCGAGGCGCCGGATCAGGAGCGCCTCGCCCGGGCCGCGGCGGCGCTCTCGGTCGGGACCCCGGAGCAGCTGCAGGCCGCGCTCGGGACCGGGGACATCGCCCTCGGCACGATGATGCGCGCCCTCTACCCGGACCTCCCGGCCGAGGAGCTCCAGCCTCCCAAAGCGACCGCCTTCGGGCGCGTGATTGAGCGGCTTCGGCTGGGGCGCGGCATCAAGATCCAGGGCGTGGATGGCTTGATGGTGCGCTATGCCCAGTGCTGCCAGCCGGTGCCGGGCGACACGGTCATCGGCTACGTCACCCAAGGGCGCGGCATCTCGATCCACCGCTCCGACTGCCCGAACCTGCTCGTGCTCTCGGCCGAGGCCGAGCGACGAGTGGAGATCGACTGGCAGGAGTCCGAAGGAGAGACGTTCGTGGTGCGTCTCGCCGTAGGCGGGGAGGATCGGCGCGGGCTCTATGCCGACATCTGCACGGCGATCAGCGAGTCGGGCACCAACATCAAGAGCGCGGAGCTGTCCACCAAGGACGGGGCGGTGTTCGGGTCCGTGCTCGTGGAAGTGGAGAACCAGACCCACCTCAACAAGGTCATCCGGGCGGTCCGCCGGGTGAAGGGCGTCACCGATGTCTCGCGCCGCGAGTCGGGGCCCCAGGCGCAGCCCGCCGTCAGTTAGGTTTCTCGGGTGCCTTTCGACCTCGTTGCCCCCTACCTGCCGGCGGGGGACCAGCCGCGCGCCATCCGCGAGCTATCGAGCGGGCTCGCTCGCCGCGATCGCTACCAGACCCTCTTGGGCGTCACGGGCTCCGGGAAGACGTTCACGATCGCGCGCGTCGTCGCCGCCAGCGGCCGCCCGACGCTGGTGTTGTCCCACAACAAGACGCTCGCGGCGCAGCTGTACGGCGAGTTGAAGAGCCTCTTCCCCAGGAACGCCGTCGAATTCTTCATCTCGTACTACGACTACTACCAGCCCGAGGCGTACGTCCCGCAAACGGACACCTACATCGCCAAGGACTCCTCGATCAACGACGACATCGATCGGCTACGGCTGCGCGCAACATCGAGCCTGATGGAGCGGGACGACGTGATCGTCGTGGCGAGCGTCTCCGCGATCTACGGGCTAGGTGATCCCGAGCTGTACCGCCAACTCCTCGTCACCGCGACCGTGGGCGAGGCGCGCGGGCGGGACGCTTTCCTCGCCGAGCTCGTGCGGGTGCAGTACCAGCGCAACGACGTCGCGTTCGAGCGCGGCAGCTTCCGCGTGCGAGGCGACACGGTGGAGGTGTTCCCGGCCTACGACGAGCAGGCAGTACGCGTGGAGTTCTGGGGCGACACCGTGGAGCGCGTCGCGAAGATCGATCCGCTCACGGGCAACACCATCACCGACCTGCGCCGCTCGGCGATCTACCCGGCGACCCACTTCGTGACGGAGCGCCCTTCGATCGAGCGCGCCGTCGCGGCGATCCGCGCCGAGCTCAAGGCGCGGCTCGCCGAGCTCCGGGCGCAGAACAAGCTGCTCGAAGCGCAGCGCCTCGAGTCCCGCACCAACTTCGACATCGACATGCTGCTGGAGGTGGGCCGCTGCAGCGGGATCGAGAACTACTCGCGGCATCTCACGGGCCGGCAGGCGGGCGAGCGCCCGGCCTGCTTGCTCGACTACTTCCCCGACGACTACCTTTGCGTGATCGACGAGTCCCACCAGACCCTGCCGCAGCTCGCCGGCATGTATGAGGGGGACCGCTCGCGCAAACAGACGCTGGTGGACTACGGATTCCGCCTCCCGTCGGCGCTCGACAACCGCCCGCTCCGGATCGACGAGTTCAAGCGCCTCGTGCCGCGGATCGTGTTTGTGTCGGCGACGCCCGGGGAGGATGAGCTCAAGCTCTCGGGCGGCGTCGTCGTGGAGCAGATCATCCGACCGACGGGACTGGTGGACCCCGAGGTAGAGGTGCGCCCGGTGAAGGGGCAAGTGGATGACCTGCTGCACGAGATTCGGCTGCGCGAGAGGAAGCACGAGCGGGTGCTCGTCACGACCCTCACGAAGCGGATGGCCGAGGACCTGACCGACTACTTGCAGCAGCACGCGGTGCGGGTCCGCTACCTGCACTCCGAGATCGATGCGATCGAGCGGGTTGAGATCATCCGCGGCCTGCGACTCGGCGAGTTCGACGTCCTGGTCGGAATCAACCTGCTGCGGGAGGGCCTCGACCTGCCCGAAGTCTCGCTTGTGGCGATCCTCGACGCGGACCAAGAGGGCTTCCTGCGCTCCGACCGTTCGCTCATCCAGACGGTCGGCCGCGCGGCACGCAACCTCCACGGCACGGCCATCCTGTACGCCGACCGCGTCACCGGCTCCATGCGCCGGGCGCTCGACGAAATGAGCCGACGCCGCGGGCTGCAGCAGGAGCACAACGCGCGCCACGCCATCACACCCCGCTCCATCGTGAAGTCGGTGGACCAGGTGCGCTTCGCCACGCGGGTCGCGGACGCGAAGACCACGAAGGCCACCGGGCCCGCCGTCCGGCGGCCAGCGGACGCGCGCGAGCGGGAAACGCTGATCCGCCTGCTCGAGCAGCAAATGCAGGCCGCCGCGGAGCAGCTCGACTTCGAGCTCGCCGCGGTGCTGCGGGATCAGATCCTCGAGCTCAAGGTCGAGGGGGAGACCGTGCACCATGCGCCTCCGCGCGGACGAGCTGAACCGGTTCGGTGAGGAGCTGGGTCGCGCGCTGGTCGCACCAGCCGTGATCGGGGTGTCGGGCGAGCTCGGCGCGGGCAAGACGACGCTCGTCCAGGCGATCTGCCGCGGGCTGGGCGCCAAGGTCCTTGCCACGAGCCCCAGCTACGCGCTGGTGCACCACTACGAGACCGACGATACGGCGGTGTACCACGTCGACTGCTTTCGCCTCCGGACCGCCGACGAGGCCCGCGACCTGGGATTCAACGACATGCTGCGCGAGCGCGCCATCGTGCTCATCGAGTGGCCAGAGCGCGCCGGAGCATGGGCTCCGCCGCTCGACCGGCGCTTCCGGCTTGCGCACGATCCCGACCCCGCCGTGCGAGTGCTGGAGGAGGCATGAGGGGCGTGTGGCTCGCCATCGATACGGCCACCGACATCGCCAGCGTGGCCGTTGGGGAGGCGGGCCAGATGCGGAGCGTCATCGCGGTGCGCGGGGCGCGCGAGCACGCGGCACAGATCATGACGCTGGTAGACCGGGCGCTCGACGCCGCCGGCGCCCGCCCGGCGCACCTGAGTGGACTCGTCGTGGGCGATGGCCCAGGGAGCTTCACCGGCCTCCGGATCGGGTGGGCCGCGGCCAAAGGCCTCGCCCATGAGCGCGGGCTCACCATTTCCGCGGTGCCGAGCCTCATGGCCTGGGCGGCGAGCGCCGCGGCCGTGGCCGGCTCCCCGATCGCGGCTTGCTTCGACGCGTTGCGCGGGCAGGTGTTCGGAGCGGTGTACGAGTTCCGGCGGGATCGCGTAGAGACGTCGGTCGCGCCCGCCGTACTCACCATCGCGGAGCTTGCTCGCGTGGCGCCCGTGCGGCCGCGGCTCGCGGTGGGTGACGGTGCCGTTCTCTACGCCGACCAGGTGAGCGCGTGGACCGGCGCCGGTCCGGTGGGCCTCGAGCGGCTGCCGCCTGCGGCGACGTCGCTGCTGTCGCTGGTCACGCGCAGCGGAGCGACGCGCGAGCTCACCGAGCCACTCACCGCCGAGCCCGTGTACGGACGCCCTGCCGAAGCGCAGGCCAAATGGGAGGCCCGCCACGGCCGCCCCCTTCCGGATCCGTCCCGCCCAGGCGGCTGACGTCCCGCATGTCGCCGCGATCGAGCGCGCCGCGTTCGCGGACCCTTGGTCGCCAAACGATTTCGCCGAGTGCGTTGCGGCGAACGTGCCGTTCCTGGTGGCGCTGGACCATGATCGCCTCACGGGCTACATCGTCGCGCACCACGCGGGTGACGAAGGCGAAATCTTGAACCTCGGCGTCGCGCCGGGGGACCGACGCCGGGGGATCGGGCGCGCCCTGGTCGAGGAGATGCTCGCCGCGCTGCGGAGCCGCGCCGTGCGGGTGGTGTACCTCGAGGCGCGCGAGTCGAACGCGGCTGCGCGGCGTCTGTACGCGCGCTTGGGCTTCGCGGAAGTCGGGCGGCGGGCCAAGTACTATCGGCGGCCGGTCGAAGATGCGGTGATTCTCCGGGCTGCCATTCCTGCAGTGGGGGTCTCCGCAAAACTTTAGCCCAAGTGGCGTATCTTTGATTGACAGAATAACTTGCGATTCATATACTGTTGTCGCCCTTGGTCCCCGACCCGCCTAGAGTTTGGAGGTCTGTTGTGAGCCGGAGCTTGAATAAAGTCATGCTAATCGGGAACTTGGGGGCCGATCCCGAGGTGCGGAGCACGAATAACGGTTCCCGCGTGGCCACACTGTCCCTGGCGACCAGCCGGCAGTGGACCGGTCAGGGTGGGGAAAAGCAGGAGAAGACCGAGTGGCATCGCGTGATCCTGTGGAACAACAAAGGCGCCCAGCTGGCGGATCTCGCTGAGAAGTACATGAAGAAAGGCGACCGCATCTACGTGGAAGGGCGTGTCGAGTACCGCACCTGGGAGGATCGGGAGAAGCAGACTCGTTACGTCACCGAGGTCATCGCGCGGGAAGTGATCCTGCTGTCGTCCCGGGGAGGCGGCGAAGGCGCCGGCGAGTTCGCGCGGGCCAAGGCCACGGCGAAGGTGGCGCCCGAGGGCAAGGCGGAATCGCTGGACGCGCTCCCGGAGGCGCTGGATGAGGAGGACGACGATCTGCCGTTCTGATCAGCGAGCAGCCCTGCTCGCCCTTGTGGCAGGGCTGCTCGCGGGGGCGGGGGGAGCGCCGCGATTGGCGGCTCAGGATACCACCGAGGCCCGGTCGGACACCTTGCCAGCCGTGCAGGACACGTCCCAGGCCGCCGCGGTGGTCGCCCCCGCGGTGGGGTCGGGCCAGCTTCACCCGGTAGTTCGGGGCGAGACCCTCTGGTCGATCGCGTTGCTCTATTTCGGCGATCCGCTGCTCTGGCCCGAGATCTATCGTCTCAACACCGCCGTCATCGAGGATCCCCACTGGATCTATCCGGGAGAGGTGCTGAATCTCGCCCCGTTCGCGAGCGTGGCTCAGGCGCCGGCCGACACGGCGGTGGCCGCGGGGCCGGAGCTGGGCGCCGACACGGTGCGCGCCGAGGCCCCGGCGGACACCGTGACGGCCGTGGCGTTCGACACCGCGCAGGCGGTCGTGGAGGCGCCGCCCCCGCCGCCTGAGCCGACGGAGGCCTACGAAACGATTTTCGACCGGCGCCGCACCGCCACCGATGAAGTGCGGGACGTGCTGCGCGCCTACGCCAACCAGCCGTACCGTCCGGTGCGCCGCGGCGAGTTCTACGCGGCGGGGTTCCTGAGTGAGAACGAGAAGCTGCCGTGGGGCAGGGTGTTGGGGAACACGTCCGTGCCGGCCATCCCGCGGCTCTCCGAGCGCACGTCCGCGACGCTGTTCCACCAGATCGCCGTCGAGCCGCCGCGCAATGCGTCGTACCACGTGGGTGACTCGGTCTTGATCGCGCGCATCGACCGCAGCATCGCGGGCTGGGGCGACGTGGTGGTGCCGACCGGCGTCGGGCGCATCACCGAGGTGCAGCGCAGGCAGGTGCTCGCCGAGGTGATCATGCAGTTCGCCCGTGTGCGCGACGGCCATCTGGCGCTGCCGCTCGAGCCGTTCAAGGATCCGGGGGAAGTGCGGCCCACACCGGTGGAGCAGGGACTCGAGGGCCGGGTCATCGCCGAGCGGGACCCCCACACCATCGCCGCCCCCCAGCAGATCGTCTTCATCAACCGGGGCCGCGCCGAGGGGGTGACGTCCGGGGACATGTTCGAGATCTATCGGCCCGCGACCGGCGAGCCGGGCACCGGATCGGAGGAAGTGCGCGTGGTGATGCAGATCGTGCACACCCGGGAGCATTCCGCGTCCGGGCTCGTGCTGAGCATCAATCACCCCGATATCATCCCCGGGATGCCGGTCCGTCTCGTGCGGAAGATGCCCTCCTGAGCCCGCCGGCCCCGGTGACGGGGCTGGCGCCTTCCGCGTGTGGTTCTCGTTCCGCATCTTCTGGCCCTGGGACTCTACGGCCTCGCCACGGCGCTCGCGCTCGCGCCGTTCGCGGGGCTGCGTCCCGCGTCGCGGGGACTGACGCTCGGCACGCCGCTCACGGGCGCCGCGGCGCACGTGGTCGGTGTCGCGCAGCTCACTCCCGTCGGCGTCGCGCCCGTGCTGTCGATCCTGGCCTTGTTTCTCGTGCTGCTGCAGGTTGTCAGCGAGCGCGTGTTCCGCGCTTCGGCGGTCGCGGTGTTCACCGGGCCGCTCGCGACCGGCCTGGTGGCGCTCGCGCTCCTGATCGGCCTCGGGCCCGGGGTCGAGCCGGCGCCAGGCAGAAACGCGTGGTTCGTGCTGCACGTCGCGCTGAGCGTCTTCGGGCTCGCGTTGCTCGCGCTCGCGTTTGTGTCGGCGGCGCTGTACCTGCTCCAGTTCCGGGAGCTGAAGACGAAGCGGTTCGGCCAGATGTTCCAGCTGTTCCCGCCGCTCGAGCGGCTCGACCGTCTGAACCACGTCGCCCTGGTCGCGGGGTTTCCGGCGTTGACGCTCGGCGTACTGCTCGCGGTAGGGTACGCGGAGCGTTACGCCGGCGGCTGGCACGTCGACCCGGCCCAGGTGGTATGGGGCACGTTCACCTGGGCGGTGGTGGGGTGGGCGGTGTGGGCGCGAGTCGTGCGGCACTGGGCTGGTCGGCGGGCGGCGTTCGCGAGCATCGCCGGATTCGCCGCCGTGCTGCTGGTGTACCTCGCCCTGAAGCTCGCCGAACCGGGCACGGACCGGTTCCTCTGAGCGGCGCGTGACGATGAGCATCGCGGTCGTGGGAGTGAATCACCGGACGGCACCGCTCGAGGTGCGGGAGCGCTTCGCGCACGCTCCCCGCGAGGTGCCGGCGTCGCTGGCACGCGTCCTTTCGGCTGGGGCGCGCGGGGGCGTGCTCCTCTCCACGTGCAACCGCACCGAGTTCTACCTCACCGACCCGGAGGGCACCACGCCGCAGGCGGTGTGGGCGATCCTCAATGAGCGCCTCGGCGACGGCCGCGACGCCAGCGCGTACGGGTACTTCCAGCACGATCAGGAGGCTGTGCGCCACCTCTACCGCGTCTCGGCTGGGCTCGATTCGATGATTCTCGGCGAATCTCAGATCCAGGGCCAGGTGCGCGAGGCGTGGGAGACGTCCAAGGAGCAGGCCGGTCCCGTGCTGCACCGCCTGTTCCAGTCCGCCCTGCTCGTCGGCGCGCGGGTCCGGAGCGAAACCGCGCTCGGGACCGGCGCGGCGTCGGCGCCGTCGGCCGCAGTGGCGGTGGCGGGCAAGATCTTCAACTCGCTCGCGGGCCGCTCGGCACTGATCCTCGGTGCCGGCGACATTGCCGAGCTCGCGGCGAACTGCCTGGTGTCGGAAGGTGTGCGCGTGACGCTCGTCGCGAACCGCACCTACGAGCGGGCGAAGGCGATCGCGGAAGAGCTGGGTGCGCGGGCGCTCACGCTCGACGAGGCGTGGGAGCAATTTGCGAGCGCGGATATCGTACTCAGCTCCACGGCGGCCCCGCACGCGGTCGTGACGTGGGAGCGGATCGCGCCCGCCATCGCACGGCGCGGCGGGCGGCCACTCTGCATCCTGGATCTCGCGGTCCCGCGCGACGTCGAGCCCGCGGTGGGCCAGCTCGAGAACGTATTTCTGTACGACATCGACGACCTCCAGACCATCGCGGCGCAGGTCGCGGCGGAACGCCGCACGGAAATCCCTGCGGCCGAGCGCATCGTCAACGCGGAGGTCGAGCGGTTCTGGGCGTGGTACGGCGGGCTCGCCGTCCTACCCGTGCTGAAGGAATTCCGCGGGCGGCTCGAGGACGTCCGCGCGGCGGAGCTTGAGCGCGCGCTCAAGCGGCTGGGACATCTTTCGCTGGAGGACCGCGCGCAACTGGAGCTGTTCAGCCACGCACTCCTCAACAAGTTTCTGCACCACCCCACGGTCGTGCTGAAGGAGGCGGCGCAGGCCGGGCGCGGGTACGGCCTGCTCGAGGCGCTGAAAAAGTTGTTCGGGCTGGAGTCCCGCCATGACGGGTAGGGTCCTGGTCACGGGTGGGGCCGGGTTCATCGGGTCCCATGTGGCGGAGACCTATTTGGCGGCCGGCAACGAAGTGACCGTCCTCGACGACCTCTCCAGCGGCCGGCGCGAATCCGTCCCGACGGGCGCGCGGTTCGTGCAGGCCGACGTCCGCTCGCCCGAGGCGCGGCAGCTGGTTGCCCGAGGCGGCTTCGCGGTGCTCAACCACCACGCCGCCCAGATCGACGTGCGTCGCTCGGTGGCGGACCCCGTATTCGACGCTCAAGTCAACCTCATCGGTCTCCTGAACCTACTGGAGGGGGCGCGGGCGGGCGGCGTGCGTCGCGTGGTCCTCGCGTCCTCGGGCGGGACCGTCTACGGCGAAGGCCTCAGCCTCCCGATCCCCGAGACCGCGCCCAAGCTCCCGGCCTCGCCCTACGGCACCGCGAAGCTCGCATCGGAGTATTACCTCGCGACCTTCGCCCTGGTGTACGGGATGGAGACCGTCGCGCTGCGCTACAGTAACGTGTACGGCCCGCGCCAGGACTCGCACGGAGAGGCCGGCGTGGTAGCGATCTTCACGGGTCGAGTGCTCGAAGGCGAGCCGCTCACGGTGTACGGGGACGGGGAGCAGACCAGGGACATGGTCTACGTGAGTGACGTTGCGGAGGCGAACCTCGTGGCCAGCGAGCGGTCGCTCCCGCCGCTCGTCGATCTCGATGCCCGTGCCTTCAACATCGCCACGGCAACGGAGACGTCTGTGAATGCGCTCGCCGGCGCGATCGCCGCCGCCGCGGGCCGCGCGCCGCAGATCCGGCACGCCCCGGAACGGCCCGGAGACTTGCGGCGCAACGCCTTGGCCGTGGACAAGGCGGTGCGCTCGCTCGGGTGGCGACCGCGCACCACGCTGGCCGACGGTCTGCTCCTCACCCTGCGCGCATTCGCGGAGGACTAAGCGTGCTCCTGCAAGTCGGTGGGGCCCTGCCTACGACGCCCTGGGAACTCGTGCTCTTGTCGAGCCGCGAGACGAAGTTCGTCCTCGCGGTCCTGGTCGTCTTCTCGCTCGTCTCCTGGTACCTGATTTTCCTGAAGTGGTGGCAGTTCCGCAAGACGCGGCGGCAGGCAGATCGGTTCATGGCCGAGATCGAACGTGCGGCCCGTCTCGAGGACGCCTACCACGCCGCCATGCGGTTGCCGCCGTCCCCCTACAACCGGTTGCTGCGGGAAGGCATGCATTTCTTCTCGGAGCTCAAGCCCGGCAGCCTGAAGGGGAACGGGCCTGCGACTGAACCCCAGACCACGCTGACGACGACCCAGCTCGAGGCCCTCCGCATGGTGCTGGCCAAGGAAGTGGCGGCGGAGCGCGACGCCGCGGCCCGGTTCATCCCCTGGCTCGCGACGTTCGGTTCGGTGAGCCCCCTCCTCGGCCTGCTCGGCACGGTGCTCGGGGTCATGGACGCCTTCATCGGGATCGCGCTGGGCGGTTCGGGCAACATCGCCGCGGTAGCGCCGGGTGTGGCCGAAGCGCTCGTCACGACGGTCGCGGGTCTCGCGGTGGCCGTGCCTTCGGTGATGGCCTACAACCTCTTCGTCAACCGGCTGGGGTTGTTCGCCGGTGAGCTCGAAGGGTTCGCGCAGGAGATCATCGGCACGATGGCGCGCGAAGGTAGGTTGTAAGTGGCGGGCCTACTCGGTGGGGGCGGGGGCCTGCGCGGGCACGGCGAGCTGCCACTGACCGCTGACATCAACGTCACCTCCCTGGTGGACGTGGCGTTCGTGCTGCTCATCATCTTCATGATCACCGCGCCCATCATGCAGGGCGGAGTCGATGTGCGCCTGCCGCGAGCCGCGGCGCGTCCCCTCGACCCCAAGACGGGCAGCCTCATCGTGACCCTCGATCGGGACGGGCGGATCTTCATCGACCAGGCGCCGCTCGGGTACGAAGACTTCCGGGCGACGTTCGGCGCGCTGGTGCGAACCAAACGGCCCAGTGGGGTGTACCTTCGGGCCGACGGACGGGTGCCCTATGGGAGTGTGGTTCAAGTGCTTGCCGTGATGCGGGCGTCAGGCGTCAGCGACGTCGGCCTCGTGGCCGAGCCGGAGACGATCGAGCGGTGAGACGCCGCCGGGCGCCAACGAGCGTCGGCCCGGGCCTCGCGGGGACGATCGTGGTGCATGCCCTCACGGGGCTGTTCCTTTTCGCCGCCGCGGCCGATGCCGGCAAGCCGCTGCCGCCGACCTACAAGGTGCGGCTCATCGCGGCGCCCGCGCCCACGGAGGAGCGGCGCCGCGCGCCTGAGGTGGTCGAGCGGCCGGCAGAGGAGAGACCGGCGCCGCTCAAGAAGCCGCTGCCCAAGAGCACCGTGTCCGAGGCTGCACCACCCAAGACAGCGGACGACACCAGGCGCGAGGCGGCGCCGCGCACCACGCCGAAAACCGCCCCGCTGCCCGGCGAGACGCCCTCAACCGGCAGCGACGCGGCGACGGTCAGCACCGAAGGGATCGAGTTCCCGTTCCCCGAGTATCTGCAGAACATCGTGGCGCAAGTCCTGCGGCGCTGGCAGCGACCGTTCCAGAGCACACCCCTTGAAGCGGAGGTGTCCTTCTTCGTGCATCGCGACGGGTCGGTGAGCGATCTCCAATTCATCAAGCGCTCGGGCAGCTTCTCGTTCGACCTGGAAGCCCAGGGAGCAGTCGAGGGAGCCGGGCGGTTCAAGGCCTTTGGATCGTTGCCCGAAGGATGGCCGGCGGACGTGCTGTTCGTGCGGTTCTACTTCTCGGGGAAGCGGCCGTGAAGCGAGCGGCCACTAGACCGTTAGCCGGTTGGACGGTTAGGGGTACGGTGCTGCTCTGCACAGCGCTAACCGTCTACCCGTCTGACCGCCTGACCGCCCAGGACACCTCTGCCATCGACCGTGGCGTCCGCGTCGGAATCATCTACCGCCCCGGGGTGCGGCCCGGCCTCGCCGTGTTGCCGGCGCGCGGCGCGGGGCTGGATTCGGTGCGCGTCATCGTGGCGCGGGACCTCGACTACAGCGACCGCTTCGAGCTGATCACGCTCCCGGCGGGCGACTCGGTCCGGATCAGCGTGCTGCGGACCGCGGCGCGCGCGACCACGGGCGGGGAGCGCGCCGGGCGTGGCGGCGGCGCGACCGCCGATCTGAACTATCCGCTGTATCAAGCGCTCGGCGCCGACTTCGCGGTGGCCATCGCGCTCCTCAGTGACACGACGGTCGTCACGGTGCACGACGTCGCGGTGGGCGGCGTGCGCCGCGAGTTCCGCGCACGACTGCCGGCGCCCAAGGACCCGGGCTTCCGCCTGGTCGTGCACCGCCTCTCCGACCGGATTCTCGAAGCGACGCTCGGCGTCGCGGGGATCGCGGCGACGCGCATCCTGTTCGTGATGGACGGCAAGGTGTATGTGATCGATCAGGACGGCGCGGAGCGGAAGCTGGTCTCTTCGAGCGACCAGCAGGCGATGTCGCCCGCGTGGGCGCCGGACGGGCGGCGCTTCGGGTACATGGAGTTCCGAGCCGGGCACGGGCAGCTGTTCGTGCAGGACCTGGCGGCGGTTCAGCGCACGGCGGTCGTCACGACGGGGAAGGCGCTCGACTTCACGCCCGCGTTCTCGCCGGACGGCAAGACGCTCGCGTTCAGCCGGGCGACCGAGGAGGGCACCGACATTTACATCGTCAACATCAAGGACAACTGCTGCCTGCAGCGCTTGACCGTAGGGCGTTTTTCAGACAACTTGTCACCGACCTACAGTCCCGACGGCCAGCGAGTCGCGTTCGTCTCGACGCGACCGGGGCTGCCGCAAGTGTATGCAATGGCGGCGGACGGGACGGACCAGCAGCTGTTCGCGCCGTTCGACTATGGCGTGACCGGTTCGTCCAACGCGCCGGACTGGTCACCCGACGGACAGTCCGTCGCCTTCCACCGTGACGTGGGGGGCACGCTGCAAATCTTCGTCCTCGACGTGCGCACGCGCGCGGTGCGGCAGCTCAGCTCCTTGGGGCGAAACGAAGATCCAACCTGGGCGCCCGACAGCCGGCATTTGGCCTTCGTGTCGGATCGTTCGGGGTATCGGCAGCTCTGGATCATCGATTTAGAAACCGGCCGCAT
>JBOHSI010000148.1:0-5940 GCA_050733055.1 Gemmatimonadales bacterium
GGCCTCCCGGTCCGCGCCGCTTCCAGCGCGGCGACAAATCGCGACGCGGTGGCATACCGGTCCGCCGGCACTTTTGCGAGCGCGGTCTCGATGGCCCCCTGGATGTCGAGCGAGACCGTGGGCCGCACGACCCGCAGCGACGGGGGCCGTTCCTGCATGTGGCGCGCCAGGACGGCTTGCGCCGTCCGGCCCGTGAACGGCGGCTCCCCCGCCAGCATCTCGTACACGACGCACCCGAGGGCGTAGAGATCGCTGCGCGCGTCCACCGCCTCACGCCCGCTCGCTTGCTCCGGGCTCATGTAGGCCGGCGTCCCCACCGCGATCCCGCGCTCCGTCAGCTGCGGACCCCCCGCCTCCGAGATCGCCCGCGCGATCCCGAAGTCCGCGACCAGCGCGTGCCCGGCCGAGAGCAGGACGTTCTCCGGTTTGATGTCGCGATGCACGATCCCGCGGCCGTGCGCGTATCCCAGCGCCTCCGCCACCTCCCGAGCAATCCGCAGCGCCTCATCCACCGGGAGCTGCTTCTCGCGGTTGAGCCGGTCGCGGAGCGACTCACCCTCGACGTACGGCATCACATAGTAGAGCAGCCCCTCGGCCGCTCCCGAGTCGTGGAGAGGGAGGATGTTGGGGTGCTGCAACCCGGCGGCGATCTCGATTTCCCGCAGGAAGCGCTCGCGCCCCGATGAATCGAACAGATCCGGGCGGAGCACCTTGACCGCCACCGCGCGTTGGTGCTTCAGGTCGCGGGCTTGGTAGACTGTGGCCATCCCCCCGCGACCGAGTGTGCGTTCGATCGTGTAGCGCCCCGCAAGGGCGCCGCGCAGGAGGCCGAGAGGGTCGAGCAGCCCCCTCGGCTCGGAGGGAGTGCTCGTGTCCCTAACAATAGGGCCCGCGCCGAGCCTCGGCTATCCGACCGGAAACGCAAGCAACGACGGGGCTTCCCGTCATTGCCCGCCGCGGGGCGCCCGATAGCTTGAGCCCATGACGCCGCCCCGGCTTCTCTACCTCGTCCAGCACGGCGAAGCGACGCCGGAGCAAGAGGACCCGGCCCGCCCGTTGAGCCGGCGGGGGCGCCGCGAGGTGGAGCGGGTGGCGCGTGCCGCGGCGCATGCCGGTCTTCTGGTGGCGCGTGTTGCGCACTCCGGGAAGCTGCGGGCTCGGGATACAGCGGAGATTCTGGCGGCCGTGCTGCACCCGCGGGATGGTGCGACGGAGCTCGCAGGCCTCGCCCCGATGGGTGACCCCACGATCGCGCAGCAGGCCGTCGCGGAGTCGACCGAGCCCACGATGCTGGTCGGCCACCTGCCCCATCTGAGCCGGCTCGCGTCGCTGCTTGTCGTGGGCGATCCCGCCCGTGACATCGTGGCTTTCCGCATGGGTGCGATCGTGTGCTTGGGGAACGACGAGGCCCGCTGGCGGGTCAGATGGATGCTGACGCCCGAGGTGGTTCCGTGACAGAACTCCTACCGCCCCTTACCGCCCCCTACCGCCTCTTACCGCCTGTTACCGCCTCTTACCGCCCCTGACCGCCCGTGAAAAGCATCGAAGCCGTTCAAGGCGACATCACCACGCAGCTGGTCGATGCGATCGTCAACGCCGCGAACACCACCCTGCTCGGCGGCGGTGGCGTAGACGGCGCCATCCATCGCGCCGCGGGCCCCGAGCTGCTCGAGGAGTGCCGCACGCTCGGCGGCTGCCCCACGGGTGAAGCCCGTATCACGGGGGGTTACCGGCTCCCGGCGACGTACGTGATCCATACGGTCGGCCCGGTGTGGAGCGGTGGCAAGCGTGGGGAGCCGGAGCTGCTCCGCAACTGCTACGTCGACTCACTCACGCTCGCGGCTGCGCGCGGCGTCCGGTCGATCGCCTTCCCCTCAATCAGCACGGGCGCGTACCGCTATCCGGTGGACCAGGCGGCGAGGATCGCGGTGCAGGCGGTGCGGGAGGCACTGAGCAAGTCGACGTCCGTGGAACTGGTGCGGTTCGTGTGCTTCAGTGCGGACGACCTGGCAGTGTATCAGAAGCTCCTGGGGTGAGCCGGGTCAGCCCCGCCCGCGCCGCCGCGACGTACGGCTCGAGCGTCGAATCGCCCTTCGCCCCCACAGTGAGGATGAATCGGTAGGTCGCCGTCGCCGTGCCGCGATCGCCGTGTGCCTCCGCTTCGCGCGCCCGCTTCACGAGCTTCTCGAGTATCGCCGGGTCGCGGTAGAGGAATCCGGGGTCGTTCTTCGTCCGGGTGACGAAGCCCCGGAACGAGATGGCGCCCGCGGCGGCGAGCACGAGCGCGACCGCCGCGAGGGCCAGCGCCACCCGCCGCGCGCGTTGCGGCGAGCCCGGCGTCACGGCACGGTGAACGTCAGGGATGCCCAGAAGCTCTCCCAATCGACCGGCGGATCTTGTGCTTCCCGCATGTGGATCGTGCGCACGTACCAGAGTCCGGGACGCGTGATGGGCACGCGGATCCGGCCCTGGAGGTCTGACACCAGCGTGAACGCGTGGCTCGAGTCGCCTTGCCCGGCGTACCCGGCGTGCACGGTGAGGCCCGGAAGGGGCTTCCCCTCGAACCGTACGGCGATGTCCAGCGTGTCCCCGCGCCCGAGCGCTGCCGGGTCGTTCAGCGCGACGAGCTCGATGCGATGGCCCAGCGCCGCGAGGGTCACTGAGCCCGTGCCGGGGCGCCGAATCAACGCCTTCGCGAATTTCTGGTAGCGCTCGACCGCCGGCCGGTCGAGCTCGCCGCGGCCCTCGCGGAGCGCGTGGATCTGGGGCAAGCCATCCTCGCGCAGGTACTCGTTGAAGTCCTTCGCGCTCAAGTCGATGCGGCGAGGATGCAGCGCCACGGCGGCCCAGATCAATCCCTCGATCGTGGGATCCGCCTTGAGCACCAGTGCCGAGTCGCGCGTGCCCACGACATCGAGAGGCTTCCGCCCCGCCCGGCTCACCGCCACCGCTTCCGCGATTCGCTGCGGGGTGATCGCGTTGGTGCTCACCGGGAAGCGGGACCCCGTGCGCGCCTCGATCTCGCCTCCGACCGGCACGAGCCAGAAATCGTGTGCGGTCGCGAGGGGGGCTGCGAGCAGCAAAAGCAGCGCCAGTGTTGCTGAGCGTGTCATGTGTCCTCCGTTTTCACTCGGTACCCGCAATCCTCAATATCGCCCCCACCGTCGCCTGCGTCACCTTCGCCATGAACCCAAAATCGAGTGTCTCGCTCCTGTCGCTCCACTGATGGTAGTGCGGATTCCTCAGGAACGCCGTATCGGTGAGCATCAGGGACGGATAGCCGGCGTCCCACAAGGACGCGTTGTCGGACAGGCGCGTCAGCGGCATGAGCCAGCCGCGTAGTCGCGCCCGGTAGGCGACGAGCGGGAGATCGGGTACTGCCGCGCGAGCGCCGACGAGGAACGCCTCGAGCAGCGACCGTGAGCGGGTGTCGCCCACCGCCGCGAGGAAGTTCCCCTCTCGCGGCGCCTTGATGCCGAGGAATGGCGGGACGATCTGGCTGCCGGGCGTCGGGTCGCAGTAGCCCACCATCTCGAGGATCAGCGCGCCCTGGAGTCGGTCTCCCCGCGCGCGGGCGCCACGGGCGAGCGCGCGGCTCCCCACGCGGTACTTCCCGGTAACGGTTTGCAACTCCTCGAGATCGAGTCCGGCGAACGCGACACGGGCCTGAGGCGCGCGAGGCGCGACCAGGCGCGCACACTCGATCAGGGCGGCGACGCCGCTCGCATTGTCGTCGGCGCCGGGCGTCGACGCCGTCGAGTCGAAGTGCGCGCCGACGAGGAGGTACGGCTGCTCGGGGTCGCGCCCGCCCAGCGAGCCCACCACGTTGTGGTACGTGCGGCCGCGGAAGCGAAAAGGGGCGAGGTCGACGGCCAGGCCGGCGGCGCGGAGTTCGGCGGTGACGTAGTCGCGCGCCGCCTGGTGGCGCTCCGGCGCCGCCACGGGATGACGCACACCCTCGAGCGCCGCGACGTGGCGGCGCAGGCGCAGGGCGAGCTCCGCGCGTTGACGATGGGTTGAGGCGTCGGGCGCGGCCGCGGCCGGGTCGCGTGGCGGGACGGGCGCACCTTGACCTGAGGTTGATGGCGCTATGCTATGGTCTCCCGCGCATGGTGACCATCTGCACTGTCCTCCCGGCACCCGAGCGCCCGCGGGTCGACGCCGCCGGCGACGGCTGCTTCACCACGCTGCACGCCGTCTCCTTTCGCGACGCGCTGCATGTCGCGCGAAGAAAAAAGGTGGATGCGCTCGTCATCTCGGTTCACAGGTGTCGCGGCGACGAGCTGCCCGCGGTGGCGCGCTTCGTGCGCGAGTTCCCCGCGATCCCCGCTGTCGCCCTGGTATCGCGCTACGACCGCGAGGCGACCGAGACGCTCCTCCGGCTGGGCGCGACGGGCGTCCGGACCGCCGTGGACTGCACCGAGCCTGGGGGCTGGCGCCGCCTGCGCGACTTGGTCGGCCACCCGGCCTCGCCCCTGGCGGCCCGCATCCTCGCCCGCGTGTTGCCGGCGCTGAGCGAGGCGACCGGGGACGTGCGGGTGTTCTTCGAGGCGCTAGCGCGACTGGCCCCTGCGCTCTGCACCGTGCGCGCGCTGGCGCGTCACCTGCGGATCTGTCCCAGCACCTTGATGTCGCGCTTCTACCGCGCGGCGCTTCCCTCTCCTAAGACATATCTCGCCGGAATGCGGCTCCTCAACGCGGCCCACCTGTTCTTGAACCCCGGGCTTTCGGTCGCCGATGTCGCGTACCGGCTGGACTACTCGTCGCCGCAGAGCTTCGGCCGGCACCTGAAGGCGATGCTGGGCGTCACGGCGGGGGAGTTCCGGCGGCGCTTCCCGTTCGCCGTCTCGCTCGAGCGTTACGTGGACCTGCTGATCATCCCGTACCGGGAGACCCTGCGCGCGTTTCACCCCCTGAACGCGGGAATCTGGGACCAAGGACCGGACGCGGCTCGCGTCTCCCGGGCGGGGTGATCAATCCGCCGCCGCGCGCGCGGCGGGATGCTCGCGGGTGTCCTGCTCTCGGCGCAGCACCGAGAAGCGGGCGATGCTCGCCCGCAGCCGCTCCGCCAGTTGAGCGAGCTGCTGCGACGTCGCCGTGAGGTCGCCCATCGAGGTGATCTGGGCGCTCGTCGCGGCGGCGGCGCCGTCGGCCCTCTGCGACGAACCGCTCGAGATCGCCGCGACCTGCTGCAGCGACTGCGCCAGTTCGGCGAGCCGCTGCGCTTGGCTGCGCGACACCTCCGCGGTGGCGTTGACGAGATCGCCGACCAGCTCGATCCCCTGGTGCAGCTCCTGGAGCGCGCCGTCCGCCTCGGCGGAAACGGCCCCGATGTCGCGCATCTTCGCCTCCCCGGACTGCATGGCCCGTGCGGCGGCGTCGATGCCGGTGCGGAGCTCGGAGACGAGCTCGGCCACGTCGCGCGCTGACTTCCCCGCTTCCGCCGCGAGCGCCCGGACCTCGTCCGCCACGACGGCGAACCCCTCGCCGTGCTCGTCGGCCCGCGCCGCCTCGATCGCCGCGTTGAGGGCGAGCAGGTGCGTCTGTCGCGCAATCCGGGCGATGGTCTGCGCGAAAACGCCGATCCGCTCCGACATCCCCGACAGCCCGGCGACGGTGGACGCGGTGGCGTGCACTTCCTCGCCCACGGCGCGCAGCGTTTGACTCGCGCGCGCCACCCGCTCGCGCCCGCGCTGCGCGGCGGCGACGAGTCGCGCGGCGTCCACCTGCATGAGCTCCGCCCGCACCCGCAGCGATTCCGCCTGGTCCGCCGCCTTCGCACTCTCGCCGCGCGCCCCCTCTGCCACGACCCGCTGATTCACGAGATCCTGCGCCAGGTGCTGCGCGGTGTGCGTGACCGTCTCCGAGGTGGCGTGCAATTCCTCGGCCGACGCCGCGAGTTCCTCGGCGAACGCCGCCACTTCGTCCGCCTCGCGCTGC
>JBOHSI010000149.1:0-7225 GCA_050733055.1 Gemmatimonadales bacterium
GCCCAGGGCAGCGCCGGCACCGCGCTGTGGCGCCTGGCCGCGGCCACCCTCCCGCTGCCGCCCGCGCTGGCGACGGGCGGGACGGGCGCGTTCTGGAACCCCGCGCAAGCGGCGGGAACGGAGCGGGCGAGCTTGGCGCTCGATGCGATTGAGACCCCGCCCGAGGTTGGTGCCGCCGGAGTGTTGGTCACGGTACGCGCCCGAGTGAAGCCGCTCGGCCAAGTCGGGGTGGTCTACGGGCGCATGGGGATCGGCGACCTGGTGCGCACGTCGCTCAGCCCTGAGCCCGATCCTGGTACGATCCTCTACCACACGCAGACGGTCGGCGCCAACTGGAGCGCCGCCGCGGGCGGGATAACGATTGGCGCGACGCTTGCCTATCAGGACACGAGGCTCGATCTCGCGACCTCGGAGCGCTGGACGTTCGACGTGGGCGCGCGCTACGGCGTGTCCGGTGCGCTCACGGTTGCCGCCGCGACGCACTTCTTCTCCCACTTCGCCACCGATGATCCGGCGCAGGACCTGTACGGCGGTCTCGAACTGCGGGTCTGGCGAGGTCCGCTGTGGGGCAGTCGCGGGACCGTGCAGGGGCGCTACGGCGTTGCGACGGGGCACGGGTTCACCGCCGATCACCTGCTCGGCGCCGGGTTCGAGCTCGGCAGGCAGTTCAGCTCTGACGTCGTTGTGGCCCGTGAGGGGAGCCACGGTGCCGCCGCGTGGCGGGTCGTCGCCGGAGTGCGGCTGGCGGTGGGCCGTTACCGCGTGAGCTTCGCCCGCGACGCCGGGCTGAACGACGTCGGCGCCGCCTACCGGGTGGGGCTCGAAGCCACGCTCCCATGACGAACCTGCTGTCCCTTACGCCCGACGGCGCGCGTGCCGCGCTGGCCGACTGGGTCGCCGCCCGCGGCGAGCCCGCGTACCGCGTCAACCAAATCGTGCCGCGGCTGTGGCAGCGGCCGGTCGGCTCGTGGGACGACGCGCGTGAGCTTCCCGCCGCACTCCACCGCGACCTGACCGCGGCGTTTCCGTTGGTGCGCCTGCAGCTGGGCGCTCATCAGGTGTCGCGCGACTCGACCGAGAAGTTCCTGTGGCAGCTCGCGGACGGCGAGGCGATCGAGTCCGTACTGATTCCCGAAGGCAAGCGCCGCACCCTGTGCATCTCCTCGCAGGTCGGATGCGCGCTCGGATGCGTCTTCTGCGCCACCGGGCGCATGGGGTTCCGCCGGAACCTCACGCCGGCTGAAATCGCGGGCCAGGTTCGCGAAGTCGTGCTGCGCGATGCCGCCGCGAAGCCGACCAACGTCGTGTTCATGGGCATGGGCGAGCCGCTCCTCAATTGGGACGCGGTGGACACGGCCCTGACCATCCTCAACCAGCCCGAAGGACTCGGTGTTGGCGCACGCCACATCACGGTGTCCACGGTAGGCATCCTCCCGGGCCTGGAGCGGCTGGCGCGGCGACCCGAGCAGTTCCGGCTTGCCCTCTCCTTGCACGCGCCGACGCCCCAGCTGCGACACCAGCTGATGCCGATCGAGAAGAAATACAGGCTGCCGCACGTGCTCCAGGCGCTCGCGCAGTTCCGGCGGCGCGTCACGCTCGAGTATGTGCTAATCGGTGGGCAAAACGACTCGCTCGAGCAGGCGGACGAGCTGGCGGTGCTGGCGCGGCCGCTCGGCGCGCTCGTCAACCTGTTGCCACTTCACCCTGGCGGCGCGCCGGAGCTTGCGCCGAGCTCGCGCGCGCGGATGGTCGAATTCGAGCGCCGGTTGAAGCGACGCGGGGTCGACGCCGTGCTGCGCAGGAGCCGCGGTCTCGACATCAGCGCCGCGTGCGGGCAATTACGGGTGGAAGTCGACGCGCGGCGCAAAGTCCGCGCCCAGGAACACGCTCGCGTCGAGTAGCCGTGTACTGTCGAGCTCGACCAGCACGCGGCCCGCGCCCAGGGCCTTCCGGATCCGGTCGTCCGCACCCGCGACCCGACGCCGCATCACGATCCGCGTCGAGTCCAGGGCGCCGACCGAGGCCGGCGCGTTCCCGAAAGTCACGACGTCGATCCCCGCTCGGCGCAGCACGCGGGAGCCCGTTCTGGCAAGCCCCGGCTTCCCGCTCGCGTTCAACACCTCCACGGTAATGCGCGGGCCGTCGTCGCCGGGGACGGGGAACGCGATCACCGGTGCGCGCTCCTCCCGGCATGCGGCGAGCGCCAGCAGCAGCGCGCTCAGCGCGCGACGAGCGAGTTCCAAAAGGCGACCGTCGCCGGGGTGAGTTCCCAGCCCGAGCGGAGCACCCATTCGATGCGCCGGCGGGCGACCTCCTGCAGCACGGCGTCGCGCTCGCACGGCACTCGGGCGACCAGCGCCGCGCGGCCGGGTGGGTCGAGCGCACGGGCCGGCTCGAGGAAGTCGGCGAGGTACAACATCCGCCCAGCGTCGTCCCAACGAGCGTAGCCGACGCTGTGGTACTTGACTGCGTCCAGCACCCCCTGGTCCTGCTCGCCGTCTTTGGCCGCGCGCTCCGCCGCGCGCGCTCCATGCGCGAGCGCATCGCTTCCGTCCTCATCCCGCAGGGCGTCGTGGAGCCACGCGGCCCGGAGCCAGCGGGCGCGCTCGACGTCCGGGACGCCCATCGCCGCAGCCCACTCGCTGAGCAGCGCCGCGACCCGCTCGATGTGGGCGCGGCGCTCCGGCGTCACCACTGCCCACGAGGGGAGACTCACGCGTCGTGATCCCGGCTCACGACACCGACGGACACATCCCCGGCCACTCCCTCTCCCAGCACGACGTTGTCGATCAGTCGTGTGACGCCGACCTTCGCGGCGACCATCACGATGGTGTGCGCGTCGGCGCGGGCCACGGGGTGTAACTGCTCGTCCGCGAGTTCCAGGTATTCCGCAACGACGCCCGGGGCTTTCAGGACGTCCGTCCCGCGTCGTTGCAGCACGTTGGGATCGGCCTCACCGGCCCGCCACCCCTGCTCCACGGTGCGCAGCGCGCGGGACAGCGCAAGGGCGGCGCGGCGCTCGTCGCCGGTCAGGTAGGTGTTGCGCGACGAAAGGGCCAAGCCGTCGAGCTCGCGCACCGTGGGCGCGACGTCGATCTCGAGCCCGAAATCGAGGTCCGCCGCCATCTGCCGTACCAGCATCGCCTGCTGGAAGTCCTTGCGCCCGAACACCGCGAGGTCGGGTTCGACGATATGAAACAGCTTCGCCACCACCGTGAGCACGCCGGCGAAGTGCCCCGGGCGCGCTGCGCCCTCGAGCGTGTCCGCCATCGGCCCCGGGGCGACACGCACGAGCGGCTCCCGCGGGTACATCGCCTGCGGCTCGGGGACGAAGAGACAGTCCACCCCCCGCTCCAGGGCGAGCGACCGGTCCCGGGCGAGGTCGCGCGGGTAGGTCGTGAAATCGTCGTTCGGTCCGAACTGGAGCGGGTTCACGAACACGCTCAGCACCACGCGGTCGGTGCGCTGCTTCGCGCGGTCGACGAGGCGCAGGTGCCCTTCGTGCAGGTAGCCCATGGTGGGCACGAACGCGATGCGCCGGCCGCGGGCGCGCTCAGTGCGGGACCAGGCGCGCATGTCCTTCGATCGGGTGATGTCCTGCATGCTATTTGGGAAACGAGTGCTCCGGCCCCGGATACCGCCCCTCGCGCACCTCGGCGGCGAACAACCGCACTGCTTCACGCACGTCTTCGGCCAACGCCGCATAGCGCTTGACGAACTTCGCGGCGAAGCGGTCGTTCAGGCCCAGCATGTCGTGGAGCACGAGCACCTGGCCGTCGCACGCGGGGCCCGCTCCGATGCCGATGGTGGGGATGGTGAGCGACTTCGTCATCTGGGACGCGAGCGGCGCCGGCACCAGCTCCAGCACGACCGCGAAGGCGCCCGCCTCCTCGAGCGCCCTCGCGTCGTCCTTCAGCCGCTCCGCCGTGCGCTCGTCCCTTCCCTGCACCCGGTAGCCCCCGAGCGCGTGGACCGATTGCGGCGTGAGGCCGAGGTGGCCCATGACGGGAATGCCCACGTCGACGAGCCGCCGCACGGTCTCCGCCATCGGTCGCCCGCCCTCGAGCTTCACGGCGTGGCAGCCGGCCTCGGCCATGACGCGCCCGCAGTTCCGGACGGCGTCTTGCGTGGACACCTGATACGTGAGAAAGGGCATGTCGCAGACGACCATCGCGCGCTCGGTGCCGCGGCGCACGATCGTCGTGTGGTAGAGCAGCTGCTCGAGCGTCGCGGAGAGCGTGGTTGCCGCACCCGCCAGCACCTGATTCACCGAGTCACCCACGAGCAGGATGTCGACGCCGCTCTGGTCCAGCAGGCGCGCGAACAGCGCATCATAGCAGGTGAGCGTGACGATCCGCTCGCCCCGCTCCTTCATCTTCAGGAGCTCGAGCACCGTGACGGCGTTGGGCTCGTCAGTCACGAGGCGCGTCGAGCTCCGCGATCTCGCGCCGCCAGAAGTCCCGGTTGGGCAGCTCCGGGTGCGGCAGCGTGAGGTCCGGCTCGTGCACGGCGCGGTCGCCGTAGCGCACGATGTCGAGGTCGAGCGTGCGCGGACCCCAGCGGACCTTCCGCTCGCGGCCGCGCTCGGCTTCAATGGCGAGGAGCTCCCCGAGGAGCCGGCCGGGCGCGAGCTTGGTTTCGAGGAGGACCATCTGATTCAGGAACGGTCCTTGGGGGAGGGGGCCGAGCGGCGGCGTTTCCTCGACCCGCGACGCGCGGATGAGACGCGTGCGCGGCAACGCGCCCAGGCGCGCTCGTGCGTGCGCGAGATGCGCCTCGCGGTCTCCCACGTTCGACCCCAGCGCCACGTAGACCCGCTCCCCCATGGGCACCGGGAGAATGGTAACCGCCTAGGCGATGCTGGCAAAGCCGCGGGTCAGCTCCCGCAGCATGGCGGCCACGTCCTCGAGCTCGCGGGTGGCGCGCTCCAGGTCCGAGAGACCCCGGGCCGCCTCGCTCGCGCGCGTCGCTACGTCGTCGGCCTCGGCGCGGTTTTTCCCGGCGATCTCGGCCACCGCGTGGATCCGCTCCCGCAACCGTGCGAAAGCCTTGTCCTGATCGCCCGCGGCTTCCGCGATCCGCTGTGCGTGCGCCGTCGCTTCCGCCGTCGCCGCCACGATCGCTTCCAACGCCTCGAGCGCCCCGGCCGAGAGCTCCTCTACGCCACCGACGTTCACCTGCCCGCGCCGCATCTGCTCCCCGACCTCGCCAACCTGGCGATGAATGTCCTGCACGAGGTCGCCGGCTTCGAGCGCGGCATTGGCGCTCTGCTCGGCCAGGCGCCGCACCTCGTCGGCCACGACGGCGAACCCCTTGCCGTGTTTCCCGGCGCGCGCTGCCTCGATCGCGGCGTTCAGCGCCAGCAGATTGGTCATGTCCGCGAGCTCTCGGATCGACGCGATGAAGCCAGTGATGCGTCGGCTTACGCCGCCCAGCTGTTGCACCTTGGCGGAGCTCTCGCCGACGAACGTCTTGAGCGCCACCAGCCGCTCGATGGCGTCGCGGATGCGCTGCCGGTTCTTGCTCGCCACGTCGCTGGCCGCGCTGGAAGCCTGCGCCGCCTCCGTCCCGTCCTCCGACACGCGACGTGAGACCTGCGCCAGGCTCTCGGTCGCCTCCAGCCCGCCCGACACTTCCCCTTCTTCGGCCAGCACGCCTTCCCGAATCACGCCCGTGGATTGGGCGACGGCGCTCGCCACCTCACGCAGCGCTTCAGCGGCGCGCGCCAGCGTGGCGAGCTGCTGGGTCATCTTCTCGACCGTCTCAACCAAAGGCCGCCGCAGCTCGGTGATGTGGATCGCCGTGGCCAGCTGGTTCGCGAAGGTAGTGATCGTGAGGACGTCCTTCCCCCGGTACACCTTCCGCTTGTGGTGCTCGAGCTCAAGTGTGCCGATCACCTGATTCCCGAACTTGAGCGGCACGAGTACGAGGCTCTGCATCGTGAGCGGCGCATCCGCCACGCGCTTGTCGCGGGTGGCGTCATCGATCACGACGGTCTCGCCGCTCTGGACCACCTGCTCGCGCAGCGCCACCGTGTCGGCTGATGGCTCCCCCCGCTCGGGACGGCCGACGGCGCCGCGATAGGCGAGCCACAGCCGGCCGTCCTGTCGCCGGTAGATCCGGAAGTCCCCCCAATCCAGGAGCCGGTGCGCGAGGCGCTCGATCCGCGCGAACGAGTCGTTGAGGCTGATGTTGCTGGTGATCACCGCCTCGACCGCGTGGATCTTGTTCAGCTCCTCCGCCGAAATCGCCTCCTCAAGCATGGTCTTGAAAAGCAGGCCGAGAAACGTCACCAACACGGCGACGATAAGCCATACTTCCGGCGGCCAATAGACCACCGTACCGACGACGGTCGCGCACGCCATGATCGTCGCGCCGTAGCTGATACACTCGTACCGGAAGACGAGCATCTGCTCGTCGCGCTCGAGCTTGGCGCGAACGATCAGCGCGAAATAAAACATGACCCGGCTGAATCCGAAGTAGAACAACGCGTACAAGAGCAGCGGCAGCAGCAGCTCGACGTGCAGCCCCGGTGTGTCGATGCCCGCGGCGCGTACCAGCCAGGCGTAGATGCCGTAGGCGCCGCCGAGCGCCAGGATCTCGCGGCCCAGGTTCACCAAGGCCGCGCGGAACATCTTGCGGTGCCACAGCCAGTCCGCGACGAGCACGCTGCCGGCGACGGCGAGGGCTGCCGCGGGAAGGCCCACGAGCAGGCTCCCCGCGAGCGCGACGAGCCCGGCCTGCGTCAGGTACGAGTACTTGCTCAGAGGGATCTGGAGCCCACGCAGCGCGATGCCGGCGGCGAACATGATACCGACCTCCAGCAGCTGGTCCGTCCAGCGGGGGTCGGCCACCAGGGCCGCGATCAGGACGAGCGGCCCCCCGATCGTGAGCCCGCGACTGTACCACGTGACCAGTCGGTTCGCCGTCATGCGACCGCCTCGCGCACCGCCGCCGTGAGGTCGCGCATGAGCCGTTCCGCCGCGACGAGGCCGCCCGACCCCAGCGCCTCGACGAGTGCGCTCCCCACGACCACGCCGTCCGCGAGCTGCGCCGTCGCCCGCGCCTGCACGGGCGTGCCGATGCCGAAGCCCACGGCCAGCGGCAAGTCGCTCGCCGCCCGCACACGCGCCGCGTGCTCGGCCAGGTCGGGCGGCACCCGGTCGCGCGCGCCCGTCACGCCGAGCCGCGAGATTAGGTACAGGAAGCCACTCGCTCCCCGCAC
>JBOHSI010000150.1:0-7972 GCA_050733055.1 Gemmatimonadales bacterium
GATCGCCGCCCGTGTAGTAGCGCTCGATCCGCATCCAGCTCATCTGGCGCCGCCGGACCACGAGCTCCTCGCCCACGGTGGCCAGGTTGTTCTCCGCATAGCACGCGGTGACGCACGCCGAACAGCCGGTGCACTTCGTGAGGTCGATCGCCATCGCCCAGCGCGGCTGCTCGCCCGCGTAGTCGCCGAGCGATGCCTTCTTGTGCTGGGCCTCCGCCCACTCCTCGAGCGCCCGCTCGGCGTAGGACGGCACCCCATGCTCGGCGAAGGGATGCTGGCCGGGCTGCAACCGCTCCGCCCGCTCGAGCGACAGAACCTCGATCACGCCCCGCCCCTGCTCGCGCGCGTCGCCCTCGACGGTGGCGAGGCGGCGGTGGTCGCCCGTCCGCGCGACGGCGACGTTGACGGTGAAGGCGCGTCCACCGTAAGTCGTGGGCACGTCGCCGAGCAGCTCGAACGCGTTGAAGGA
This sequence comes from Gemmatimonadales bacterium, assembly GCA_050733055.1. Classification (GTDB taxonomy): domain Bacteria; phylum Gemmatimonadota; class Gemmatimonadetes; order Gemmatimonadales; family GWC2-71-9; genus DASUAL01. Next base: position 470 of record JBOHSI010000150.1, read on the forward strand.
GCGGTCCTTCGCGTAGCGGCCGTAGGCCTTGTGCCCCTGACCGGTGGGAACGGCGAGCACTCCCGGCCGGATCCCCGGGGAGACCCAGACAGGAGCGCGCACAGCACCGAACGGCGACTTGAGCAGCACCACGTCCCCGCTCACCACCTGCCACTTCGCCGCGGTCTCGGGATGCACTTCGACCCACGCGTGCCACGTGATCTTGGAAACGGGGTCGGGGAGCTCCTGAAGCCACGACTTGTTGGCGCCACGCCCGTCGTGCAAGGCAATCGACGGGACCGCCATGAGCAACGGCTCCTCCGCCGAGGGGCGCCACCCCAGCACCAGCTTCCCACCGCCCGGCGCGGGCTTGCCAAGCTGCAGGGTCAGCCGAACAGCTTGCGCCGGCGGGTCGCGGTAGATCCCGCCGTGTTGCAGCGCGTCGGTCCAGAAATCCTCGAACGCCAGCCCGCGGCCCAGGCGGCCGTAGAGCTCGCGCCAGCGCGTTTGCAGATAGTCCCGGAACGTTCCCGGCTTGCCGGCCGTCCGCAGGAGGACATCTCCCGTGTGCATCGTGCCTGGGAACACGGGCTGCATGACCGGCTGCTGCAGGGCGAACACCCCGGCGCGAGGCTGGCTGTCGTTCCACTGCTCGAGCGGATGGAGATCGGGGAGCACGAGATCCGACGCCGCCGCGGTCTCGTCCAGATAGGACGAGAAGCTGACCCTGTAACCGACCCGCCCCAGTGCCTGCGAGAACGTGCCCGGGAGCGAGTGCACGGGATTCGCGCCGTGCACGAGGAGCAGCGGCACCCTGCCCGCGTTCATGTCCGCCACGAGGTCGGCCATCTGCCGGAATGACCCGGCGCCTTCGAGTGAGTGGTTCGGCCCGAACCTGACCGTCTTGCCGACCTGGCCGGCCACGTAGTTCAGGACGTTGACCGCGGCCACGATCTCGGCGCCGTTCGGGTACTGCGCTGCGATGCCCCCCGCCACCGCGAGGCCCCCCTTCGAGGCGGCGAACTCGCGGGCGAGCCGCTCGATGTGCCGCGCCTCGACGCCGACCACATCTGCCACCGTGGCCGGCGCGTGGGCGGCCAGCAACTCCTGCAGGCGCGCGGCATCGGCCGGCACGGCCGCCAGCCGGCCGCTCGCGATCACGTGCGCCATCGCGAGCGCCAAGAGCCCCTCAGTCCCGGGCGCCGCCGCTATCCACTCGTCCGCGCTCATACCGGTGAGTGAGAGTCTCGGGCCGACGTAGACGAACCTCGCCATCGACGCGTCGCGCCCAGCCTGAAACGCGTGCGCGCGGGTGAAGCCGTTCTGGTAGCCGACGGGAGACAGCCAGGTCTCCATGAAGTCGGCGCCGAACGACACGATGTATTTCGCGTTGGCGAAGTCGTACGAGGGTATGGCCGACGTGCCGAAGGCGAGGCGGTTCCCTTCTCGCAGCGCTTCGAACGCGAACGGCTCGGAGGTGATGTGCCGGCCGCCGATCTCCCGCATCCAGGAGTCGACCAGCTCGCCGAAGGAGCCCGTCTCGAGCCCGGTGACGAACACGATTCCCCGGCCGCGCGCATCCTTGATCTTCGCCGCGAGCCGCGCGATGCCCTCGTCCCACGTGAGCTTCTGCCACTCGCCGCTCTGGCCTCGCGCCATGGGCTCGGTCACGCGGTCGGGGTTATAGAGGCCCTGCAGCGCCGCCTGGCCGCGCGAGCACAGGCGGCCGCCGTTGATCGGGGACTCCGGGTTCCCCTCGAGCTTGATGACACGGCCTTCCCGGACCTTGGCGTGCAACCCGCACCCTGCCGCGCACTCGCGGCACGTCGTGGCGTACCACGTCGCCGTACCGGGAACCTGGTTCTCCGGCGCGACGAGGTACGGAATCAGCTGCTCGGTCGGCTCGGGGCCGATGCCGCACGCGGAGAGCGCGGCGGCGCCGCCGGTGGTGGCGCCCACGACCTTGAGGAACCGTCTTCGATCCATCCGCTCTGCCCTCAGTAGTGGCACAGCGTGCAGTCGCGGCTCACCTGGCGCTGCACGTGGCAGTTGACGCACCAACCCATCTTGAGCGTCGCCACCTGGTACACCTGCGACATCGCCCGCACGTCCCCGTGGCAGTTGATGCAGCTCTCCGTGCCAAGAACCTTGATGTGACGCATGTGCGGGAAGCGGACGAAGCCCGGCAGCGCGTGGATCCGAACCCACTCCGGCGGCTTCTTGCCGAGCCACGCCGCTTGCACCTTCCGGACCTCCGCGGCTTCGGCGGCGCGCGCCGCGGAGTCACGCGCGGCGCTGAGCGTGCTCCCCCCTCCGAACGGGCGTTTCCCGCCCGCAACCAGCTGGTGGCACCCGAAGCAGGTTTGCATCGAGGGGATGCCCGGCTCGCTCGAGACCGCCACAGTGGCGTGACAATACAGGCAGGGAATCTGGTACTGACCGGCGTGGACGTCGTGACGGAAGAAGATCGGCTGCCGGGGGCCTGCGAGTTTCCCCGTGTCGCTGATGACGGGAGCGTGGTAGGCTGGAGCAGGTTGTCCAATCTGCGCCGCGGCGGGGACGGTCATCAGGCAGGCGACTGCAGCGCCCACCGCGGCCCTGCCACTCCTCTTCGTCATCAATAGCACTCGATGGCGAATGTATCGTTTGTGTGTGGAACGGCTTGCGGGCGCCGGAATGTAGCGCCAGCGCCGAACGGCGCACAAGGCCCGCGTCGGTTACTCGGGCCGTGCGAGAAAGTGATGTTTCAGCCGGATGACATGCACGAACGCGTCGACCGCCTCGAGGTCCGGGAATTCCAGCCAGCAAAACCGCACGCCGTTCGCGAGCGTCCCGTCGCGCATCGCCTGCCGCAGCGGCCTTGGCAGGCCGTCCGTCATGGCGAGCTCGTGCTCTTCCACCTGCGTCACGACAAAGGTCCCGCTGACGCTGGTCACCATCGGATGGAGGTAGCCAAGCTTGCGGCCGCCCACCTCATACATCCACACCCACTTCCACGCGGTGCCCATGAACACCACCTGCTCCGTGACGTGGCGCAGCGCGCGGATCCCCTCTCGCGCCCGCTTGAACCGCTGCGCCGCACGCTGTGGCAAGCCCTTGATCGGCGCGTCGGACTTGGGCCGCTTGCGCGGGTTCTGGTAGAGGTTCGAGGCCCAGTAGCCGGGGGGTTGGTGCTCGATGGGAACCATAGGTGTCTATTGTAAAGCGCGGGTGACCGAACGGAAGCGCCCCGCGTCGAGCAGCCTGGCGACGGACCCGCCCGGCACCGCCATCCGGCCGTCCTTGCCCATGTTCAGCTTGATCACATCCGCACCGCGCCCGTACCATCGAACGCTGGGCTCCAGGTCCGAGGCGTGGACGCACAACGGCAGGCTGGCGACGGCGAGCGCCGCCTGGGAACCGATCCCGGATTCGGGCATGGTCCCCGCCCACAGCTCGGCGTGGTGCTCGACCGCCACCCTGTAGATGTGGCACACCTCCGTGAGCCCGCCGACCCGGTGCACCTTGATGTTCCACACCTTCGGGCCGTCGAGCGACAGCACCTGGCGAGCCCACCCCGCGTCGCGGAGAGTCTCGTCGAGGCACACTGGGGTGTGGAGCTCGCGGGCGAGCCGGGCGTGGCCCACCAGCTCGTCCGGATGGAGCGGCTGCTCAATGTACAAGAGTCCGGCGTCGTCCAGGGTCTGCAGCGCCCGCTCGTGCTCGGGCCAAACGTAGGAACCGTTCGCATCCACGGTGAGCGGGACGTCGGCCCGGGCCATCCCCGCCCGCGCCGCCCGCACGGCGATCTCGTCCCAGCCCGGCATCACCTTGATTTTGACGCGGCGGTACCCGAGCTGGAGGGCTTCGTACACCCGGCGCTCCAGCGTGGCGGGGCTCCGGTCCTCCGGGATACCGAGGGCCACGCCACAGGCGACGCTCGCGGCGCGCTCGACGCCCAGGCGCGAGGCGAGCGATTGCCCGAGCCCGACGCCCCGGCGGTCGGCCTCGAGGTCCCAGGCGGCGGTCTCGACGCCGGCCCGTGCGAACGCGTTGCCGCGGACTCCCTCGCGCACCGCGGCGTCCACCGCCTCAGGCGACGCGAACTCGCGCCCCCTGATCCGCGGGAGCAGCACACGCTCGATCAGGTCGCGAGCGCCGGCGAGCGTTTCCTCGGAGTAGAACGGCAGTTCGAACGGCGGCGACTCGCCGTATCCCGTGTGGCCCTCGCCGTCGTGCAACACGACGATGAGCGAGCGCCGCGCGTCGATGCGGCCGCCCGAGATGATGAACGGCTCGACGAAGGGCAGCGTCAGCTCGAGCAGCTCAACCCCGGCGATGCGCATGTGCCGCGACGTCGAGGAAACGGAGCATCCCGCCGCACGGCTCGAGCCGCCCTGCCGCCTCGAGCTCGAGCATGCCCGCGATCAGACCGTCGTCCGGGTGAAATACCAACACATGCAGCGCGCGCTGGGTTCGAGGGCCGTGGGTGGCGGAGTACTCGGACAACGGGAGCTGGAAGAACGTGTGCAGCTGGACGCTTTCACAACCGCGGCAGGCGTACTCGAGAATCATGCGGCCGGAGCAGACGTTGCCGGTCCCGCACAGCGGGCGGTAAGGGGCGGTATGGGGCGGGAGGGGGCGGTATGCTGCCAGAACGCGCAGGTTCCTGTCGCTCAGGTCCCAACCACCGTAGGCGAGGCCCAGCCGAGAATCGAATAGTCGGTTGAAGCAGACGAGCGCGTCCGCACCGGCGCACGCGCGCATCATCTCCACTTGGAAGGCGTCATCGAACCGCGCGTTCATGAGCTTCATTGCGACGCGCACCGGAACGGGCGACGCGGCGCGGATGCGCTCTGGTACCTCCCCCACCCAGCGCAGGATCGGTGCGCGCTCCTCGGCCAGGGCGTCGCCTGCGAGCGTGGGTGAGAAGTCCTTCTCGACGAGCAAGGGTGGCTCGCCCCATGCTTCCGCGAGCCGTGCGGTGGTATAGCCGTATTCGGCCTCGCGGAACGGCTCGTTCAGGCGCGGCAGGTGATACTGCACCGACGGCACGACGAGCAGCTGCCCTGCGCGCGTGAGGTCCCGTCCCGCACGCACCAGCGTGAGGTACTCCTCGAGCGAGCGGTCCCAGCCCCGCCCTCTCCAGGTGACCGTCCAGCCCGGCCGCCCGGCCGCCGCCAGCCGGCGCTCGATGCTCATCTTGGTCTCGTGGATCGCCCAGGCCGCCATGCCCCGCGCGCCGGTTTCATCCTGGGCGACGACGGTCTTCAGGAGGACGAACGCGAGTCCAGCCGCGGCGTCGTCCTCGAGCTGGCCCGGGTTCAACGAGAGCTGGCCCGCGCCCTTGCCGATAGGGTGCGGGACTCTCACGCCGAGGTAGCGCGCCGTGAGGTCGATCCGATACGCCTCCCGCACGTAGTCGGGAAAGTCGCGCGGCAGCGCCCGCCGGAACCGCTCGAAATCACGCTCGAGCCGCTCCCGCATCCTACTTCAGGAACCGGGAAAGGCGAAACAGCGGATCGGGCGACGCTCGATCGAGCACTGCCCCCGCGACGAGCTCCCCCACCGCTGGACCGTGCTTGAACCCGTGCCCCGAGCCGCCGCCGACGAGCCACGCGTTGTCTGCGCTCGGGTGCCGGTCCACGATGAAGTGCTCGTCCGGCGATTGCTCGTACTGGCAGACGCGCGCTTCGAGCAGCGGCGCGTCCTTCAGGGCCGGAAACCGGAAGGCGAGGTACGCGCGGACGGCCTTCAGGCCCTCGGTGGTGGCGACGCGGTCGCCCGCCGTCGGATCAAACACCGGCCCGCGGCTGTCGTCGGCGACCTTGAAGCCGCGCCAGCGGTTCCCCGGGATACCGTACATGAAGCGAGGCCCCCCCCCGACTCCCCCACTCGCCCCATGGTCGGCCCAGACGGGCAGCGCGTCCTCGCCGAAGCGCTCGTCTCCCGCCGGCGTACCGAAGAAGAACACCTCCTGGCGAGTCGGCGTCACGCGTCGCCCGACGACATCGGGGAACAGCGGGCCCAGCCATGGCCCGCAGGCGAAGACGTACGCGTCCGCCGAGCGCTTGCTGCCGTCCGACAGCGTGACCCCGTGCAGCTTCCCGCCAGCGATGCTCCCCGGCAGCACCGCCAGCTGGCGGTACTCGCCCCCTTCGGCGAGAAACCCCTCGAGCACAACCTCGCAGGCGAGCCGCGCCAAGAGATAGCCGGCATCCCGCTCGTGGATGGCCCAGCGAACGCCGTCGAGGTGGATCTGAGGGTAGCGCCGCGCCACTTCGGCCACGGCGAGCTCCTCGAACGCGAGCCCTGCGTCCCGGAGAGCAGGCAGCGCGGCCCGTTCGTACTGATCGTCGGCGCCCACGAGCCACAGTACGCCGATCGGGTAGTACAGCGGGCGGCGCCAGCGCCGCTCGTGCTCCTTCCAGAGCGCCAGCGCCCGCGCCGTGAGCTTCGTGTAAATGGGTCGGGGACCGTAGGTGCCGCGGATCACGCGCGTCTCGCCGCCGGAGCTCGCGCGCGAGTTGCCCGGCCCCCAGGCGTCGAGCAGCGTGACGCGCGCGCCGCGCCGCAGGAGCTCGAGGGCCGTCCAGCCGCCGAATGCCCCGGCCCCCACCACGATCACGTGCGGTTTCTGCGTCATCGTGAAGAGCACCCCCTTCCGAGGAAGCACCGCCGCCGCAACCCCCGCGGCGCACGAGCCGACGAACGCCCGCCGCGGAAGCGATGTCACGGCGGCGGCGCGCTCGGGGCACGTGCCGCAGACACCGCCCGGCTCACGCGGTCGCGCTCGCTCGGATCGAGCTGCGGGGCCCAGGGATCGTCACACGCGTCCACGGGAATGACCCCGTCGGCGGCGAGCGCCCAGAGCATGCGCTGCACATACCCGTCGACCGGGGCGGCGAACGTGGCCGCTGCAAACCGGTCACACACCCCCGCCAGCCGGACGAATCGCGCGAAGTTCCCCCGTCGGAACGCCTCGAGCATCGCGACCTGAAGGTCCGTGAGCGCGGCCCCCATGCCAGCGAGGGCCGCCTGTGCCCCCATCGTCAGGGAGTAGCCGAGGAAGCGGTCCTCTCCCGTTATCAGCAGCTTTCCCGGATGATCGCGCATGAGCCCCGCGATCCGTTGGAACGTCATGACCGAGTCGAGCGTCGCGACCTTGATGCCGATGACGGCAGGGAGCTTCAGGATCGCGTGCAGGGTTTCGTTGTCGTACGCGACCCCGCCGGCAGCCTCGTACAGGTAGAACACGATCACCGGCAGGTCGCGGCCGAGAGCCTGGTGATACGCGACCGGATCCTCGGCGCGCGGGAACGCGAGGAGCGCGTCCGCACCTCCCGCTTGTGCGTCGCGCGCCATATCGAGACTGTTGGCGCCCGCGACGATGACACTCATCGGCAACGCCGCGCGCCAAGTCGCGAGCACCTGCCCGCGTTGCTCCGCCGACAGATGCGGCCCCCGTCCCGTATGGGCCCACACAGCGACCCCCGCCACCTGGTGGCCGGCCATCCAGGCCGCGTAGGCGCGCTGCGCGTCCTC
>JBOHSI010000151.1:0-9346 GCA_050733055.1 Gemmatimonadales bacterium
GCCAGGCGCTCCTGTGGCAGCATCTCTTCTGGTTCTTCGGGCATCCCGAGGTCTACATCCTGATCCTGCCCGCCATGGGAATGGTGTCCGACATGATCGCGAACGGCAGCCGCAAGCCGATCTTCGGCTACCACTCGATGGTCTTCGCCATCATCGCGATCGGGTTCCTGGGCTGGCTCGTGTGGGGGCACCACATGTTCATGAGCGGCATGAACCCGACGCTCGGGTCGTCGTTCATGATCTCCACGCTGGTGATCGCGGTCCCGTCGGCGGTGAAGGTGTTCAACTGGATGGGGACGATGTGGCGGGGCAACCTGCGGTTCCACGTGCCCATGCTCAATGCCATCGCGTTCGTCGCGATGTTCACGATCGGCGGCCTCTCGGGCGTGTTCATGGCCGCGACGCCCGTGGACATGTTCATCCACGACACGTATTTCATCGTCGCCCACCTCCACTACGTGCTGTTCGGTGGCAGCCTGTTCGCGCTGTTCGGCGCGATCACCTATTGGTACCCCAAGATGTTCGGCCGACTGATGGACGAGCGGCTGGGGAAGATCCACTTCTGGCTGACGTTCGTCGCCTACAACCTGGTGTTCTTCCCGATGCACATCATCGGGATGGGCGGCCAGATGCGTCGGCTGTACGACCCGACGCAGTACGATTTCCTCAAGCCGCAGCAGCCGATGAACGAGTTCATCTCGATCTGGGCGTTCATCTTGTTCGGCGTGCAGATCCTGTTCGCGGTGAACTTCCTGTGGAGCTTGAAGAAGGGGAAGAAAGCCGGCCTGAATCCCTGGGAGGACAACGGGCTCGAGTGGTCGTTGCCGTCGCCCGCGCCGCACGGCAACTGGGAGCGGCCGCCGACGGTGTATCGCGGGCCATACGAGTTCAGCGCGCCCGAGGCCGGGAGCCGGGACTATCTGCCGCAGCATGAGAAGCTGCCCACCGACCGCGAGCCGGCATCGGCGACCGCGCCGGCCGCGGGTCACTGACCGGGAGAGGGATAGGCGATGACTCACGCGACGGCGACCGCCGACCTGATGCGACCCCCGTTCCCGGCCGAGCCGGGGGCGGGCGTCTACAGCAGCAAGCTCGGCATGTGGGTGTTCCTCGCGAGCGACGTGATGTTCTTCACGGCGCTGATCGGAACCTACATCATCCTGCGCTTCGGCGTCGCCGAGCCCTGGGCGCAGCCGGGCGCGGTGCTGAACGTGCCCCTCACCGCGTTCAACACCTTCCTGCTCATCTGTTCGTCGGTCTCGATGGTGAAGGCGTACGCGGCCATCGCCGACGGGAAGAAGTACTTCCTCCGGGCGATCCCGGGAAAGGCGCTGCAGGACGGCGGGCTCAAGTTCTGGCTGCTCGTCACGATGATCTGTGGCGCGGCGTTCGTGGGCGTGCAGGTCTACGAGTACGTCAAGCTCGTGGGCCACGGCTTCACGCCAACGGGCTACCGCGAAGGGTCGCTGGTCGCCGAGCACGCGGCGACCGACGCAGTGCGCTATGGTGCCGCGACGGCGGGGCTATACGGGTCCACCTTCTTCTCGATGACGGGGTTCCACGGCTTCCACGTGACCTGCGGCGTCATCTCCATGACGTACCTCTACTTCACGAAGGTGCTGCCGGAGAAGTACTCGCCCCAGGACTACCGCGGGATCGAGGTCATCGGTCTGTACTGGCACTTCGTGGACCTAGTCTGGATCATCCTCTTCACGATCGTCTACCTGATCTGAGGACCTGAATGGACATCGTTGCGCACAAGCGCCCGAACTACGTCGCCATCTGGGGCTATTTATTCGTCCTCACGGTGATCGAGGTTGCGGCCGCGTTCCTGTCACACATCCCGAAGCATTGGCTGATCCTGATCCTGCTCTTTCTGGCGATCTGGAAGGCCCTTCTGGTGGCGATGTACTTCATGCACCTGAAGTTCGAGCGCTGGCGGCTGCGCGCCGTCTTCCTCGTCCCGCTGCCCCTCGCCGCGATCCTCGTGCTCGCGACCATCACGGAGAAGATCTGGTAGCGTTCCTCGAGCTCACCAAGCCCCGCATCACGCAGCTCGTGGTGCTCACCGCCGCGGCCGGGTTCTATCTCGGCTCGGGGGCACGGGTGGACCTGGGCCTGCTGGTGCACGCCCTGCTGGGCACGGCGCTCGTCGCGGGCGGGACCAACGCGTTCAACCAGCTGCGCGAGCGCGACGTCGATGCGCGGATGCAGCGCACTCGGGGCCGCCCGCTGCCGTCGGGGCGCGTCACGCCGGGAGCGGCTGCCGCGTTCGCGGGGGTCATCTCGCTCGGCGGCGTCGGGTACCTGGCGCTCGCCGTCAACTTGCTCACTGCCGGGCTCGCGGCCCTGACGCTCACGAGCTATGTCCTGTTGTACACGCCGCTCAAGCGCAAGACGTCGCTCAACACGCTCATCGGTGCAGTGCCGGGCGCCTTGCCGATCGTGGGGGGCTGGACCGCGGCGGGCGGTGAGCTCGGGGCCGCGGTGGCCGCCTTGTTCTGGATCCTGTTCTTGTGGCAGCTCCCCCACTTTCTCGCCCTCGCCTGGATCTACCGCGAGGACTACCGGCGCGGCGGGCTCGTGATGCTGTCCGTCGAAGATCCCGACGGGCGCCACACCGGCCGGATGGCCCTGCTATACGCGATGGCGCTCTTGCCGGTGAGCCTGCTGCCGACGCTGCTCGGCGTGACCGGTCCGCTGTATTTCTTCGGGGCCCTCGTCCTGGGACTCGCGTACGCCGTCGTGGCGGCGGTGATGATCCGCGCCGCGACCACGCCGCGAGCGTGGCGCGTGTTTTTCGTTTCGATCGTCTACCTGCCGGCGCTGCTCACCCTGATGGTGCTGGACAAGGTGACGGCATAGGAGGCCTGTGATTCCCTTCCATCGCCTCCTGATCTCCACCGCGATCGTGTTTTGCGCGGGGTTCGCGGCCTGGGCCGGCGTGAGCTACTGGGAGTCGCGCAGCGCGGTTGCGTTCGCGCTGGCACTCGCCTTCCTCCTGTTCGCGGTCGGGCTGTCGTACTACCTGCGCCACCTGAACCGCTTCCTCGGCCGATGACGCTCGCGACGCTCCTCTTGCTGCACGGCGACGATCCGCGGATGCAGTTCGTGTACTTCGTCGCCTCCATCCTGCTGGCGGCCACGCCGGTCATGGTCTTGGGGACGATCGGCGTGCTGGTGGTGCGGAAGATCTGGAAAGAGCGGCACGGGGGCGGAGAGCAGGGAGCAGGGAGCGGTTCCTGACGGTGCACGCTGGCCTCCGCCCTGCCGCGGAGGGTACCGCTCCCCGCTCCCCGCTCCCTCGTTAGATTTTTCGCCATGACGTCCAAAGCTCCTGAACGCCGCCAGGTCGTCCGCTTCGCGTTCTACCGGCTCGACAGCGCATGGCGCCGGCTGTCGGCCGAGCGACAGGCGAGCTCGAAGATCGAGTTCGGCGAGACGATCGAGAGCTTCCACGGCCGTCTCCTGCTGCGCCCTTACGGCCTCGTTGGGATCCGAGGCGACTGCGACTTCCTGCTGTGGCAGGTGGCCGAGGACCTGGACTCGCTCGTGGCCCTGCAAACGGCGCTCAACCGGACGGACTTGGGTGCCTATCTCTCGATCCCTTACAGCTACCTCGCGATGACGCGACGGTCGATCTACGAGTTCCCGGAGGACCCGAGCCAGCCCTCCCGGCTGGTGATCCGGCCCAGCAATGCGCGCTACCTGTTCGTCTACCCCTTCACAAAGACCAGGGGCTGGTACGCCCTCCCGATGGCGGATCGACAGGCGATGATGGACGAGCACGTACGCGTCGGCCGCAAGTACCCGACGATCCGGCTGAACACGACGTACTCCTTCGGGCTCGACGATCAGGAGTTCGTCGTCGCGTTCGAAGGGGACACCCCGGCGGACTTCCTCGATCTCGTGATGGAGCTGCGAGAGAGCAAGGCGTCGTCGTACACACTGCGCGACACGCCGACCTTCACGTGCGTGCAGATGGCGTTGTGCGATATGCTCGACACGCTGGGTGGCGCGGGCTCGGTGCAGGCGGTGGCGCGCCGCCCGGCGCGCGCCGATGGGTACACACCGGTGGCCAGCGTTGCCGAACTCCCGCCGGGGTCGACCAGGCGTGTCTACGCGGCCGGCGAGGCGGTGGCCCTGTTCAACGTGAATGGGACGGTGTACGCGATCGCCAATCGCTGCACGCACGCGCGCGCCAGCCTCTCGGAAGGAACGGTGAGCTCGGCCCGCTGCACGGTGACCTGCCCGTGGCACGAGGGTGTGTTCTCGCTCGAGACCGGTCAGGTGCTCGCGGGCCCACCCTCGCTGCCGGTCGTCACCTACCGGGTGAAGCTCGAGGGGGACACCGTGCTCATCGCCCCTGCCGAGGCGCGCGAGCCGACGGTTGCCCCCAACCCCTGACGACAGCCGCTTCCTGAAGGCTTGCCGCTCGCAGCCCAGCGACGTCACGCCGGTGTGGTTCATGCGGCAGGCGGGACGATACTTGCCGGAGTATCGCGCGCTGCGGCAGAAACACTCGCTCCTCGATCTGTGCCACACGCCCGAGCTCGCTGCGCAGGTGACGCTCCAGCCGGTCGAGCGGCTCGGCGTGGACGCCGCGATCCTGTTCGCCGACCTCCTGCTCCCGTTCGAGCCCCTGGGCCTCGGGCTGACGTTCGCGGCGGGCGAGGGGCCGCAGATCACCCGTCCCATCCGCGAGGCTGCGCAGGTCCTGGAGTTGCCCCCGGTGGACCCGGCGGCCGATCTCGGGTACGTGTTCGAGACCGTACGCCTCGCGGTAACGGCGCTGCCTCCCGACGTGCCCCTGATCGGCTTCGCCGGAGCGCCGTTCACCCTCGCGAGCTACGCCATCGAGGGCGGCTCGACACGCACGTTCGTGCTCACGAAGCGCTTCATGTACTCGGAGCCTCGGGCCTGGCACGAGTTGATGCAGCGCCTCGCCGAGCTCGCGGGAGGCTATCTCGCCGCCCAGGCCCGCGCGGGGGCGCGGGCATTGCAGCTGTTCGACTCCTGGGTCGGCTGCCTCTCCCCCGCCGACTACGTGACCTACGTCTTCCCGCACAGCCAGCGGGCGCTCGCGCTTGCCCGGCAGTCCGGCGTCCCGGTGATTCACTTCGGCACCGACACGGCGGCGTTCCTGGCGGAATTCTCCCGCGCGGGCGGCGACGTGATCGGGGTGGACTGGCGGATCCCGCTCGATGTCGCGTGGGAACGGATCGGTCTCGGGCGGGCGATCCAGGGGAACCTCGACCCGGTGGCGCTCCTGGCGCCACGGGTGGCGCTCGAGCAGCGCGTGCGAGACATCCTCGACCGCGCCGGCGGACGCCCCGGCCACATCTTCAACCTCGGTCACGGTGTGCTCCCCGAGACTCCGGTCGAGGCGGTACAGGCGGTCGTGGAGTGGGTGCATGGCGGCTGAGCCCCCCCCCGTCGCCGTCCTGCTGATGGCGTACGGCGGGCCCCGTAACCTCGACGACGTCGAGCCGTACCTCCTCGACGTGCGCGACGGCCGACCCACTACCCCGGAGCTCGTGGCCGAGATCAAGTCGCGCTACGCCAAGGTCGGCGGCCGCTCGCCGATTCGCGAGCTCACCGAGGCGCAAGCGGCCGGGCTGCGGCGCGAGCTCGGTAAGCGGTTCGCGGTGTATGTCGGGATGCGCCACTGGCACCCCTACATCAAGGATGCGGTGGAGCGGGTCGTCGCGGACGGTCACACGTGCGTGGCCGGAATCGTGCTCGCGCCGCACTATTCGGCGATGTCCGTCGGCGCCTACGAGCAGAAGCTGCTCGAGGCCGCTGGCGGGCGGCTCAAGCTCGCCCTCGTGTGCAACTGGGGAGACCACCCGAAGTTCGTCGAGGCGGTCGCTCGGCGGGTGACTCAGGCACTCCAGCGGTTCCCGGCGCCGGAGCAGGTCCAGGTCATCTTCACCGCGCACAGTCTGCCCCAACGCATCCTGGCGACGGGCGACCCATACCCGGACCAACTCCGCACCAGCGCGGCGGCGGTCGCGCAGCTCGCGGGCCTAGCCGAGTGGCGCCTGGCCTACCAGAGCGCCGGCGCGACCTCCGAGCCCTGGCTCGGTCCCGAGGCCGGCGCTGTGCTGACCGAGCTCGCCGAACGAGGCGGTCAGAATTTCCTCATCGTCCCCATAGGATTCGTGTGCGACCATGTCGAGGTGTTGTATGACGTCGACGTCGTCTACCGCGCCCTCGCCGCGCGGCTCGGCGTGCGTCTCGAGCGCACCGATTCGCTGAACGACGACCCCCTGCTGGTGGCCGCGCTCGCGGACATTGCACGGAGAACCGCAGCGGCGCGGGGGTGGACATGACGGTCGTCGTGATCGGGGCGGGCCTCGCCGGCCTGTCGGCCGCGTGGGAGCTGCGGGGAGCGGGGGCGGACACCGTGGTGCTCGAGAGCGAGCGGCGCGCGGGCGGTGTGGTCGTGACGGAGTGCTTCGACGGCTTCGTCGTCGAGGGCGGTCCCGATGGATTCCTCGCGGTGGAGCCCGACATCCAGCAGCTGGCGTGCGAGCTCGGACTCGAGGACGGTCTCGTCGACCAGATGGCGAGGGGGTCGATGCTGTGGACGGGCCAACAGCTCGAGTCGCTGGCGGAAGGTCAGGCGGCGCAGCTGCTGGGGATCGATCTCCACGGCCGTTCGGGCGACGAGCTCGACCGGGGGTTCCGAAGCTTCGCGGGCGGGATGGCGGAGATCGTCGACGCGCTCACGGCTCAGCTCGGCCCCGCAGTGCGGACCGCGCAGGGGGTCACGGGTATCGCACCCAGGAGGCGCGGCTGGCGGATCGCGGTCGCAGGGGGCTCGGTGCTCGAGGCGGAGGCGATCGTCCTCGCGGTGCCGGCGTGGGTCGCCGCGCGCCTGCTCGCCTCGGTTGGGGTGCCGGGGGCACGCGAGCTGGACGGGGTGATGTACTACCCGAGCATCACGGTCTCGCTCGCCTACCGGGCGGAGCAGCTCACGGAGACACTCGCGGGGGCGGGCTTTGTGTCCGCGTGGGAATCGGGCGGAGCGGTCCGCGCCTGCAGCTACGCCTGGCTCAAGTATCCTGGCCGGGCCCCGCAGGGGCACGCGCTACTGCGCGCGTTCGTCGGGCCCGTGGACGGAGACCCCGCCGTGGCGGCACACGCGGAGCTCGCGACGATCCTCGCAGTGTCGGGAGCGCCGGTCCGGGCTCGTGCCTTCCACTGGGTCCGGGGCCTGCCGCGCTACAAGCCTGGTCACGCCGGGCACGTGGCGATGGTGCGAAAACGCTTCGGCCGGCTTGCGCCGCTTGACGTCGCCGGGGCGGGCTTCGACGGTGCGGGCGTCTCGGCGTGCGTCAAGTCGGGGAGAGAAGCGGCGAGGAGGGTGCTGAGGCGGATAGGCGGATAGCCGGTTGCCAAGCTACTATCCGCCCATCCGCCCATCCGCCTATCCGGTTACTAGCTCTCGCGCCTTTCGCACCACGTTTTCCACCGTCAGCCCGAGCTCCTGATAGATGCGTTCGTACGGTGCCGAGGCCCCGAACCGCTCGAGCCCCAGCACCGCGCCGCACTCACCCACCCAGCGATACCACGGCTGGGGCGCTGCCGCCTCGACGGCGAGCCGGGCGCGGACCCCCGGTGGTAGGACCGCGTCGCGGTACTCCGGCGGCTGCATGGCGAACAATTCCATGCACGGCATGCTCACGACGCGCGCCGCCACGCCCGCCGCCGTCAACTTCTCGTACGCGCCGAGCACGAGCGCCACTTCGGAACCCGAGGCGACCAAGATGATCGCCGGCTTGCCGCCGGACGCGTCGGCGAGCACGTAGGCACCGAGCCGCAGGCCGTTCGCCGGAGCGTACTTCGCGCGGTCGATCACCGGCACCTTCTGGCGGGTGAGCACGAGCGCGACCGGCCCGTGGCGGTGCTGGAGCGCCGCGCGCCATGCCTCGACGACCTCGTTCGGGTCGGCCGGGCGGATGACGGTGAGATTGGGAATCCCGCGCAGAGCGGCGAGCTGTTCGATCGGTTGGTGCGTCGGCCCGTCCTCGCCGAGCCCGATCGAGTCGTGGCTGAACACGTAGATGATGGGCAGGTCGCACAGCGCGGCCAAGCGGATCGGCGGGCGCATGTAGTCGGAGAAAATCAGGAACGTCGAACCGACCGGGCGCACGGCGCCGTGCAGGGCGAGCCCGTTCAGGATCGTTCCCATCCCGTGCTCGCGCACGCCGAAGCGGATGTTGCGCGCGCCCCAGCTCCCGGCGGCCACATCGCCGCCGTTCTTGAAGATCATGTGGGTGGAGCCCGCCAGGTCCGCCGAGCCACCGATCAGCTCGGGGACCTTTGCGGCGATGGCATTCAGCACTTTTCCGGACGCGGCGCGCGTCGCCTGCGCGTCCTTCACGCTGAACACCGGCAGGTCGGCGTCCCACCCCTCGGGAAGCCGTCCCGCAAGGCGCCGCTCGAGCTCGGTCGCGAGATCGGGATACGCCTTCCGATACGCGTCGTAGCTCTGCAGCCACTCGGCCTCCAGCCGCGCACCGCGCTCCCGGGCCCGACGCCAGTGGGCGAGCGACGCTTCGGGGACGTGAAACGGCTCGAGACTCGGCCACCCGAGGTGCTGCTTCGTCAGTTTGACTTCTTCCTCACCGAGCGGCGCGCCGTGGGCTTCCGGCGTGTCCTGCTTGTGCGGGCTGCCGTACGCGATGTGGGTCCGCACGATGACGAGCGACGGCCGATCGGTGGCGCGCCGCGCCGCGGCGAGCGCCGCGTCGAGCGCGCCCAGATCGTTGCCGTCCGTCACCCGCTCCACGTGCCAGCCGTAGCTCTCGAACCGCCGCCCTGTGTCGTCGGAAAACGCGAGGTCCGTCTTGCCGTCGATCGTGATGCGGTTGTCGTCGTAGATCCCGATCAGCTTGCCGAGCCGCAGGTGGCCGGCGAGCGAGCAGGCCTCGTGCGACACGCCCTCCATCAGGTCGCCGTCGGAGCAGAGGAAGTACGTGTGGTGGTCGACGATCGCGTGGCCGGGGCGGTTGAACAGCGCGGCGAGGTGGGCTTCCGCGAGCGCCATCCCCACGGCGTTCCCGACGCCTTGGCCGAGCGGCCCGGTGGTCGCTTCGACGCCCGGCGTGAGGCCGTGCTCCGAGTGGCCTGGGGTGCGGCTGCCCAACTGGCGGAACTGCTTGATGTCGTCGAGCGAGAGATCGTACCCCGCGAGATAGAGCACCGAGTAGAGGAGCATGCAGGCGTGTCCCGCAGAGAGCACGAAGCGGTCGCGCGCGACCCAATCGGGGTTGGCAGGGTTGTAGCGCAAGTGGCGCTGCCACAGCACGTAGGCGAGTGGCGCGAGCGCCATCGC
>JBOHSI010000152.1:0-2632 GCA_050733055.1 Gemmatimonadales bacterium
TAGGACAGCACGTCCTTGATGTTGTGGAACACGACGTGGTGGTACTCCACGTCGAACGCGCTGCACACGAAGAGCGAGCCGCCGAACGCATGCGCCAGTTCGAGCGTCGCCTTCATCGCCTTGTAGCTGTAGGACGACCCGTCGACGCACACCATGTACCGGCCGTGCTCGAGCGGGCGGTCGTCGCGCACGATCAGGACGTCCTTTTCGATGCCGCGCAGCACCCGCGCCACGACGCCGCCCAGCTGGGAATAGGACTGGCGGCCGAGGCCGTGCGCGCCGATGGCGAGGAGGTCGTACGCGCGCCCGGACGAGCCGACGAGTCGGGCGGCGCCATCCTCGTCCTCCGCGACGAGGCGACCGTTCTCCCCGACCTTCACGTCGCTCCGCACCTTCTCCCCACCGTCGTAGCCCGCGGCACGGTTCGGATCGAAACCGATAAGCCCCGGCAGCCGCCCGGCACCGCGGTTCACCTCGTTGACGATCTCTTCGTAGTTGATGCCTTCCAGCAGTTGGCGAGTCAGGCAGATACCTGCGGCTTCACACCGCCGGCCGAGCTGATCGAGAAAGCTGTCAGCTATCAGCTGCAAGCCCTTTTCAATCAGCTTATCGTGGATCTTGCGCTGCTTCTTGATCTCTTCGGGGGTCTGAAAGCGGGCTGGCAGGCCGGTCTCCAGCTGTCGGAACCGCACGTCGTGAAGACGGGCCGCGTAGACGTGGTTCCCGGTGACCCGGCCGGCAGACTTACGGCACAACTCGATCGCCCGGTCAGCGGCCCAGTCCGAATGCTGGGAGTTGTCGACGGGAAGGAAGATCTCGCGGTACACCGGCACCTCCGTAAAGGGGGCCGGACGGGGCATACACTCCCCTCTCGCCGGGCCCGGTGGCAACCGCCGGGTTCGGTGCCTAACTGAACGGAGGCTCGAGAGTGTCTTGTCCGACCGTCACGGCGGGCGGAGCCCGCCAGGATATTTGGTTCCGGGCTGCTGGTGCGGCGAGTATGTGCCCCGACACGGGGACTGTCAAGTCGGTCCAGGGACGATTTGCACACCCGACTCATCGTACACGGTGATCGCATCCACCGGACAGGCGTCGCACGCGCGCAACAGCCGCTCGCGCTCGACCGCCTCCGGATTCACGAACGCTGCGACCGTGTCGTCGTCCAGTTTGAAACCGTCGGGCGCCTCCTTTACGCAGTCCCCGAAGCCGACGCACTGGTCCCGATCGATGACGACGCGCAGCCCGTGGACGATCCGCTCCCGGAGGTCGCTCACATTCCTTCCAGCCCAAGCTCGGTCCGCGCCGTGTCCATCACGGCCGGCGTGATCTCCGCGATGCCGCGCTGTTTCGCGTAGTCGAGGTAGATCTTCTTCACCATGCCGCGCACGAATCCCGGGACGCGTCCCAGCCGCTCCTGCGCTTCGGCCGACCAGCGAGGACCGCCCGCTGCTCCCCGCTCCCCTGGTTCCTCGAACGCATCGTCCCTTCCGGTCGCGACCGTCGAGCGGACCGTCTGGAGCGGCTGCGCGGGCACCGTGCGGCCCCCGATCACGACACCGAGCGAGCTCACGAGTTGGGTCTCGAACGGGTTGGTGAGCAACGCGATCACCCGAGCGCAGCCCGGGCACTTGAACGCAACGGCCAGGGTCCCGTCGCCGGGAAGCTCCCGCTCCTCGAACACCATCTGCCGGTCGCACTCGACGCAGAGGAATTTCACAGCCGGCCCGCGAGCTCCGTCCAGACTGGGTCCGGCGGATCGAAGGGGAGGCGTGCGAGGATGGCAACGCCGAACTCGCCTGCCAGGGCGTCGGCGGCGTCACCGCGGAAGCCGCCGCCCACCATGTTCTCAACGATGCCGAGCGGCGGTGCCCCGCGCTCAAGTGCGGCGCGCAGCGCGCGCCGCACGGCCTCGAGCGACTCCGGCGTGGGGATCGTCACGACGAGCACCGCGGGCGGCGCGGGCAACAACTCCGCGAGCTCCTCAAAGCGCTGCATGCCCGGCGGCAGATCGACAAGCAGCAGGTCGAGCGGACCCCAAGCCACGTCCGCGAGGAACTCGCGGAGCGCCGCCGCCTCGAGCGCCCCACGCCACACGAAGCTCTCGCTCTCGGGGCCGCGGAACGCCAGCGGGCGACCGTCCTCGACGAGCAGCGCCATGGAGAAGCAGCGGACCCCGTCTGCGCTCACCGCAGGCTCGATGACCCCGTCGTGCACCGCGCAACTGGCAACGGGGAGGCGGAGGAGTTGGGGGGCGGTGGGGCCGTTCAGGTCCGCGTCGAGCACCCCGACCGCCCGGCCGGCCCGAGCCGTCGCGCGGGCGATCCCGGCGGTCACGAAGCTCTTGCCCACACCGCCCTTGCCGCTCATCACCGCGACCACGCGCCCCACCCCCGCCAAGCGGTCCGCCACCCGGCGGCGCTGGACGCCGATCTGCTCGACCAGGCCCGAGCGGTCCGGTTCGGTCAGGTCGTGGTAGGTCCGGATCTTCAGTGGCATATGCGCAAAGATGTGTCTAGTTTCACGTTCCTTCAATGATCGACGAACTCAGGAAGAAGCTCCAGGCCGAGGTCGAGCGCCTCAACCACGAGATCAGTTTCGTGCTGCCGAAGGAGATCGAGAAGGCGCGCGCCCA
>JBOHSI010000153.1:0-5661 GCA_050733055.1 Gemmatimonadales bacterium
CGGCTCGAGGAGCGCCTCAAGCTGCTCACCCAGCCGAAGCTGCTCATCATTGATGAGATCGGCTACATCCCGATCGACCGCCAGGGCGCGAATCTCTTCTTCCAGCTCGTGTCCCGGCGCTACGAGAAGGGCTCGATCCTCCTCACGAGTAACCAGAGTCTCGGCGCGTGGGGCGAAGTCTTTGGCGACCCCGTGATCGCGAGTGCGATCCTGGACCGGCTGCTCCACCACGCGACCACCATCAACATCAAAGGCGAATCGTACCGCCTGAAGGAGAAGCGCCGTGCCGGCCTCTTGGCGACGCCGCGACCCGAGCCGCCGGCCGTGGTCAGGGGCGAACGGCCATCCCTCGCGGACGGCGAACGAAAATGACGCGCCAGGATCGCCTATACGCGACGATCTCCACCCGGGGAGCTATCTGGGTACCCCCTCTCCCGAGCGAGATCGTGACCCAGGAACCCTTCACCCCAACCAAGGGTGGGGACTTTCAGATGCCAACTCCTGGGGAGTTTCGCATGACGATTGACAGCCGTAGGCGATCGCGAGGGCGAGCGGGTCCTCCGCGCCCAGCGGCGTGCGGCGGCGAGCTCGCGGTACTCCGGCCGCGCCGCGAAGGAGCGGGCGAGCGGGAGCAGCGCCTGGACGACGACCCGGTCCATCCGGCCGAGCGCGTCCCCGAGGCGGCCGATGAACTCGGCGGGGTCGAGGTGCGGGACCTGGTTGAGCAGGACGACCACGCGCTTCGCGTCGTCGTCCGAGAGCGGCACCTCGCCGGGCGCGACCGGCGGGAAGCCCGCCAGAAACCGCGCCTCGTCCTCGTTGTACCGCTCGACCACGCCGTAGACGGCGTCGCGGAGCCGCTGCCCCAGGTCGAGGACCTTCCGGTCGCGGCCGGGCTGGGTGAGGTCGGGGTCCGACTTCGCGGCGTCGAGCTGCTCCGCCAGCTGCGCGGTCGCGGCGTCGAGGGCCCGGGCGGCGTCGCGGAGCTTCGCCAGGTAGCGGTTGGCCTCGACGGCCGTCTTCGCCTGCGCCTTGATAGCGTCGGCGTCGGTCATGATGCGGTTCAGCGCCTCGCGCGTGACGGCCACGGCGCGGTTCTGCAGGGCGGCGATGCGCCGCTCGATCTCGGGCATGCTCGGCGCGTCGCCGGTGAGGTCCGGCGCGCCGACCAGCTGCAGGCGCGCGACGCGGCTCGCCTCCTCCGCGTACAGCGCGGACTTGCGGGCGAGCTCGTTCAGCTTGGGGTCGGTAGGCATTGGTAGTATCCTCGTTCGATGCGTGAAACCCGGTCCGCGCTCGCGCCGCCTTCTAATGCCGCCGAGCATCCTCGACGCGGCGGAGCGCGGGGCCCGGGGTCGTTCCACTATCTATCCCATCTGGGGGCGCCGAAAATCACAGCCGCCGGAGCAGCAGCAGCGCCGGCGGTTACGAGGGGGCAGGGCGCGGGCGGCTAGACCGCCGCGCTGTCGGTTAGGAGGGTCGGGGCCGGGTATCGCGCCGCCGCCCGGTCTTGCCCGGATCTACGGCCCGGCCGAGCGCCGCGGCGAGGCCCGAGAGGAGATCGGCGAGCGGCATCGTGCGGATGTCCACCCGCTGCTCGTAGGTGAACGTCTCGCGCAGGTGGTCGTCGAGACACGCGGCGTGCACCACGTCGAACGCCGTTCCCTCCCACGCCTCGCTCGCGCTCCAGACAACCGTGCCGAAGCCGTCGGGGATCACCTTCGAGCAGCGGTCGCACTCCACGACCACGCGGGTCCGCTCGATCGCGCGGGCCATGGCGTCGGGTGCGTCGAACGCGCCCACCCGCGGGGCGAGGCGCAGGCGGATGCTCACGGCCGCTCCTCGCGCAGGCGCTTTGTCAGCGCCTTCACCTGCTGCTCCAGCTCGCGGACCTTGCCGGCGGCGTTGAAGGCGCGCAGAAACGAGTCGATCGCACGGGCCTTAAAACCGGTCTAGGAATTCGCCTGTCGCAAAATCGCCCCGTCTGGCCAGGCAACGCCCCGTTACTGGTCTTCGTGAAGGGAGCCTTGAAAGAGGTCTCCCCTCACCGCAATGCCCGCTGCCACCTGCCCTTGGTTGAGGCCCTTGACGTCACCTCCAAAGAACCAGTAGGCTTGAATGCCAGCTGTGATGTTGTTGAATCGGATTTGCAGTCCGCTGCTCTACCAACTGAGCTACCTGGCCGGACTATGCAGCAGAAGAACTTAGCGGGCTTCGCGATGATCCGGAACCTGGCGGCGTCGGTCGGCCATCGCCGTATCGCGATGATCTGCGGGGCCGAGCGTAATTTCGACGCCGCCGAGCGGCTGCGGGGGTATCGCGCGGCCGTGACCGAGCTCGGTCCCGAAGCGGATCCGGCCCTCGAGCTGCCCGGTGACTTCAGCGAAGCGGCGGGCCACGCCGCCCAACGCATCCTGAGCGAGGTCTTGCATCCCAGCGCGGTGTTCGCCGCCAACGATTGCATGGCGTTTGGCGGCGCGTTCCGCGACGCCGGTCTCGCCGTGCCCGAGGACATCGCGGTCGCCGGGTTCGACGACATCCCGATGACGCGGTATGTCGATCCGCCGCTCACCTCGGTGCATGTAGACATAAGCGAGCTTGGCAAACGCGCAACGGACCGGCTGCTCGACGCCCTGCGCCAACGGGCCGGCCGAGAACTTCGCCGCGAGACGCTTGCCACAACGCTGGTCGTGCGCCGCTCCTGCGGTGCTGGACCCGCCTAGACGGCAGATCTTGGTTAGTTGCATTGGCTCACACTCTCGGAGGGAGAGGAAGCATGACCATTTCACACGGGATGCGATGGCTGGGACGGGCGTTCGCGTTGGCCGGATTCCTCGTCCTGGCGGCGGATCACGCCGCTGCGCAGACAACCACCAGCACGATTCGTGGGTACGTCAGGGACCAGAACGGCGCGCCCCTGAGTGGTGCCGAGGTCCAGGCGCGTAACGTGGACAACGGCGTCTCGCGCACGACGACCTCCACTGCGGAAGGCGCGTACATCCTTGTCGGTCTAGTGCCCGGAACCTACGACCTGACCGCCCGTCACATCGGGAACAGTCCGCAGGCTCGACGGTTTGTCGTACAGATCGGGGCCACGTTGCTCGTCGATTATGCCCTGCAGGCGGGGGCGATAGAACTGGCGGGCGTCACCGTCGTGGCCACCCCTGCCAGCGAAACGCGAACGTCGGAAGTCGCGACCAACGTGACCCCGCAGCAGATCGAGCGGCTCCCCACGCCGAGCCGGAATTTCCTCGACCTGGCGGCGCTGGCGCCCGGCATCACCGTCACCGAGGATCGCATCAACGGGAACACCAGAACTTTCCGGGCCGGCGGCCAGAGCGCGAACGCGGTCAACCTCTTCATCGACGGCACCAGCCTCAAGAACGACCTGACGCAAGGCGGCGTCGCCGGCCAGGACAACAGCAAGGGCAATCCCTTCCCCCGGAACGCCATCCAGGAGTACCGGGTGATCAGCCAGAACTTCAAGGCCGAGTACCAGAAGTCCTCCAGCGCCATCATTTCGGCGACGACCAGGTCCGGCGGCAACGTCTGGAGCGGAAATGCGTTATTCGGCTATCAGAGCAAGGGGCTGGTGGCGCTGGACACCTTCCAGCGCGCCGATAAGAATGCCAACCCGACGACGTTTAGGGAGCCGGACTACACCCGCTCCCTGCTCGCCCTGAGTGCCGGCGGCCCCATCCAACGGGACCGGCTGTTCTTCTTCGGGTCTTACGAGGGAAACTACCAGAACCGCGCGAATCGGGTGAACATTACGCCGCCGCCGGTCGGGACGTTTCCGGCGCTCGATACGGTCAATCTTGCCCAGTACAACGGCAACTTCACGTCACCGTTCCGCGAGACGCTGCTGTTCGGCAAGCTGAACTACGCGCTCAACCCGAACTCCTCCGTCGAGCTGAGCTTCAGCAATCGCCATGAGACCGAAATCCGGGACTTCGGCGACCGCCGAGCCTTCCAGTTTGCGCAGGACTTCGGCAACAAGGTGCTCATCGGGCAACTCAGATACAACTACTTCTCTGGGCCGTGGCTCAACGAAGCGAAGGTGGACTATTCGCGCTTCCGCCGGGGCTTCGTCCCCAACACCCCGGGCCTGCCGGTGCGGGCCTATCGGTTCAACAACACCGACAATACGATCGGCAGCTACGAGAGCACCCAGGACTTCATCCAGAAGCGGCTCGGCTTCCGCAACGACCTCACCTACTCCGGATTCCAGGCGGCGGGGCAGCACGTCTTCAAGGTAGGCGTCAACTTCGACTTCGCGGCGTACAACGTGTTCAAGGACAACGACGGGACGCCGAAGTTCGTGTACGCCGACAGCGTGGATTGCCATCCCACCTGCGGCAGCAAGCTGTCGTTCGCGTTCCGGAACCCCTTCGAGCTGGTCTACGGCACCGGCAATCCGATCCTCAACACCAACAACAACCAGATCGGCGTCTACCTGCAGGACGACTGGAGCCCGACGCAGCGGCTCACGTTAAACCTGGGGATCCGCTGGGACTACGAGTCCCACATGCTGAATTACGATTACGTGACGCCGCAGAACGTGGTCGACACCCTCACGCGGTACAACGACTCGATGCCGACCCCGCTCGACCTCAGCCGCTACATCAGCACCGGCAGCAACCGGAAGCCGTTCTACGGCGCCTTCCAGCCGCGGCTCGGGTTCTCCTACGCGCTCGACCGGGATAACAAGACCACGATCTTCGGCGGCTTCGGCATCTACTACGACCGCTCGCTGTTCGACCTCTTCGCCGTCGACGAGACTATCAAGCTGACCCATCCGACCTTCTTCGTCGATTTCGCCCACCCCGACTCGACCCCGGCCGCGGGTCAGGTGGCCTGGAACGACTCGTACCTGACCGCCGACAAGGCGACCCTGGACGCCCTCGCCGGTACCTTCGGCACCCCCGAGGCCTGGTTGATCGACAGCAAGGCGAAGCCACCCAAGTCGAGGCAGTTCAGCTTGGGCGTGCGGCGGTTGATCGGTGATGCCCTCATCTCGGTGACGTACGCCGGCGTCCGCAGCGTGAACGGGTTGGTGCTCAACTGGACCAACTTCGGACTCAACCCGAACGGCTCCTGCTGCACCAGCTTCAACCTCGGGGCCCACGGCTTCCGCAACTTCCTTTTCTCCACGAACGACGTGAAGACCTGGTACGACGCGTTGCAGATCCAGGTGGACCGGCCCTACCGCCGCTCCAGCGAGAACTTCGGCTGGGGCGCCGGCCTGGCGTACTCCTACACCACGCGGTCCCTTCAGGGCGTGGACGGCCTGGGCGACGGGTTCGCTTTCCCCAACACGGTGAATATCCCGAAGCCACCCGTCCAACGATGAGAAGCGCCGCGTGGTGGCCAACTGGATTCTGGATGTACCCCATCTCTTCGGCATCGAGTTCGGCGGCCTGATCACGCTGGGGGGGCAAATTCCGTCAGGACGTCGGCTGCCCGGGGCGGTTTTGCGGGGCCGGCTACGAGCGCGGGGGCTTCACGGTGCCCGGCACCTTCCCCTACCGGACCGTCGATCTCCGGCTCCGCAAGGACTTCCCCCAACATCGGGCGGACGACGCTCGGAGTGACCGTGGACGTGTTCAACGCGTTCAACCGCGACAACCTCGGCTGCTTCAACACCGGGAGCAAAACCGA
>JBOHSI010000154.1:0-7443 GCA_050733055.1 Gemmatimonadales bacterium
GCGCAGCGCGGCGCTGTTCGGCGGGCACGCCCCGATCGTGAACGCCCTCGTGTTCGCGCCGCGCGCGGCGCTCGAGGCCGCGGTGCGGGAGCGCTACGTCCGCTCCGGGCTGACCCACATCCTGTCCATCTCCGGGCTGCACGTGGGCTTCCTGGCCGTCTGGCTCGGGCTCGTGCTCAGCAAGCTGCGGCTCACGCCGCGTCGCCAGCTTGGCGCCTCGGCGGTGGTGTTGCTGGGCTACCTGTGGCTGCTGGGCTTCCCGGCACCCGCGACCCGCGCCGCGGTGATGCTCGTGCTCGCCGGCGTGGCGCGGCTGCGGCAGCGCGTCGTTGCGCCCACGGGGACCGTCGCGCTCGCGGCGTTGCTCGTGCTGCTGGTCGATCCCTGGGCGATGCGTTCGGTCGGGGCGTGGCTCTCGGTCGCGGCGATCGGCGCGGTCATCTGGGCCGATCGGGCGACGGCGCGCCGTCCGCTCGCGCTGCGCCTGGTCGCGCCTGCGATCGCGGCGACGGTCGTGACCGCGCCGATCACGGCGTTCGCGTTCGGCACGGTGGCGCCGATCGGCGTGCTCGCGAACCTCGTCGCGATTCCGCTGGCG
Organism: Gemmatimonadales bacterium; assembly: GCA_050733055.1. Classification (GTDB taxonomy): domain Bacteria; phylum Gemmatimonadota; class Gemmatimonadetes; order Gemmatimonadales; family GWC2-71-9; genus DASUAL01. The sequence continues at coordinate 599 of JBOHSI010000154.1, forward strand.
GGCATCGCCGTCCCCGGCCTCGTCCTGTCGCTCGCGCTCTCGTCGGTTGTTCCCGGGCTGGCGCACCTCCTCGCCGCGGGATCGGGGCTGGGGCTCGCGCTGCTCGACGTGACGGCGCGGGTCGCGGCGGCGGTGCCGCTGGGGCACGTCGTCATGGTGCCCGGCTGGGGCGCGGCCGGCGTGTGGCTGGCGGTCGCGGCGGCCGCGTGGTGGCTCTGGACCTCGCCGCGGCGTCCCTGGCTGATCGCGGCGCGCGTCGCCTTCCTGGTCACGGTTTGCGTGGGGACGGGGTTGCGCGACGTCGTCACACTCGACGCTTGCCGTTGCTTGACGGTACATTTCCTGAACGTAGGGCAGGGGGACGCGGCCCTGCTGCGGACCCCGAACGGTCGCTGGATCGCGATCGACGGTGGGCCGCGGACGGCCGACCGCGACGCGGGGCGCGCGGTGGTGGTCCCGTTCTTGCGGCGCCACGGTGTCGAGCGCCTTGCCCTCGTCGTGGCGACGCACGGCCACGCGGACCACTACGGCGGGCTGGCCGCGGTGCTCGAGACGTTCGGGGACTCGTCGCTCGTCATCGAGCCGGGGGAACCCGTGGGCGAGCCGCTCTACCTCGAGTTCCTGGCCGCCGTCGAGGGTGCGGGCGCCCGCTGGCGACAGGCCCGCGCGGGCGACCGGCTCGAGGTCGACGGCGTGGCGGTCGAGGTGCTGAGTCCCGACAGCGCCCTGATGGCGTGGTCGGGAGACGTGAACGAGCATTCGGTCGTGCTGCTCGTGCGGTTTGGCGGGGCGCGGCTGGTGTTCGCCGGGGACGCCGGTATCCCGGTCGAGGCCCGGCTCGCGGGGCGGGTGGGTGACGTGGACGTGCTCAAGGTCGGCCACCACGGCTCGCGGAGCGCCACTTCGCCCGAGTGGCTGGCGGAATTGCGTCCCGAGCGGGCGGTGATCAGCGTCGGGGCACGAAACCGCTACGGGCACCCCGCGCCCGAGGTGCTCGCGCGGCTCGCCGAGCACAACGTCGAGGTGCTCCGCACCGACCGAGCGGGTACCGTCACCTTAGTCGTGGACAGCGCGCGTGCACTCATCGACTTCCGTCATCACGATTGAGCGGTTCATCATGGAGCAGGAGCGGCTGCACCCCGAGGCGACGGGGGAGCTGTCGAATCTGCTGTACGATCTCTGTCTCGCCGCCAAGATCATCTCGCGCCACGTCCGCCGCGCCGGGCTCACCGACATCCTGGGGGCCGCCGGGGCGAGCGCGGTGAACGTCTCCGGCGACCTGCAGCAGAAGCTCGACCTGTTCGCGCACGACACGATCCAGAACGCGGTCCAGCACACGGGCCGCGTTTGCATCGTGGCGTCGGAGGAGGACCAGGAGCCGATGCTGTGCCCGCCCAGCTCGCGGCGCGGCAAGTACGTGATCCTGTACGATCCGCTGGACGGCTCGAGCAACATCGACGTCAACGTCTCGATCGGCACGATCTTCTCGCTGCACCGCCGGGTCACGCCAGTGAAGGGCGAGCCCGGGCTGGCCGACTGTCTCCAGGTGGGGCGCAAGCAGATCGCGGCGGGCTACATCCTGTACGGCTCGAGCACGATGCTGGTGTACACGACGGGGCAGGGGGTGCACGGCTTCACGCTCGACCCGACGATCGGCGAGTTCCTGCTGTCGCACCCCGACATCCGGACGCCCGAGGTCGGCAGGTATTACAGCGTGAACGAGAGCAACTGGAACCGCTGGGCGCCGCCGGTGCAGCGTGTGGTGGGCGCGTTCAAGAACGGCGACGCCCGGGTACAGGCGAAGAACGCGCGCTACATCGGCTCGCTGGTCGCCGATTTCCACCGCAACCTCATGTCCGGCGGGATCTTCCTGTATCCCGCGGACACCAAGTCGCCCGAGGGGAAGCTGCGGCTGTTGTACGAGGCGGCGCCGCTCGCGCTGGTGGTGGAGCAGGCGGGCGGGCTGGCGACCGACGGGCGCCGGCCGATTCTCGACATCGTGCCCAAGACCCTGCATCAGAGGACCCCGCTCGTGATCGGCAGCAAGGCCGACGTCGCGCTCGCCGCCGAGGTGCTGGCCGCCGAGGGCGTGCCCGCGTGACCGAGCGCAAGCCGGTGTACGGGCCCGAGGCCTGGCGCGGCGATCCCGCGAAGGACCTCGGGAGCCCCGGCGCGTTCCCGTTCACGCGCGGTGTGCATCCCACGATGTATCGCGGCAGGCTCTGGACCATGCGCCAGTATGCCGGGTTCGGGACCGCGGAGGAGACGAATGCGCGGTTCCGGCATTTGCTCGTCGCGGGTCAGACCGGTCTCTCCGTCGCGTTCGATCTCCCGACCCAGATGGGCTACGACTCGGACCATGCGATGGCCGAGGGCGAGGTGGGGCGGGCGGGGGTGGCGATCGACACCGTGGACGATCTCGAGCTGCTGTTCCACGAGATCCCGCTCGACAAGGTCTCGACGTCCATGACCATCAACGCCACCGCGCCGATCTTGCTCGCCATGTACATCGTGGTGGGGGAAGAGCAGGGCGTCGCGCGCGCGCAGCTTCAGGGGACGCTCCAGAACGACATCCTGAAGGAGTTCATCGCGCGCGGGACGTACATCTATCCGATCGAGCTTTCGCTCCGGCTCGTCGCCGACGTGTTCCGGTTCGTGGATGCGGAGGGGATGAGCTTCAATCCGATTTCGATTTCGGGCTATCACATGCGCGAGGCGGGGGCGACGGCGGTGCAGGAGCTCGGGTTCACGTTCGCGAACGGGCTCGAGTACGTGCGCCGGGTGGTGGCGGCGGGGTTGGATGTGAACCGGTTCGCGCCTAGGGCTTCGTTCTTCTTCGCCGCGTTCACCGATCTGTTCGAGGAGGTCGCGAAGTTCCGCGCCGCGCGCCGGCTGTGGGCGCGCCTCATGCGGGAGAATTTCGGCGCAGCGGACTCCGCTTGCCGGTTGCGGTTCCACACTCAGACCGGCGGCTCGACTCTCACCGCGCAGCAGCCCGAGAACAACGTCGTGCGGGTGGCGATCCAGGCGCTCGCCGCGGTGTTGGGCGGGACGCAGTCGTTGCACACCAACGCCTACGACGAGGCGCTGGCGCTTCCCACCGCGCAGAGCGCGACGCTGGCCCTGCGGACCCAGCAGATTCTCGCGCACGAGACCGGCGTTCCCGCGACTGCCGATCCCGCCGGGGGCAGCTGGTATGTCGAGTCGCTCACCGACGAGATCGAGCGCGGGGCGCGGGCGCTGGTGGACGAGGTCGAGCGCGCCGGTGGCGCCGCGCGGGCGATCGAGCGCGGGCTATTCCAGGAGGCGATCGCGCGGAGCGCGTACGCGCAGCAGCGGGCGGTCGAGTCCGGCGAGCAGACGGTCGTGGGGGTCAACGAGCAGGTCACGGACGAGCCGGTGTCGTCGGTTGCGGGGCCCGACTACTCGGCGCTCGCCGCGGCGCAGCGGCGGCGGGTGGGGGAGATACGGGGGAGACGGGAGGCGGGAGACGTGAAACGGGCCCTAGGCGAGCTTGAGGTCGCGGCGCGCGATGCCGCAGCACCATTGATGGAGCCGATCATCGTGGCGGTGCGGGCGCGGTGCAGCGTGGGGGAGATCAGCGACGTGTTGCGGGGCGTGTGGGGGGTGTACCGACCCGCGTAACCTCGCCGCGCCGGCTTCGAGGGAGGTTCCATGCACGCTCGTCCGTGTCATTGCCTCGTCGTGCTACTGGCCCTGGGTGGCGCGGAGGGCAGCGCCCAGTCGGACACGCTCTGGACCTATACCGCTCCCGCGAACATCCGGTTCACCCGCGTCGGGCCCTCCGGGCATCTCCTGGTCGCGACCGAGCAGGGTCTGGTCGCGCTCAACGCCGAGCTGGGCGGCGTCGCCTGGACGTATCCGGTCGGGGGGCGCCTCTGGGTTCGGGTGAGTTCGCTCGGGCATTTGCTCGTCGGGTACGGAGGGGTGATGGCGGCGCTCGATCCGCTGACCGGAGGCACCGTGTGGCATTGCCGAATGTGCATCGCGAAAGCCGCTCCGTGATCGGCAGCGCAGGATTCAAGGGTCCGCCGGATTCCAGCGGCACGGTCGAAATTGCCTACGGCATCGTGCCAAGCTCTGAGGGCCACGGCTACGCCACCGAGGCCGCAGCCGCGCTCGTCGACTTTGCCTTCGCCACTGGGCAAGTTCGGCTGGTGAGGGCGCATACGCTGCCGGCGCCAAACCCCTCGACGCGTGTCCTCGTGAAGTGCGGGTTCCGCTGCACCGGCACCGTCGTTGACCCCGACGATGGGCCGGTATGGCGGTGGGAACGGGGCCCTTAGCCCACTGAACAGCGCCGCCGCTCCTCGCGGCCGCGGCCTAAAACACCCGGACCCGCTGAACTCCAAGAGCGCCGGGCTGTGATCGGGCTGACGGCAACGGACCATTAAGGAGATCTTTGAGTTCGTCACGCGCGGCAACCGCGGCGCGGCCGGCGGTTGGCTGGCCTGCGGACGGCACTTTGGGCCGGCGGCCTCGCGGTGGCTCGCGCCAATCTGGTCATCGTGATCATCGCCCTGGTTTGGGGCGCGGCGGCGCTGCTCGTCGCTACCAGGCACGCTCCGCGGCGTAACAAGCGCTTGAGGCTGAAGGTGCGTGAAACTCACGCTAACGGTTCTCGGCTTACTCGCGCTCGTAGTGATCCTCGCTCTGAGCGTCGGTGCGTTGCAACAGAAGCGATCAACTGCTCAGCTTACCGAGACCCTTCTTGCGGCGCCTCGGATGAAGGCGCGCGCTCCCGTTGATTTCACGCGGCTCGACGCATTGCCTGCGCCGCTCGCGCGATACTTGCGGCACGTGCTCCGAGACGGGCAGCGGCCGATCCGCGTAGCCCGCTTGAGCCAGGTTGGCCAACTCCGTACCGACATCGAGAAGGACCGTTGGTCGCCATTCGAGGCTAGCCAGGTCATCGCACCGCCGGCGAATGGATTCCTTTGGAACGCGCGGGTCAGGATCGCACCACTGGTTCATGTTCGCGTGCGCGACGCGTACGTCGCCGGGCAAGGATCTGGTCGGGTGAGTCTTGTCTCGGCCATTTCGATGGCCAGCGACAGCGGCCGGCAGGAGTTGAACTCTGGCTCCCTCCATCGCTATCTCGCCGAGGCCGTCCGGTACCCCACCGCACTGCTGCCGAGCGCAGCCTTACAATGGAGCGCAATCAACGGCACGAAGGCCATGGCTACCTTGACTGATGCGGGCATCACGGTCTCGCTCGAGTTCTGGTTCAACGATGCCGGCGAGGTGACCGGAATCTACTCTCCAGGTCGCTGGGGTCGATTCGACGGTGAGTACGTCCAGACTCCTTGGGAGGGACACTTCCGGACCTACCAGGAAAGAAACGGGATGCTGGTTCCGACCGAGGGTGAGGTGGGTTGGTATTCTTCAGGTGCCTGGCGCTCGTTTGGCGGGGCAGGATCGTCGAAGCCAGCTATTTGACGGTACTGTACTTCACTACCACCGACCCCTTGTTTCTCGTGCTTGACGCTATAGTCCTGATTGGATTGCTCCCATCGGTTTACGTGCTCGCCATTCGGCGCCCACCGTCGCCCGAGCATTGAGGGCGTCGCTGACGTCAGCGCCGCTGGTGGCCGGGCGGTCGGGCGAGGGTGAAGCGCCGCCGTACTGGGTACGCCCGGAACTGTGCGTTACCGCGACCCGATGTCGAGCTACGCCCCCGGTCGGCAGGTGTCGATCATCTCCCGCTTCATCTTCCGGGGGTTGCTGATCACCTCGAAAAACGCGTCTAGGTACTCTCGAGTGTGCTTGACGTACTTCGGGTCCAGCTCCGGCAGACTGTCGTACACTGCGTACAGTTCCGGCTTCTTCTCCTGAAACTTCGACAGGATGGGAGCCCATTGCTCAGGCGTGCGGCACATCCCTCGATACAGGCGCTCGCGTACCGACTTGATGGGGAGCCGGTAGTCGGGGAACGAGTAGCTGGTCCAGACGATCCCGGTCCAATCGAAGTCGTACGCCATGGGCCAGACGGCGCCGGTCTCCTTGTCCTGGAACAGGACGATGTTGTGCAAGGCGACCAGCGACCAGTCGCTGCCGCCGATCATGTACTCGAACGCCGAGACCAGCGCGCCGCGCTCGGGGTCGATGTTGTCCCACATCGCGCCCTTGATCTTGAGCACCTCGGCGTTGTTCCGGGCGGCCGCCCGGTTGTCGTTTTCGATGAAGAAGCCGTTGCGGGTCAGCGAATCCTGTTTCCCGACGGTGTCGACATAGGTCGCGCGCACCAGGCGAGCACGCAGGCTCACCGGGGTCAGCAGGTTGGCGAGCTGGTAAACCACGTACTCCCGGAGTACGTACTGCTCGAACTCGGCGCTCTTGCTCCGGCAGTGGGTCACCAGCTTGAGATCGCCCTGGTCCTCGAAGATCGTTCCGGACCGAGCGCCCTTGGGAAAGTCGACCTTGATCGGTGCAAAGTCGCAGTTCCGCTTCTGCCGTCGCCAGTGCCCCCGCAACTTGAGCACCGCTTCCATCGAGACTCGCTCGCCGTTGGCGGCCACGTAGGTTAAGGTGCCGGGGTGTGGCTGCAGCTTCAGTGAGTCCCGCTCGCGCATCAGGGAGCTGAGGTCCGTCGCGATCCGCAGCTCCAGCACCCTCTTCGAATCGAAGAGTCGCTCGCTCCCCTGCGCACCGGCACGGTCGGGCACGAATAGGCACGCCAGTGTCGCAGGTAGGGACAGAGCCAACTGGAGACTCCGGATAGGCCTACTCCTCATGGTCAGGGGCTTCCGTGTTGCTGGACATCGATCACGCGCGCGCTCCGGCCACTCCGACAGCGCCGAACAGCCGGCTGGGCGTCAGCCGGT
>JBOHSI010000155.1:0-5911 GCA_050733055.1 Gemmatimonadales bacterium
GCCGTAAGTCTCCCTGCCGCACATACGCCAACAACGGGCGACGCGATCTGCACGGTGTGCGGCAAGATGCCGCACACCAGCGGATTGTGTCCGAATAACGTGGCATCGGCCTTGCAAGGATAGTGGCGCATGAAGCACACCGCAGTAATCCTGGTCGTGGCCGCAGTCCTCGGGGCAGTCCCCGCTGGGGCTACCGCGCAGCACGCCGCGAAGCACCTTCGCCTCTCGAGCGCGGCCCACGCCGATCGCCGTCACGCGACGTTCCCGCACCAGAGCCAGGAGGCCATGCTGCGGCCCCGTTCGACCGTGGGGCCGCTGAGCGCCCGCGCGGCAGCGCCTGTTCCGCTCCAGCTCCGGGCGGCGCGCAGGGTGCCCGTGCGCTTCGGATGGAGCGCGACCGACGTGACGCTCGCCAGCGCCTTCGCCGCTGCCCTGTTGATCGACGCCGGCCAGACGCGCGGCCTCGCCCGCGACGGCTGGCGCGGGTGGCGCGAGACGAATCCGATTCTCGGTCCGCGTCCCAGCGTCGGGCAGCTGGATACCTACACGGCCGTCACCGGGCTGGCCGTGCTCGGCGCGGCGGCGGCCGTGCCCGCGCGCGTGCGCCCCTGGCTGCTCGGCGCGGCGTTTGCGGTGGAGGCGTTCACCGTCGCGGGTAGCCTGCAACGGGGCATCGCTGTCCGCCTCCCCTGACCGACTCCTTCACCGAGCTGACGCAGACGGACGGCCGGTGAGACGGTCGCCATTCTTCAGCAGCAGGTGCTGCTGTGAGACCACCGGGGCCGGAGCGAGCAGGCCGAGCGCGAGCCCGCCGAGCAGGATCGATGATCGCATTCGGTCCTTTCCATTTGAGGATGACTGGCACGAAGCCCTCAGTGTCCTTCTGCGGTGAGGCCGCGCTCGTAGGCGGCCATCAGGTCCTGCCGGCTAAGGGTTTCCTCGGGCGGCGAGCGATCGTCCGGCGAGACGACGGGCAGCAATGTGACGTCCCGACCACCCAGCCGTCGCAGCGCCGTGAGCAGCGTGCCTCGCTGGTTAGGGGGTCGCGCTCCGGCGCGGCAAGGTCGGCGGCGAGGAGGATGCTCCAGAGCTGATCTCCGTTCTCCAGCGCCTCGCGCACCGCCGCGTGCGTGAGCATACCGACGAGGTGTCCGGCAATCGTCCACCACCGGGAAGTCGGTCTGCCGGCTGTCTCCGATGAGCTCGACGATGCGCTGCAGGTTCGCTCCCTCGGGGATCACGACTGGTCGACGGTTCAGGCATTCGTGCACCGGAAGTCGCGCGAGCACTGCGGCGTCGGCGCCCTGTGTGAGCACCACCCCCCGGCGGACCAGCCACTCGGTGTAGATCGATTCAGGATGCAGACGCCGGGCGATGCCGTAGGCCAGCACGCTGGTCAACATCAAGGGGAGCATCAGACCGTAGTCCCCCGTCATTTCGAACACCATCATGATGGCGGTGAGCGGTGCGTGGGTCGCGCCGGCCACGAGGCCCGCCATACCGACGACGGCAAGTGCGCCCGGGGCGAACTCGGCGCCGGGCAGGAGGTCGCGCAGCGCCACGCCGTAGGCGCCACCCAGCGTCGCGCCGATGAACAGCGCGGGAGTGAACACGCCCCCCGTTCCGCCCGCGCCGAACGTCACGGCCGTGGCGACGAGCTTGGCCGCCGCAAGCGCCAGCTGGAAGAGCCCACCTCGGGCGGTCACGATGCCCAGGTCGAGGCTCTCGTGACCGTGACCCCAGAGGTCCGCCCGGAACGCGAGATCGAGCCCGCCGACGATCAGCGCGCCAAGGAGAACCTGGATCCAGCGGGCGGAGAGGCCGGCGAACGCGTCCTGCGTTTTCCAGACCCCCCGCGAGTAGAGCACCGCGAACACGCCGGTAACGACACCCAGGCCGACGTAGAGGAGTAGCTCCCACGCCGATGCTACGCCGAACGCGGTGGGGAGCGCCATGACGGGGCGGTCACCGAACGCGGCGCGCCCTACCGTGGCGGCGAGGATGCTAGCGACGACGAACGGGCCGAGGGCCATTCCGCCCGCCGCCCCCAGGATCTTCTCGATGCCGAAGATGACGCCGGCGATCGGCGCGTTAAACGCCGCCGAGATCCCCGCCGCCGCCCCGCAGCCGACCAGCGTGCGAAGCCGCTTTGGGCGAGGCGCGGAGCCAGCGCCCGATGCGAGACCCTGCCGCCGCTCCTAAGACGACCACCGGTCCCTCGGCGCCCACCGACCCACCGGTGCCGATGATCACCGCGGCCCCGAGGGTCCTCACCACGACCGGCAGAGACCGGATCACGCCCCCCTTCACGGTCACCCGATACATCACGTCCGGTATGTTCTCCCCCGGCGAATCGCTGGCGCCCCAGCGCACCAGCGCCCGGCACACCACGAGGGCCAGCGCCACGAACCCGGGAATCACGAGTTGAGCGGGGACGTCGCCGCGGAGCGCGCTGCGTAGGACGAGGTCCTGGATGACGTCGATCGCCTTGTAGAAGACGAGCACGGCCCCCCCGGCCGCGGCACCGATCGTCACGGCGAGTACCAGGAGCTGCGTGTGCTCGTCGCCCTTCATCGCCGCCAGCGTGGAGGAGACGGTGCGGGCAGACTCGTGGAGCGCCCGCATCGGGCGGCTGAATAGTCCGTGGGGACCTGGATATCCCGGGTTCGCCATACCGCACATTCGGGGCGCCGAACCGGGCGTGCAACGCCTGGGGCCAGCTTGACCCCCTGCGGCAGCCGACGACGAGTCGTGGTTCGAAGCGTCAGAGCCCTGCCTGCTCGAGGAAGCCAGCGATGCGCGGCCAGTCTCGCTCCACGTCGCTGTAGCCCAGGTCCATCAGTCGCGACGTATAGGCGGGCTCGAAGAGGAGGTAGCTCAGGAAGTCCGACGCCTTGACCCGCTGCCCGCCTACGCTCTCGACGACGAGCCGCACCGTTCGCGGCAGCGCGTCGATGTGGCCCGTGGCCAACGTCCCCAGATCCTGCGAGGGGTGCAGCATCAACAGGTAGAGGGGCCGCAGGCCGTCGGGCGGCGCCACTCCCGGTGGCATCGCGGCGAGGAGCCGGTTGACGCGCTCGAGGCGCTCGGCGTCGGCGTCGAGCGCCTGGAGAAAAATGGAGTCCAGGACCATCCCCAATGCCTCCGCCGCACTGGGATACTCGAGCGGCGACCCGCGGGTCTGGGCGGGCTCACGACTCCGCATCGCAATCGCGACCACCGCCCCCGCGCCGAGGTGGATCGCGGGAGCGAGTGGGGCCGTCTGGCGGACGCTGCCGTCCCCGTAGAACTCGTCCCCGAGCCGCACCGCGGGGAACAGGAGCGGGATCGCCGAGGACGCCAGTACGTGGTCGATCGTCAACCTGGTGTGCACGGCCAGGCGGCGCGCGCGCTTCCAGGTGGGAATCTCGGGTTTGCCCTGTACGAACGTCACCGTGTCCCCACTCGAGTACGACGTCGCCGTGAGGGCGACGGCGCGCAGACGTCCCGCGGCGAGGTTGGCCTCCAGCCCGCCGACGTCCAGGCTGCGAGCGAGGAACGTGCGCAACGGCTCCATGTCGAGCAGTCCCTTCAACGTCGTCGGGCCGGAACGACGCCCTACGGCTGACTGGAGCAGCCACCGCAGCGCGGCGCGACCGAGCTGGATGGGGCGGACGCGGTACACGTGGTCCACCGTCAGGGCGCTCCACTCACGGCGCAGCGCGCTCACGGCAGTCGCGAACGAGCCGCGGTACGCCCCGAGGTACAACGTGTTGATCGCCCCGGCAGAAACGCCGGTGAGGATGGGAAACGTGAGCGAGGGCGCGCGCTCCACGAGCGCGGCCAGCACACCGACCTGGTACGCTGCGCGGGCCCCGCCGCCCGACAGCACCAGCCCGACAGGGGCAGGGCCGCCCGAGGATGTGTTCATGGGCGCGTCATCGGAGAGGCCACGCCTTGCGGCGCTGGGAATGGCGGGCATTGTGACATCGGTCCCGCGTCTGCAAGGGGCGATGCCCGCCGAAATCCGTCTCAGCCGCGAGATGCGGCTCCTGGACATTACGATGATCGGCGTCGGGGCGATGATCGCGCCGGGATCTTCGTGCTCACCGGGATCGCCGCGGGCGTGGCCGGACCGGCCCTGCTGCTGGTCTTCCTCCTGAACGGCATCGTGGCGCTCCTCACGGCGATGACGTACGCCGAACTGGGGAGTGCGTTCCACGATGCGGGCGGCGGCTACTTGTGGGTCAAGTCCTCGCTGCCCGACCCGAACGGCTTCCTGTCCGGTTGGATGTCGTGGTTCGCGCACGCCGTCGCCTGTTCGGTATACGCGCTCGGCTTCGGCGCCTACTTCCGGCTGGTGCTCGAGGCGGCGGGCGTGCCGCCGTTTCAGTTGGGCTTCATGAGGCTGGAGCGCTGGCTCGCGGTCGCGACCACCGTGGTGTTCGCGTACGTCAATTATCGGGGAGCTGCGGAGACGGGGAAGGTGGGGAACGTCGTGACGGTCGGGAAGGTCGCGGTGATCCTGGCGTTCATCGCGGCGGGGCTCGCGGTGATGGCCGGGCGGGACCGGTGGCAGCGCGCCTTCGAGCCGTTCCTGGAGCAGGGGTGGGGCGGGGTGTTTGCGGCGATGGGGCTGACGTTCATCGCGTTCGAGGGGTACGAGATCATCGCCCAGACGAGCGAAGAAGTCGAGGCGCCGAAGCGCAATGTACCGCGCGCCATTTTCCTCTCGCTCCTGATCGTCATCCCCATCTATCTGCTGGTGGCGCTCGTCGCGATCGGCGCGATCACGCCGCCCGCGGGCCAGAGCGCCGTGGCGTTTCTCGCCGAAGAGAAGGAAATCGCCCTGGTGCGTGCCGCCGACCAGTTTTTGCGGGGCGGCGGGATCGTCATCCTGATCGGCGGCTTGCTGTCCACCGTCTCCGCGCTGAACGCCACGATTTATTCCGCGTCCCGCGTCGCCTTCGTCATGGCGCGGGACGCCAACCTCCCCCGGGTGATCGGTCGCGTGCATGCGGCGCGCGCCACGCCCCACGTCGCGGTGGGGTTGTCCGCCGCCATCGTGATCGGGATGGCGGTGGTGCTGCCGATCGAGGACGTGGCGGCGGCGACCGACGTGATGTTCCTGCTCCTGTTCGTGCAGGTGAACGTCGCGGCCATCCGGCTGCGCAAGCTGCGGCCGGAGCTCGACCGCGGGTTCCGCGTGCCGCTCATGCCGCTCGTGCCGCTCCTCGCGATCGTCACGATGCTGTTTCTCGCCGTCTACCTCTTCTTGCACTATCCGCTCGGCTGGGTCGCGGTCGCGGGTTGGCTGTTGCTCGGCGCCGCGGTGTACTACGGCTACAGCCGGAAGCACGAGATGGCGCACGAGGAGCGCGAGAAGTGGATGGAGCGGATCGAGCGCAAGGAGTACCGCGTGCTCGCCGCCATCTCGAGCCCGCGGACCACGCGCTCGCTCCTGGAAGCGGCGATCACGATCGCGCAGGGCCACGACAGCGAGATCGTCGTGCTGACGGTCGCCGAAGTCCCGGAGGGTGAGAGTCTCATGGCGGGCCGTCGGCTGGTGCGCGAGCTCGAGTCGCTGCTGGACGAGGCGCGGGACTACGTGGCGGCGCGCGGGGTGCCGGCGCGCGCGGTGCTCAAGATCGCCCGGCGCGTGAGCCACGGCATCATCCAGACCGTGCGCGAGGAGGAGTGCAACTTTCTGGTGCTCGGCCGGCCGGTGACGGGTTCGCTCCTCGAGCGTCTCGTGGCCTCGATCGTCGAGCGCGTGCTGCACGATGCGCCCTGCCAGGTGGGCGTCGTCTACGGCGCGCTCGCCCCCGAGCGCATCGGCGGCGTCGTCGTGCCGGTGACGAAGGGCGCGAATCCGCGGCTCGCGGCCGCCCTCGCCCCGGCGTTCGCGGAGCGCTTCGGCGCGCCGCTGCGC
>JBOHSI010000156.1:0-11208 GCA_050733055.1 Gemmatimonadales bacterium
CGGCACGGGCAGCACCGGCTCGACGTAGATGTCCACACAGCCTCCGCTGTGGCACGTCATCGGTAGGGCGACCACGCCCGCGCGACGGTCGGACGCGGGGTCGGGGGACAGGGCGATGAGGCGGGGCTGGCCGTCGGCCAACGCGCGGAGCGCCTCACGCACCACGGTCGGCTGCGTGCAGCTGCCGCCCAGCCACCCGTGGAACGTGCCGCCGCGAGTGATCAGCGCCGAGTCTCCTACGCGCGCCGAGCTCGGCGCCTCGCGGCGCACGACCGTGGCGAGCGCGAATGCTTCTCCCTGCCTGGCCAGGTCGGACGCGAGCGACAGCAGGTCGGCGCGCACTTTGGCTACCGGATCTCGTCGGGCGCGAGGCGCATGGTCACAGGCGGGAATTGTATCCTATCCGGAACGGATCGGCGACCCTCGAGGGCAATTCGCTAGCGCAGGCGCACGGGAGACGGCGACCCGAGCGCTGCAGCGCGTTTGACAGGGCGTGGCGAGCGGGCTACGCTTGCCGCGTTCGTTCCGACCGCTGGATCTCCAACCTAGGGGTATCCCAATGAGAACCGGGCAAGCGTGCGGCAGGTTGGGCCCCGTCCTGGCCCTCGGCGCCGCGCTGGCGGCGTGCACTGACCGAGTGCCGTTCTCTCCGACCAGCTCCGCACCGCCGCCGCCGTCCTACGCCGTGGACGGTGTGCATCGGGGCGACGGGCCCCGCCACGTCATGGTGATGCGGGGCAGGGTCCCGCGCGACCTCCCGGCCGCCGTCGAAGCCCGAGGAGGCGTGGTGCAGTGGAGCGACCCGGAAATCGGGGTCGTGTCGACGAGCGGGCTGAGCGACGCCGCCGCCGCCCAGCTGGCGGCGCGGCCGGACGTGGACGGCATCCAGCGGGATGTCGAGGTGCGGTGGCTGCCACCGGCAGAGCGATACCACGCCCAGGCGATCGAGGCCCCGGCCGGCGAGGCCAATCAGAGCAGCGCCTTCTTCTTCAGCTTTTACCAGTGGAACATCCGGCAGATCCGGGCTGATGCCGCCTGGCTGAAGACGAACGCGGGCGCTGGAGCGCTGGTCTGCATCCTCGACACCGGCATCGACCCCGAGCACATCGATCTCTTCGGCAGGGTGGATCTCGCCAACAGCACGTCGTTCGTTCCGACCGAACCGTTCCTCGACGACTTGAACACCCACGGCACGTTCGTGGCCTCGCTGGTGACGTCGAACGGACTCGGCATGGCCTCGGTAGCGCCGAACGCGCAGCTGTGCGCGGTGAAAGTGCTCGACGAGACCGGCTCCGGCTCGTTCGCAGGAGTGATCGCCGGCATGATGCACGCCGCGCGCGTCGGTGCCGACGTGATCAACCTGAGCCTGGGTGCGTACTTCTCGAAGAAGGAGCCAGGAGCCAGGCAGCTCGTGCGTGCATTGCAACGGGCCGTCAACTTCGCGACGCGCAAGGGAACCCTGGTGGTGGCTTCCGCCGGGAACGACGGGATCAACCTCGATCGCGACGCGCGGCACTTCATCCACGTGCCGTCGCAGCTCGACGACGTGCTGAGCGTGGGCGCTACGGCGCCGTTCAACCAGACGAACTTCGACGCGCTCGCGAGTTACACCAATTTTGGTCGCACGGGCGTGGACGTCATGGCGCCGGGCGGCGACCTGCTGCCCCGAGGGGACGTCTTCTTCTTGAGGGACCTGGTCCTCTCCGCGTGCAGTCACTTCCAGAGACAGCTCCCGTTCTCGTGTTCGCGGGGGAGCTACGTGTTCGGCGCGGGCACGAGCTTCGCCGCCGCGCACGCGGCGGGCGCCGCCGCGGTTGCGGAGTCCCAGCGGCGCAGCAACCAGAGCGCGGAACGGCTGAGCGAATGTGTCACGCGGGGCGCGGACGACCTCGGCCGCCGCGGAGTAGATGCCCAGTATGGGAAGGGGCGAGTGAACGTGCTGGGCGCGGCGAAATGCCCCGACCGCGATGATGATGATCGGGACCGTCGCGACGATGATCGGGATCGTCGCGATGATGATCGTGACCGTCACGATGACAATGATCGTGACCGGCACGGCGATAAGTCATGATGGAGGCGGCGGGACCCTACTCCAGCTCAACGGTCGCGGCCACCCGAGGACCGTTGCCGTCCGCCAGGTAGCCGACGATCTGATAGGCGCCCCGGGACACCGGGGCGCCTTCGTCGTCTACTCGGTCCCAGGTAAACGGAAACTCCACGCTCTGGCCGGGCGCCAGCTCCCGCACGGTCAGCGCCATCGTGCACATCACGTGGAAGCGGTGGTGGAACAGCGTGCGTCCGTCGCGCTCCACTTCGAAGGACGCCTGGCACCCCGAACGGAAGGCGAATCGGACAGTCTCCTCCGACTCGTTGACGACACGCAGCACGGCTTTGACGGGCTCGCCCGGCCCGAAGCGAGGCTTGGCGGGCACGACGGCGAAACGGACGCCCGGCGGTGCAGCCCCCGGCTGCGACGTCGTCGCGCCCGAGCCGTTCGGGTCGGCCTGGGCGCCGGCACAGCCCAGGATCGCCGAGACGGCGAGGATGACGCCTCCGCTCACGGGAGCGGCGCTCCGACCACCCACTTCACGAGCCGGCCCGGCTCGAGTGGCGTCTGCGGCTCGACCTGGTTGATGAGGGCGAGCGTCGCGGCCGGGACCGGCGAGGGCCGCTGGCGCGCCAGCTCTTCGATCGTGCTGTGGCGGTCCAGCTTGACGATATCCACCCGCTGTGGTTGAACGTTGAGCGCGGCGGGGTCGGTGAGGCGCGCGAAGCTGTAAAGCGAGCGCTCGACGGCGGCCTGGTGGGCGGACCAGCGCGCCTCTGCAGCGTAGCCGACGAGACGGTACACCGCGCCGCCGTGCTCGACGCACACCACGGTACCGCGGAGGCTGCCGCTCTCGGCGGCCGCGGCGAAGGGGGCACTCGCGGCGGGAAGCCCACCAACGCGCGCGCGCGCGGGGGCGCCGCTGGTGATACCGCGTTGCGAAACGAACGCGCGGACGGCCGCGTCCGCGCTCGGCTCCTTCGCCAGCGACAGCTCGACAACCGCGTCCTTCTGCGGGCTCACCGCGACCACGGCCTGCTTGCCGTTGCTCGTGGCCCAGCCCTCCGGGAACGCCATGCGGAAACGCAACTCGGGATGGAAGAAGTGGCTCTCCTTGAAATAGCCTTCACGCGGGTTGCTCCCGAACACCACACCGTCGAGCCGTTGCAGATAGGACGCCCGGTTCACGGTGGTGCCGGAGAAGTCCTGAGGCAGGGCCGCGATTTCCTGCTCGATCCGCCCCTGGCGGTTCTCCGGGTTCGGGTGGGTAGCGAGCCACTCCGGGATGCGCCCGCTGCCGTGCGCCTGGCTCACGCGGTCCAGCATGGTGAACACGTCGGGCAGCTCGCGGGGGTCGTAGTTGGCGCGACGCATGTAGCGCAGGCCGAGGTCGTCGGCCTGCCGCTCGGCGTCGCGTGAGTACTTGAGGAACAGGACTCCCAACCCCGCGCTCGCCAGTCCCGCGTAGCGCTCGAATTCCGGGCTCGCGATGGTGCCGATCGCGAGGCCGACCTGGGCGAGCTGCTGCTTGCTGAGCTGGCTGACGGAGTGGCGCGCGGTGACGTGACCGATCTCGTGGCCCAGCACGCCGGCGAGCTCCGCCTCGGACTCCAGGTGTGCGAGGATCCCGCGGGTGACATAGATGTAGCCGCCCGGGAGGGCGAAGGCGTTGACCACCGGATCGTCCACCACCCGGAACATCCAGGGGAGCCCGGGGCGTTCCGACGTGGCGGCGAGCTGCGCGCCGAGCTGCTGGATCCAGCGTTGCAGCGCCGTGTCTGAATAGAGTCCGATGGAGGCCACGACGTCCGTGTCGTACTCGCGCCCCATCGCGATCTCCTTCGACTCACTGATGAGGATGAGCTGCCTACCGCCGGTGGCCGGATTGGTGGCGCAAGCGGTCGTCGCCAGAGCCGCGAGCAGTAGTGGGATGGAAGCGCGCATGGACCTGTCTCCCTCGACGTCGTCGCGTAAGATACACCGCAAGCGTCGGAAGCGAGCAGGCTCGGGTTGTGGAGTACGGAGGTGGGCCGACGCCCGTCTCAGAACGAGAACATGATCCCGACCTCGGGGGCGAAGTCAGTCGCGTTCGTGGTGAGGCCCCACCCGTTGTTGAGCTTGAGGACGGCGTGCCGGGCAAGGTGCCATTGGGCTTCGGTGATGAGCGACACCTCGTCGACCTGATTGCCCTCGATGGCCGCGACGACCCGCCACGCCGGCGAGAGACGTCTCAGGTACTCGATGGCGTACTCGCCGGCGTCGAAGTGAGGGTGTGCCGCCCGCCCGTACTCCCCCGCGGCGCGCACCGTCAACGTGCCCCAGCGGAATCCCCTGACCAGGCCCACCCCGAAGAAGGCCTCCCAATCCTGCGTGCCGATGAGGTGCTTGCTCTTCTGCAGTGGAAACACGGTCCCGAAGTAGGTGAAGAACTCCGGCCGTGTCTCCGTCTCCCGCTGGAAGCGCCAGCGGATCTGCCCCTCGACGTCCCCGAGCCCGGATTCCCGGACTCGAGGCGGCCTCGCGCTGGACGTGTCGCGCGACGACGTCCTGAGCTCGGCCGAGATGACGGCCGCCTCGAACTCGACCGCGAGATCGGGCGTGACGCCGTAGCCGAAGAACAGGATTCCCTCCGACGCGCGATAGCGCCCGCGGTAATCGACGGGCGAGGCCCCGTACCCGAGCTCGTTCGGCTTGTACTCGAGGTTCCGATCGGCGTACCACTCGAAGAACGGATACACCAACAGCTCGCCGTGGCGGATGTAGCTGCCCAACAACGACGTGCGCACTCCGGTTCCGCGATCGCGCAGGTAATCTGGCAGCTCCTGGGCTGCGAGCGACCAGCCTGATGGGAGGACGGCGAGCGCGACGGCGAGCGCCCCGAGCGTCGGTCGGGTCATGGGCTCACTCCTTCGGAGCGGTCGTAAACGAGGTCTCGACAAACGAGATGTTCCCGTCGGGCGTCACCGTGCCGATCCCCAGCTGATACTCCTTCCCGGGGACGAGGAAACCGTTAGGCACGGCGAATGTCGCCGCGGACCCGGGCAGTCTTGCGGTGAGGTCGAGGCCCAGCTCATGCTGCTCAATATAGACGATGCAGGCGGCCAGATTCTTGACGGGGGTCCAGGTGATTTCCAGATCCCTGACGCCCACGCCTCGAGCGCCCAGCAGAAGCGACCCCCCGCTAGGATCTGTGCTCGTCTCATCATTCTGACGCTATGAGTTCTTCAGTTTGAGAATCGCGTTCAGCGCGAAGATGCCGGCCGCGATCAATATGGCATCGACCGCGGTGGCCGGCGTGTCGAAGCGGCCGGCGTCGAACCACTCCTTCGCCTGCAGTACCACGAAGGCGACCACGGCCGCCGTCGCGGCGCGGAACAGCACCTGAGGCCATGCAGCTGGGACGTCCATCATTTTTGCATCCTTTATGGTTTAGGTACGACCGCCTCGGCGGGCGGCTTCTCGAGGAACCGTGCCGGGCTGAGCACAAACTGATCGAACCCGACACCTTCCATTCCCGCCTGCAGCCGTACGGTCACCTCGCCGCTGGTCCGGAACTGGATCAGCGTCTCGGGCCCCACCCACGTCCAGCCCTGCTGGGCCGGCCCGCGGGCCGTCAGGTAACTCCCCGTGCGCGGCTTGAAGACCTCCTTGTTTGCCTTGTCCACCGCGTCCGAGAACTGCACCCACAGCACGTTCGCCTGCGACTGGCCCTTGGGCGCGCCCACCTTCATGTGAATCCAGCAACGGTAGGGGACGCCCCGCTCAACCGGCACCTTGAAGATCACGTGGGGGTCGTTCTCGGGCGGAGGGTCCAACTGCCCTCCGGTATTCGGGGTGCCGACCAGCTTGCCCCCGGGCGAGGCCGGATCGTTCCAGAAGTCGAACTCTGAGAGGGCGCCCTTCGGTAGCTCCGACGCGTAGACGACGACCTCGGGCGTGGCACCTTGCGAGCCCTTGGCCTGGCTTTGGGCCAGGCCCAGTTCCAGGCCTTGAAAACCCAAGAGGAGTGTCACGCCCGCTATGATCCCGAGTTTTCCTGTCATGTCGAATGCCTCAACGGGTAGGGGATGAGCCGGCGATCAGAACGTCACCATCGCGTTCAAGCGCAGCCGGGTCTGGTAGTGCCGGCGCACCCCAGCTCCTACCTCGTGGGGGCGGTAGATATACCAGGTGCCGGTCAGGAGCATCCCGGCCATGGGGACCGCGTCCACCGCGAGCGTGTGGGTCTCGGAGTTGGTTCCGAGCGTCGTGTTGTCGTGTGCGAACGCGGCCAATATGGCGTCGGTCTCCGCCACCGCGTAGCCGTAGCGCCAGCGCGTCTCGCCGGGGCGCGTGACACGGCCCATATACATGTCGGCCGCCCAGCCCGTGTTGAGATCGTTCGCGCCCGCATTATGCACGTAATCACCCACGACGCGGAGCGGGAAGCGCTCGCCGAACCCCGTATAATCGACGGTGAGGAACGCGTTGAGCAGGTCGAAGTCTGAAAGGTATGCTGCCCCGCCGGGGGCCAGCCGGTTGCCGCGGATGTCGCCCGCGTCGGCGAGCGCGAGACTGCGGATGCGGTAGTCGTAATAGCCGGCCGCGGCTGTCAACTGCCACCGGGCGCCCGGCTTCGCCTTCAGCGCGACCTGCCCGCCTGCCATGTCGCTGCCCGTATCGTTTGCCTGCTGGTCCACCACGAAGTAGAGCCCCGTCAGGGTGCCCGTGACGTTGCCCGGCTTCCCTACCGTCACGCGCCCGGCCATCCCTTGCGGGTTCACGTCGCCGTCCCACACGAGCTCGGTCGAGAGCAGCGGATTGAGGAACTTGCCGCCGAGGAGCCCCCAGCGCGGCCGGTTCAGCTCGACCGACGCCATGTCCACGCTGAACGCCAGATCATCGACGAACTGTCCCAGCGTGATGTCGGTGGAGTTGGGATCGCCCGGCGAGCCGGTCGCGATGCGCGCGCGCACCGTCAGGTAGCCCCGCAAGGGGTAGGTGATGCCGGCCCGCAACCGGACGACCTCTTTGTCGATGTTCGGCGCGCCGTTTCCGCGGGTCGTGTATTCGTAGCGGAGCCGGAAATCCCCGTTGAAGCGGACCCCCGGCGCGCTCTGCGCCTGCCCGGAGCCGACCAGGACGGCCGGCAGGAATGCTAGCAAACCAAGGCTTCTGCGCACGTTGCTCTCCCTCGCAACGATCGTGTCAGCCGGTTGCGGTCGCCTTCCCGAACCGCAGGTACAGGGAGGGGACGATGAACAGGTTGAGCAGCGTCGATGTGACCAGCCCACCCAGGATCACGACCGCCATGGGGTGCTCGATCTCGTGACCCGGAATACTGCCCGCGACCACCAGGGGCACCAGGGCCAGTCCGCAGGCAAGCGTCGTCATCAGGATCGGCGACAGCCGCTCCCGCGCCCCCCGCACCACCAGGGCGGGCCCGAAGGTTTCCCCTTCATACCGTTCGAGATGCTGGAAGTGATTGATCATCATGATGCCGTTGCGGGCGGCGATCCCCAGGATCGTGAGGAACCCCACGAGCGATCCGAGCGAGAGGATGCCATCACCGAGGTACGCCGCGAGCACTCCGCCGACCAGCGCCGAGGGCAGAGTCAGGAAGGAGAGGATGCCCAGGCGCCAGCTCTCGAACGACGTCTCGAGGAGGAAGAGAATGCCGATCGCCGCGACGATGGCGAGCAGCATGAGGCGCTTGGAGGCCGCCTGCCGTTCCGCCCACTCGCCCTGCAGCTCGACGTGGTACCCGAGTGGGAAGTGGACGCCGGCGAGGCGCGCTTCGACGTCCTTCACGACGGAACCGAGCGGGCGTCCCCGTACGTTGGCCTGTACGTCGAGGCGCCGCGCGGCATTCTCGCGTTGGATCATGTTCGGGGTCGGCTTGACGCTCACACTGGCCACATCGGCCAGACGGACGTGACCGCCCCTGGGCGTGTCGATGAGCATCTCGCGAACGCTGGTGAGATTCTCGCGTGCCGCGGGAATGGTCCACACCTGCACGTCGTACACCCACCCATCTTTGTGAATGTCGCTCACCTCGTGGCCCGTCATGATACTGTTCGCCGACCGCAGCACGTCGCCCGGCTTGAGCCCGTGGCGTTCGGCCGCGTTGAGGTCCACCTTGACCTCCACATGGGGGATCATGGTCTGGAGCTGCACGTGCAGGTCGACGAGCCCGTCGATGCCTTTCAGGGCGTCTTCTATCTTCTCGGCCGTGCTGCGGAGCACGTCCAGCTCGGGGCCATAGAGACGCAGGATGATGGCCTCCCCTCCTCCCGTCAGCACCTCGCGGATTCGCTCCTTCAGATAGGTCTGCACGTCGCGGTAGATCCCGGGGTAGCCTTCCACAGCCTCTTGAACGGCGTGCAGGGTGGAGTCGTAGTCGGCCTTGGGATGGACGCTGACCCAGTTCTCGGTGAAGTACATCCCGACCGGTTCGTCCGCGACCAGGGCGCGCCCGATGTGGGCCCCGAAGTTCTGCACCCCCGGGATGGACCGCAGCTCTTTGCTGGCCTGCACGGTGATTCGATACATCTCCGGATGCGACGTGCCGGGCTTGGTCAGCCAGTGCATCAGGAAGTCCCGTTCCTTGAAGTCCGGCAGCAGGGACTGCCCCAGCCGCGGCGCCACCACCACGCCCGCCAGCACGATGACACCGACCGTGACGTACGCCCGGCGCGGCACCCGGATGATCCGCGACAGGAGTGCCTGGTAGCGGCTCTGGAGCCACCGCGCCAGCGGCGACCCGTGCTCCTTGAGCGGCGCGTTGCCCAACAGCATCAGGCCCATCGCGGGGGTCACAGTCAACGCCACCAGCAGAGAAGCCAGTACGGCGAGTCCATAGGAGATCGCCAGCGGCCGGAAGAACGCGCCCGAGAGACCCTCCATGAAGAACACCGGCAGCAGGGCCACCACGTCGATCAGCGTGGCGTAGATGATGGCGCCGCGCACCTCGAGTGAGCCTTCGAGAATGATCCGGGCGGTCGATTTGGCACTGCCCTCCTTGCGGTACTGGCGCAATCGTCGCGTGATGTTCTCGATGTCGATGATCGCGTCGTCCACCACGACCCCGACGGCGATCACGAACCCCGCCAGCACCATCGTGTTGATCGTGACCCCGCGCAGATACAGCACCAGCGCACCGGCCATCAGTGACAGCGGGATCGCCACGACGCTGATCACGGCCGCGCGCCAGTCGTACAGGAAGAATACGAGCACGATGATCACCATCAGGCAGCCGAGCAGCAACGCCCGCATCAGGTTGTGGACCGACAGCTCGATGAAGGTCGCCGGCCGGAAGATCTGGGCGTCGATCTCGACACCGGGCAGTCCGGGTGTCAACTCCGCGAGCGCCGCGTCGATCCCCCGGGTCACCTCCAGCGTGTTGGCCCAGGGGAGCTTTTCGACGATCAACATGAGGCCGGGACCGTCGTTGATGACGGCGTCCCCGATCAACGGCCACGTATCCCACTTCACCTCGGCCACGTCACCCAGGCGCACCGGCTTGCCGTTGACCACCTGGACGATCACGCGGGCCACGTCTTCCGGCTCGAACAGCGGCGGCACGTGCAACATCGAGAGCCGCTGGTTGGGAGTGTCGATGAACCCCTCGGTCTGGGTCTTTGACGAGCTCGAGTACGGCACCAGCCCGAAGTCGAGGGTCTCAGAGGTGACCTCGTGGATGCGGCTCATCGACACGCCGTGCCGGCGCGCCCGCTCCGGATCGACTTGCACCGTGAGCATCTTGATCCGCTCGCCCCACATCGGCACGTTGGCCACGCCCGGGACCTGGAGCAACCGGAACCGGATCGTCCAGTAGGCGATCATCGACAGGTCCATCAGGTCGTACTGTGTCGAAGACAGCCCGATCTTCATCACGCGGCTCGTCGCCGACAGCGGCTGGAGCATCACCGGAGGCGTCAGCACCGCAGCCGGCAGGGTGGCCGCGGCCAGCACGAGGCGCTCCTGCACCAGCTGGCGGGTATGGAGCAGGTCGGTGCCGCGCTTGAACTGCAGCACGATCTGTGACAGCCCGTTCACCGACCTGGAGCGCATGACGTCGAGCTCCGGCGTGCCCCTGAGCACCTGCTCCAGCGGATTGGTGATCAGGTCCTCGACCTCGGCGGAGGACATCCCCTGGCCTTCGGTCTGAACCTCCACCCGCGGCGGCGCGAACTCCGGAAAGACGTCGACCGGCATGTGGCGCAGCCGCGCGACACCGAAGAACATCAACGCCGCGGCGCCGGCGATCACGATGAACCGGAACTTGAGGCTCGACGCAACGATCCATTGCATCATTGGAGGCAGTCTCCCTCAGCAATCAGTGGCCAGGCTCAGCCGTCAGTGGCCAATCTCGAATTCAGCTCCGAACAACTCCGCCCCGCCCACCGTGACCACTTGCGTGCCCACCGGCGGACCGTCCGATAGCACCGCTTGATCGCCGTCGATGTAGTCGACGCTGATGCGATGGCGGACGAAGACGAGGGGCTCGGGGTTGGTGTACACCCAGGTGTCACCGTGCGCGTCGTACAGCACCGCCGCGTAGGGGACGACCTTGCGCCGCGACCCCGACTGCGTCACCTGCGCCTCGCGAACCGAGGCCGTGCTACCTGACCGCGCCACCTGCGCCTCACGAACCAGGGCCGTCTTGATGTCGAGCCGTTCGGCCGCCTTCGCGGTCAGGGTCACGCGACTGAGCTCCGTGCCCTCCACATGCTCGACTTGGGCGGGTTTGGTTTTGACTGGCTTGCTTGAGCTGGTGTGGCACGCCGCCAGTTGGAGACCGGCAATGATCGGTACCACAACCATCCATCGATTAGTGCGCTCCATCGCTGCCTCTCAGGCTTCGGGTTTCTCTGAACTCAGCGCCTCGCCGGACATCTTCCAGCATGTTCACTTGTCGCCACCCAGGTCGATTCCCCGGCGCCGGTACCGGTAGATCAGCACTATGCCCACCAGCACGACGATCGGCCCGCCGATCGCGTAGGGCAGCACGCCTCCGGGATTGAGTCTCGTAAACGGCGTCACCGTGAGGTGGATGCCCGAACTGGCAACCGGGTGGCTCGTGGCCTCCCGACCGGCGGGCGCGGGAATGACGACCATGTACACCATGTAATCGCCGTCCAGAATCGCGTTGATCCGCCAGTTCAGAGTGGCCGACCCGC
>JBOHSI010000157.1:0-4567 GCA_050733055.1 Gemmatimonadales bacterium
GTCTTGGTCCTCTCGCCCACCTTGCGTGACACGATGTCTTTTGCCTGCACCTCGCGCCGGTAGGCATTGACCGCGGGGCGCTGCTCCTCCGCGGTGAGGGTATCGACCAGCGGATGCTCGGGGGCGAGGACGAGATAGGTCGCGCCGAACACCGTGTCCGGCCGGGTCGTAAACACGGGAATTTTCGCGCCGCTCGGCGTCTCGAACACGAGCTCCGCTCCGTCGCTGCGGCCGATCCAGTTCCGCTGCAGCGTCCGCGTCGAGTCGGACCAGTCGAGCCGGTCGAGGTTCTTCAGCAGCCGCTCGGCGTACTTCGTGATCGCGAAAAACCACTGCTCGAGGAAGCGCTGCTCGACCTTCGTATCGGGGTGGCGCTCGCAGTAGCCGTTGATCACCTGCTCGTTCGCGACGACGCTCATGTCCTTCGGGCACCAGTTGACCGCCGCCCGCTTCCGGAACGCGAGCCCCGCCTTGAACAGCTGGAGGAAGATCCACTGCGTCCACTTGTAGTAGCGGGGATCGGTGGTCGAGAGCTCGTGGCGCCAGTCGAACATGCCGCCGAACCGCTTCAGCTGCCGGCGGAACGTCTCGATGTTCTCGGGGATGAGCTTCGCCGGATGGGTGCCGACCGAGAGCGCGTAGTTCTCGGAGTGGATCCCGAACGCGTCAAACCCGATCGGCTCGAACACATCGTGACCCTGGAGCCGCTTGAAGCGGCCGTAGATGTCCGCGCCGGTGAACGCGAACATGTTCCCCACGTGCAACCCCTCGGCCGAGGGATAGGGGAACATCATGAGGTTGTAGAACGGCCGCCGGGGATGGTCGAGATCGGGCTCGTTCACGCGGTCCCGGGCCCAGCGTTGCTGCCATTTCTTCTCGACCGCCTGCGGATCGTAGTGCGGCACGTGAGTCATAAGTGCCTGAAATTAAACAGACTTGCCCCGCTGTGAAACCCGCCATACCTTGCCTTCCAACCTGCCATGGCGAGCCAATCCCGGCGACTGCAGCGCACGTTCCTCATCACGGGGGCGGCTGCCGTGCTGGCGCTCGAGATCGGGCTGGCCGCATTTGCGGGCGCGCGCGCCCGCTCGAGCCTCGAGCGCCTGGCGAACCTGCGGGGGCGGGAGGTTGGGAGCCGCGTGGCCGCCCTGGCGTCGAGCTACATGCGCGAGCGGCGGCGGGAGGTGGACGCGCTCGCGAGCTCACCCGCCATCATTGCGGCGGCGCGGCAAGCGGCCGAGCAGGTCTCCCAGCGCCAGCTGGACCAGATCTCCGCCGCAACGCTGGAGCGTCTGTTCGCGGGGAGCCGACAGTTGGGCGGGGACCAGGACCTCCAGGCCTACCTGCGCGACTACACGCAGCGCTCCGACATTACCAGGCTGTCCTTCACGGAGCGTCGTGGGTACACGGTGATCGCCGCGCCGCGTGCGGCCAGGTTGGTGCACGCCGACGAAGCCGCCTGGCAGAGCGCGGTGCGCACCGGTGGGTTCGAAGGCGAGCCGAGATACGACTCTGCGGCGGCCACCGTGACCGTCGAGTACGCCGTGGCCGTGCGGGCGCCGCGCGTGGCCCAGCCGGTGGGAGTGCTCCACGCGACGCTGGCCCTCGACAGACTCGGGGCACTGCTCGCCGTCACGGATCTGGGCCAGAGCGCCTACCTGCAGGTCGTCGACGCCCAGGGTCGGCTCCTCGTGACGCCGGACGCCTCGCAACTGCTGCAACCCCTGCCCGAGGGAACGGCCGTGCCCCGGGAGGACCGGCCGGTGACCGCCGTCGTGACGACGGGGCGCGGCTCGGAGCTGGTCGCTTCCACGCCCGCGAACCGGGGGAAGTGGTGGGTGCTGTTCCGGCAGCCCGCGAGCCTCGCCTACGCGGCGGCGGTGAGCACTGAGCGCGCGATCCGCATCGGCGCGGTGGTGGCGTTCCTCATGACCTTGCTGGTCCTGTGGCGTCTGACCGGCTGGCTCGACCGGCGGGTGACGGGGCCCGTGAAGGCGGCGGGAGCGATCGCAAGCCGGGTGGCGGGGGGCGATCTCTCGGTCACGGTGGTCACGCACCGGGCCGAGTCGACGGAGGTGGGGGAGCTGCTCTCGGCGGTGCACTCCATGGTCGTGGCGCTGCGCCGGTTGGTGGGCGCGATCCGCACCGCGGCGGACGAGGCCGCCGCCATGGCGACCGAGATCTCCGCCTCGACCGAGGAAATGAGCGCGTCAACCGAGGAGATGACGGCCACCTGCCAGGACCTGACCAAGCGCGCGGCGGAACAAGCCCAGCTCGTGCGCGCCGCCGCCGCCGACGCCGCCAAGATTCTGCAGATGGCGACCGTGCTCGCGGCCGGGGCGGAGGATTCGGTGCGCCGCAATGCGGCCGTTGCCGACGTGGCGCGGAAGCACAAAGAAGTGCTCGACCAGAGCACGACGCAGCTCGCGAAGCTCGCCGAGGAAGTCGAGCGCGGGTCGCGCGAGGCGGACGCACTCGCCAAGGCCGCGGCCGAGATCCAGAAATTCGTGTCGCAGACCAAGGCGATCGCGACCCAGACGAACATGCTGGCGCTGAACGCCGCGATCGAGGCCGCGCGGGCGGGCCCCCAAGGGCGGGGCTTCGCCGTCGTCGCCGACGAGGTGCGCAAGCTCGCCTCCGTGGCGGCCGCGGCCGCCGGGGACACCGCAGACACGGTGCGCGGAGTGCTGGCGCGCGTCGAGGCGACGCGGGAGCGCTTGACACAGCTGGCGCGGGGCGGCGCCGCGGCGCGCGAAGCGGCCCAGACGGCCGCGCAGGGGCTTGCCACCGTCGCGGCCGAGGCGCAGGCGAGCGATATCTGGAGCCGCGAGATCGCCAAGATGGCGGGAGAGATGAAGGCCCTCCTGGAAGAGATCAGCGCGCGCCTCGGCTCGGTGACGCAGGGGACGGACAGCCTGCTCGCCTCCGCCGAGGAGATCGCCGCGTCCAGTGAGGAGCAGAGCGCCTCTACTCAGGAGATCGCGTCCTCGGCGAATCAGCTGGCCGAGGCGTCGGACCGGCTCACGAGTGCCGTGAAGTCTTTCCGCCTGCTGGGAGAGAACGAGGAACCACCGCAGCGCGAGGCCGCCGACTAGGCGCCCGGCCTCGTAAACCGCGCGCGGCTACCGGCCCACCCGGCTCCCCGCGAAGTACACCACGCCACCCGGCACGCCGCCGACGATCACGTCCACCGCTCCGTCGCCATCCAGGTCTCCGGCAGCCGGCGCCGCGAGCGCCGGGACCGCCGGCGCGAAGGTCGAGTCTCGCTCGAATCGCGCGAAGGCTGAGCAGCACCTCAAGACGGGCGGGAACAACTGAAGATGTTGAACGGCAGGCTCACACACGGGCTTGACGCGGGGCGCCGCTTCACAGAAAGCTGCGGCGCCGCACCACGCGGGCGCCACCATGCTTGAGACTACCACAGGGCTCGTTAGGGCACAAACGCAATTCCTCCCCAGACCGGGCGCCGGCAGCTTCAAGCGCTTGTTAGGTGGCGCGGCACGTATTACATTGCATGACATGAAGACTGCAGCCCTGACGATCCGTCTCGATCCCGACTTGCAGCGGCAGCTCGCGCGCCTCGCCCGGCACACCGGGAGGAGCCGCAGCGAGCTCGCGCGCGAGGCGCTCCGCCGGCAGCTGGCGTTGGCCCAGTTCGACGACCTGCGACGCCGGATCATGCCCTTCGCCGAAGCCCGCGGCTACCTAACCGACGACGACGTCTTTCGCGACGTCTCTTGAAGGTCTACCTCGACACGAATGTCGTGGTCAGTGCCGTCGCGACGCGCGGCCTGTGTGCCGACCTGTTCCACGTCATCCTGGCGGACCATGAGCTCATGCTCGGCGAGACTGTGTTGACGGAGCTGCGCCGGGTGCTCGCCCGCAGGATCGGGTTGCCGAAGGAGACCATCCGCGAGCTCGAA
This sequence comes from Gemmatimonadales bacterium, assembly GCA_050733055.1. Classification (GTDB taxonomy): domain Bacteria; phylum Gemmatimonadota; class Gemmatimonadetes; order Gemmatimonadales; family GWC2-71-9; genus DASUAL01. Next base: position 3,924 of record JBOHSI010000157.1, read on the forward strand.
GCGTTCCTTAGGGGTCAAGCTACCGTCGTCTCGGCGAGCCCCGGCGGGCCTCGAAAGAGGCTCGACCCCGCCAATTCGCGGGTGCTCGCCGAAGCGACGACGGCCCGCGCTGATGTGTTCGTGACGGGAGACCGCGAGCTCTTGGAGGTCCCGGATTCTCCAGTCGAGATCGTTTCCCCGCGGGGGTTGTGGGAACGGTTCCGGTCGACGTCGTGAAGGACCAAGGCCGCGCCACCTTCTATGAGGCCTAATCTGTCAAGCCTTCCCGATCGTGGTTAGACGAGGACTCCGCGGCTCCGCGCCGGTGCTGGGTGCTCCTCAGCTCGCGCCCCCGCCGGTTGGCGGCTTCCTGGTGCGTTGAGGACCGCAGGCCCTCGAACGACCTTCTATCCGTGCCGATGGCCGCGGGGCCACCGATCACCCAATCCTGTATTCGCCCGTGGGCGACGGGAAGCCCGTTGGGAGCGACCCCATCTAACGGTCGGTTCCTCGCGGAACCCGGCGGCAGCAGCGGGCTGCTCGCACCAACGGCCTCGGGGCGCGTCCGTCCCGCGCCCTACACTTTCAGCACGGCGCCCTCGGGCACGACGCCCGTCTCCAGGTACCGCCAGAGCTCGATCAGCAGCTTGCGCGCGAGGGCGACG
>JBOHSI010000158.1:0-19830 GCA_050733055.1 Gemmatimonadales bacterium
GGATCGCCGACGGATCTGAGCGCGATGTAGTCGTCGAACGTGATGGCTCTGCGCTGGGCTGCGATGGGAGCGGCGGCAAGCACCAGGAGCGCGAGCAGTCGCAGCACTCTCATGGTCGTCTCAGTAATCGGGATGAGTGATGATGGCCTTCACGAGCGCGTCGAACGCGCGCGACTCGGGAGTCACCACCCCCCCCGAGTCGGTGTGCACGTTCCAGGCGCACAGCTCGTTCAGCGCCGTGGCTTCCTCGTACGTGAGGCGCAGGAGGTAATCGTCCCCCGTAGCTTGGGCCCCGTCCAGGGCCTTCTGCAGGACGTCCGGCAGGTGCCGCGCGCCCCGAACCGCATCGAGCTGCTCGCGGGTGACTATGAGATCCATGACTCCCTTGCATTGCCGGGTCGAGGGCGAAATCTTGTCCCTTCCACCCTCCGCCCGCAAGGAACAGCGATGCCGCACACCGAGTTCATCGCCACCGGGTTCCACGTCCCCGACCGTGTCGTCACCAACGACGACCTCGCGAGCATGATGGACACCTCCGACGAATGGATCACCCAGCGCTCCGGCATCAAGACGCGCCACTGGGTCTCGGACGGTGAGACCGGCGTCACCCTGGCGCGGGAGGCGACGCTGAAGGCCCTCGCTCGAGCCCGTCTCAAAGCCTCCGATCTCGACTGCATCGTCTACTGCACTTGCACGCCCGACCACTTCGAACCCGGCAACGGCGTCTTTCTGCAGCGTGAGCTCGGCTTGTCCGACATCCCCGCAGTTGACGTGCGCAACCAGTGCTCGGGATTTGTGTACGGCCTCTCGGTCGCCGACGCCTGGATCCGCACCGGCCAGTACGGCCGCGTGCTGCTCGTGGGCGCCGAGGTGCACTCGCGGGGGCTCGACAGGACGACGCGCGGGCGGGACACCGCGGTGCTGTTCGGCGACGGCGCGGGCGTCGCGATCCTCGGTCCGACGGACGACTCAGAGCGTGGCGTCCTCTCGACGCACCTGTACGCCGACGGCCGGCACGCCGAGAAGCTGTGGGTGGATGCGCCCGGGCTGGCGCACGATCCGTTCATCAGCGAAGAGCTCATCCGCGACGGAAAACATCGAGCGGTAATGGAGGGACGCGAGGTATTCAAATTCGCGTCAGTGCTGATGCCGCAGTCCGTCGCGACGGCCCTCGAGGCGCACGGCCTCACGCCCGCCGACGTCAGGCTCTTAGTCCCCCACCAGGCGAACCTGCGGATCATCGAGATGGTGCAGAAAGCCATCGGGCTGCGGGACGACCAGGTCTACGTGAATATTCAGAGGTATGGCAACACGACGGCGGCATCGATCCCGATCGCCCTGGACGAGGCATGGTGCGAGGGCCGCCTGCGGCGCGGGGACCTGCTGATCCTGACGGCGTTCGGGTCGGGCTTCACGTGGGCCAGCGCGGCCATCAGGTGGTGAGGTCGGCGACCCAGTCCTACTTGTTCACGTCAGCGCCCCACATATCGCGGTACACGATCGGGCCCTCGTTGAGCGCCCGGATCCCCGCCTCGATCTGACCTTTGTCCCCTACCACCACGACATCGAAGTGGTCGGGATCGATATACTGTCGCGCCGCGCGCTGCACGTCGGCCGCCGTGACCGCGTTGATCCGCTCGATGTACCGGCTGTAGTAGTCGAGGGGCAGCCCGTAGACGAGGAGCTCCCCGAAGCGCGCCGCGGCGCTCGCGGTCGTCTCGAACTCCCCGGGGAGGCCGAGGGTGATGTACGCCTTCGCTTTCGCGAGCTCCGCGTCGGGGACCGCCTCGTCGCGGATGCGGCGCAGCTCCTTCAGGAACTCGATCAGGGAGCTGTCCGTCTTGGCCGTCACGACCGAAGCGCTCGCTACGAAGGGGCCCGCCATGCGCAGCGCCGCGAACTGGGAGAACGCACCGTAGGTATAGCCGCGCGTCTCGCGCAGGTTCTGGTTGAGCCGCGAGGTGAACGCGCCGCCGAGGATCGTGTTGAGGACCTGCAGCGCGTGGTAGTCGGGGCTGGACCGCGCGATCCCGACGTGCCCGATCCGGACGACCGACTGCGCGGCGCCCGGCTTGTCGATCAGGTACACGGCGCGGGCCACCGGAGTGGGTGCCGCCGCATCCGACGCCGTCGGCACGTCGCCGGGCTGCCACCCCCCGAACCGAGCGGCCACGAGCCGGCGCGCCTCGGTGAGGGTCACGTCGCCTACGACGAGGATACGCGCGACGCCGGGCCGGTAATACGCCTGGTAGAACGCCGCGACGCGTTCCCGCGTGAGCGCTGCGGTCGAAGCCTCGGTGCCGGCGAGCGGCCGCCCGTACGGGTGCGCCCGCCCATACACGATTGCCGGGAACGCGATCGAAGCGATGGCGACGGGATTGTCTCCCTGCTGGAGGATTTGCGCGCGCCGCAGCTCGCGCTGGCGCGCGACTTCGGAATCCGGGAACGTCGGCCGCAACACGACGTCGGCGAGGAGATCGAGGCCCGGCTCGAGCCGCCGCTTGGGGACGTGCAGCGACACGGTCGCCACATCGTAGTTCGCGGTCGTGTTGAGCTGGGCGCCCAGGAAGGCCGCCTCGTCGGCGATGTCGAGGGCGCCCCGGCGCCCCGCGCCCTGCTGCAGCATCGCGGCGGTGAACGTCGCGACACCCGGCAGCTCCACCGGGTCCCGCACCGAGCCCGCGTCCAGCACCAGCTGCACGTCGACCACGGGAACCTTGTGCATCTCCAGCACGACGAGCTCGAGCCCGTTCACAAGCGTAGCGGTCTGCACCGCGGGAAGCATGAGCGTGGGGGGCGGCGGGAGCTCGGGAGGCTTGGTACGGTCGACCTGGGCGGCGAGACGGTCAGACGGGTAGGCGGTTAGCACGAGGGCACCGCTCGTGCCGAGCCACGAACAGAAGCGACTAGCCGCCCTACCGCCTAGCCGTCCAACGGCTGCCCTCATGGCACCGCCCCCTCCCGCTTGACGGCCAGTTCCGGCTTCCCCTGTGGCACCACGCTCAGCACCACGCGGCGCGCGTCGACGAGGTAGCGCCGTGCCACGCGCTGCACGTCGGCGGCCGTCACCTTGCGGTAGCGGTCCAGATCCTTGTGGAAGTAGTCAGGCCTGCCGACAAAATAGTTGTAGAAGTTCAACTGGTCGGCCTTGCCGCCGAACCCGCCGACGCGTTCCAGCCGCGCCAGGAACTGGGCCTCGAACGTGTTCAACGCCCGCTCCACCTCGCGTGCCGTCGGGCCCTCGGCCGCGAGCCGTGTCAGCTCCTCGTCGATCACGCGCTGTAGCTCGCTCAGCTCGTGCCCGGGCCGAGCGGTGGCGAACACCTCGAACTTCCCGTCGATCCGGCCGCTCTCCTGGAACGCCACCACATCCGTGGCGATCTGCAGCTCGTAGACGAGACGCTTGTACAGCCGCGACGGCCGGCCGCCGGCCAGCACGTTCGCCAGCACGTCAAGCGACGCGTCGTCGTCCGCGAACGCCTTGACGGTGTGCCACGCATCGTACACGCGCGGCAGCTGCACCCGATCTTCCAGCGTCGCGTACGCGTCCGCGGTGAGCTCGACCGGCGGCGGGGGCGTGCGCGTCACCGCCGGCCCGCGCGGGGTGTCGCCGAAGTAGCGCTCCACGAGGCGCCGCACGTCTCGTGGGGTGACGTCGCCCGCGATGACGAGGGTCGCGTTGTTGGGCGTGTAGTACGTGCGGAAGAAGTCACGCACGTCCTCGAGTGTCGCGGCCGACAGGTCGGCCATCGAGCCGATCACCGGCCAGCTGTAGGGGTGATGGGACGGAAACAGCCGCTTGAGGATGTTCTCCTCCGCGAGTCCGTACGGTCGGTTCTCGTAGCTCTGGCGCCGCTCGTTCTGCACCACGCCCCGCTGCAGGTCGACCTTGTCGGCGGTGATCTCCGGGAGCAGGAATCCCATGCGGTCCGAGTCGAGCCACAGCGCCAGCGGCAGCGCATTATTCGGCGCATCCTCGTAATAGTTGGTCCGATCCTCGGTGGTCGAGCCGTTGTTGTCCGCCCCCGCCGCTTCGAGCAGCCGGTCGAACTCGCCGGTCGGCACGTGCTGGGAGCCCATGAACATGATGTGCTCGAACAGATGGGCGAATCCGGTCCGACCGGGCTTCTCGTCCGCCGACCCGACGTGGTACCAGATGTTCACCGCCACCAGGGGCAGCGAGTGATCCTCGTGCACGATCACCTGGAGCCCGTTCCGGAGCGTGAAGCTTTGGAAGGGCACCCGCAGAGACTGGGCCGCCAGGCGGTGGGGCGGACGGACGGTCAGCAGTCCTAGGACAGCTGCCACCACCACAGCGATCCTGGGCATCATTACCCCTCTGATTCCCGACTCGGGAAAAGGGTTGCAGGAGTGCCGCGCCAAGCATTACGCCGGCACGTGGCCCCGGGTTCCATGCGGGGATCACCGCCGGACGGGATGCACACGAAACTCGAACACATCGGGGCGGCTGTCGTGGCCGCTCACGTCCAGCGTCATCGCCTCGCGGGTGATTTCGGCGAGATCGCAGTCGGCTAGCACGACCGTCTCCTGGTCGTACACCGGACCCGCAAAGGAGCGCCCATCGGGCGCGATGACGGCGCTGCCGCCGCGGATCATGAAACCGTCCGGATCCTCCGCCTTTTCGGGCCTCGGGGGCAGCTCGGCCGGCATGTCCTTCACCCGCAGAATGCTCCCCACGGCGAGCACGAAGCAGCGTCCCTCGAACGCGTGCTACGCGATGCCACCTGGTGCATCTCCTGGACCCCCGGCCAGCCGGCCACGTGGATCTCCTCGCCGGGGTCGTGCATCGCCTGCCGCGTGAGCGGCATCCAGTGCTCCCAGCCGATCAAGCTCCCGACGGTGACGCCGTCCACCGTCACGGCGCCAAGCGCACCGCCCTCGCCCATGCCCCAGATCAGCCGTTCGTGGTAGGTGGGCATCAGCTTGCGATGATGGCGCGCCAGCGTCCCGCCGCAGATTGCATCCGAAACAGCGCCCCTGCAACTTCCGTACGGGACCCGACAGGGAGGTCGCATGCTCGGATTGCTGGTGGCGGTCGCGGCGCTCGGCGGCGGGTTCGTGGCGACGCGGAACTTCGTGAGGCGCCGGCTCCGCTTCGTCGACGCGGTGCACAAGCCGGCGGCGCCGCTCGTCGCGGGGCTCGCGGCCACGGCCGTCGCGCTTCCCGTCGCGCTGCTGCCCATCGTGGGCGTGGGAACTGCGCTGGCGTTCGGGGTGGGGGTGGCGGGCGGGGTGGCGAGCGGCCGCAAGGACGCGCCCCCCACCCCCCCCGGCCGCTAGACGACCTTCAGCTCCGCCATCGGCGTCGCCATCTCCGGGCGGCCGGCCACGCTGTGCAGCGCCCGCACGACGTCCTTCGCGAACGTCTTCCCCGCTCCCTTTTCGACTTCCTCGAGCGCGCTCCACTTCGGGAACGCGAGTCGCACCGGCGTCGCCATCTGCAACGTCTCGAACGCATCGGCGACGGCCAGGATCTTCACCGTCAGCGGCAGCGGCAGGGCTTCGATGTCCCAGTCCTCACCGACGATCTCGTAGTAGTGCCCGTACTCGCCGATGATCACGGCCGCCCCCCGCATCGCGCGCGCGACGGCGACTGCAGAGTCCGTGACCGAGCGCGACAACAGCCGGAGCAGCCGCTGGTCACGAGTCCCCACTTCGTGCAGCAGGGCGGCCACCCGCAGGTTCTCGATGTCCTCCGGCGGCAGCTTGAGCTCGCGTGCCATCGCGACCGCCACGTCTGCGACGCGGTTCGAGTGCCCTTGCTGGTGCCGCTCGGTGGACTCGATGTGGTAGGTGAGCAGTTCGAGCGTCGCGAGGTAGGCATTCTTCACATCGTTGAGCTGCGCCTCCCGCGCTTCGGCGAGCCTGCCCACCACATCCCCGGTGAGGATCAAGAACCCGGCCCATGGCACCAGCGCGAGCAGCGCATCGAGGTAGAAGCCCGGCAGCATGTCCAGGCCCTGCACGTACTGGTAGAAGGAGACGAGGGACACCATGAACAGTCCTGCCAGCACCGCGAAGCGCCGGCCGCCGTAGAACCCGGCGAGGATCATCGGGAGATAATAGAAGCTCAGGAACGCGAACTTCTGCTCGACGAGCCAGTGGATGACGAGCATGGCACCGACGAGCAAGAGCACGAAGATCCGCTCGAAATAGCGGAAGAAGAACAGCTTGGCGCGCTCCACCAAACTTGGCTGGACCACGGCGAACCTCGAGGAGTCGGTTGATCAGGGGGGCGCGGCTCCCAAAGTAGGACGCCGCTCTGCGGGCGCAATAGCCCAGCTCGCGGGAGCGGGGAGCTGGGAGCGGTACCCTCTGGTGGCGGTTGAAGTTAGGGATCGCTCCGCAGGACGCCCCGGACGTTGTTCGGGCTGAACTCCACGATCTCGGGGCGCGCCACCCCCTCCTTCACGTAGGGGTCAGCCGCGATGATCGCCTCGAGGGTGGCACGATCGGGCGCTGCGGCGATGAGCACGCCCCCCACCGGCGGATCGCGCCGCGCCCAGGCGTGGAAGATCCCCCGCGCCGCATGCGTCTCGAGGTGCCGCAGGTGCGCGGCGCGTACGGCGTCGATGGCTGCGAGCGGCTCGGTGTAGTGCATCAAGACCACAAACAGCATCGCTTCCTCGTAGCCCGGGCAGCTCAGCACGGGGAGCCGTGGGTAGCGGACGAACTGCGGATCGGTCTCCGCCAGGCTGCACCGAAAGAACGTCGAGCCCCGCCGGGTGGTGACCGGCCGCATCCACCGGCACGTGAAGCACAGGCCGACGCGGCCGGCGCCGGCAGCGTCGCTCAAACGGCGCCGCGCTCGCTCAGGGATCGCATCATCGATCGTCTCTCCTCGAACGCCCTCAAGCAATATCGCCCCGGCCGGGGCGCGCGCAACCGACAGCGGCGCATCGCTCTGGCTTTTTCGCCTTCGAGTTCCCCATCTTGGTAGCCATGACTGGCCAGGCCACGCCTCCCGAGCTTCCGCCGGGGCTGCTCGAGGAATACATCGAGGTGTTGCGCGCCCAGCTCGGCGTGCTCGCCGGGATTGCCGACCGCCTGGCCGTGAACGGCGGGGACCGCGAGGCGCTCAAGCAGCTGAGCCGCGAGGCCCACAAGATCCACGGGTCCGCCGGGTCGTACGGGTTTTGGGATGCGTCCCGCCTCGCCGCGGGGATGGAGGCGACGGTCAAGGACTGGGTGGCCCGGCCCGACGACCGGGACGTGGACCGGGGCTCGCTCACCGGCTGGTTCGTGGCGCGGCTAGCCGCGATCATGAAGCTCGAGGTGCCGTCGACCCGGCGCGGCCCTCGCCCCCCGGGCATTACCCTCCCGGCAGACCTAGTGAACGTGCCCGAGGTGATCGTCGTGGAGGACGACCTCGCCCTGGCGGAGCTGCTCGAGTACGGCCTGCGCTCCCGGGGATACCGGTTCGTGAGCTATCGCAACGGCCGTACGGCGCTGACCTACCTGCTCGCGCTCGACCCGGGTGAGGCGCACCCGCTGCTGCTGCTCGACGTCGACCTGCCGGCGCTCGATGGCTATTCGATCTTCCACACGTTGCAGCGCGAGCGTCCCGGCGTTTTTCGGGTCGTCTTCACCACGGTGCACGGGGACGAGAGCGAGCAGCTTCGGGGGCTCGAGGGCGGCGCGCTCGATTACCTGGTAAAGCCTATCAGCCTGCGAGTCGTGCTCGAGAAAATCCGCCGCTGGTTGGGGCGGTGACGAGCCGAGACTTTCTCCTCGTCGTGGCGCTCGCGCAAGGCGTCTTCCTCATGTCCCTCGTCGTGCTCATCATCCTGAATCGGTGGTTCCGCCTGCGGCGCCGGGCCCGGCTCCACCCCCGAGTCGTCAAGCTCAACCAGGCCATGCAGCGCTGGGTGCTCGGCACGGGCGACCTGGGGTCGGCGCTGGCTCACCTGTCGCGCCTCCCCATCCCCCTCGCGGTGGACGCTTTGGTGACGTGGTCGGCGCTGGTGCCGGGCGAGCGCTGGCGCGCGCTCGCCACGGCATTGCGCGGCCACGCGTGGGCCCGGATCGTGCGATCGAACAGCGAGTCGATCCGCTGGTGGAAGCGACTCGAGTGCGCGCGGTTGCTCACCGTCGCCGCGACGCCCGACGACACGCCCCGCGTCCTCAAGCTGTTGCGGGATCCCCATCCCGCCGTGCACGTCGCCGCCGTCGCGACCCTGGAGCGGCTCGAGAGCGCCACCCTCGCCAGGGCCGCGCTCGAGCGGCTGCCGCGGCTCGCGCCCACCGTGGGGGCCTACTACGCCGGCGTGCTACGGCGCTCCCGGCCGGTGGTGGTGAAGCAACTCATCAAGATGCTGGGCCACAGTGACGATCCCGCCCTGCCGCGGCTGGTCGACTTCGCGGCCCGCCTGAACGAGCCGGCCCTGCGCGAGCGGCTGACCGCTCTCGCTGCCCATGCGGACTCCGAGGTGCGCGTGCGGGCGGCGCAGGCGATGGGCGCCTACCCGCACGCCGACACGATCGCCGCACTCGCGCAGCTCATCCGAGACCCGGCGTGGCCGGTGCGCGCCCAGGCGGCGCGGGCCCTCGGCATGATCGCCGACCCCACGACGTTGCCCCTCGTGCGCGCCGCGTTGCGCGACCCCGAGTCGTGGGTGCGACTGCGCGCCGGACTGGGCCTCACGCGGTTCGGCACGGCCGGGCGGAACGCCCTGCTCGAGGCGGAGATCGGCGCACACCCCGACGCCCGCGACATGGCGTACCTCGTCCTCGGCCTCTCGCCCCAGGCCCTTGCGGAGTACGCCGCGTGAGGGATCTGATCGGAGCGACCGACCACGCGATCCTCGTCTACTTCCTCGCCCTGAACTCGTTCTACGCGCTGCTGCTCGTCCTCTCGATCCCCGAGATCTGGGAGCAGACCCGGCTCGCCGCGGACGACGACTTCCAGCGCCTGATGCAGACCGACGCGCTGCCGCCGATCTCGCTGCTGGTGCCCGCGTACAACGAGAGCGCCACGATCGAGGCGAGCGTCACGGCGATCCTCACGCTCGAGTACCGGAGCGTCGAGGTGATCGTGGTGAACGACGGCTCCAAGGACGACACCATGGAGCAGCTGCGCCACGCCTTCGATCTGTACGAAGTGCCGCGCACCTATCCCGAGAAGATCCCCACGCGGCGACTGCGCGCCACGTATCGCTCGCGCACCCGCACGCGCCTCGTCGTCCTCGACAAGGAAAACGGCGGTAAGGCAGACTCGCTCAACGCCGGCATCAACGCGAGCCGGTTCCCGCTCGTCATCGCAGTGGACGCGGACACCCTGATCGAGCCAGACGCCCTGACCCGGCTCACCCGCCCGTTCCTCCTGGGCCGTGACATCGCCGCGGTCGGGGGGACCGTGCGAGTTGCCAACGGATGCGTCGTGGAGCACGGCCGCGTGACCGACGCGCGCGTCCCGCACCGCTTTCTCCCGGGCGTCCAGGTGGTCGAATACCTGCGCGCGTTTCTGTTCGGCCGTCTCGGCTGGAACCGGCTGGGCGGCAACCTCATTATCTCAGGCGCCTTCGGGCTGTTCCGCAAGGAGTATCTGCTCGCGATCGGCGGCTACCGCACCGACAGCATCGTCGAGGACATGGACGTCGTTCTGCGGCTGCACCGGTACCTGCTGCGGCGCAAGATCCCCTACGAGATGCCCTTCATCCCCGACCCCGTCGCCTGGACCGAGGTGCCCGAGTCGGGCAACGTGCTCGGACGCCAGCGCGAGCGCTGGCACCGCGGTCTGATCGCGGCGATGTGGGAGTACAGGGGGATACTCTTCAACCCCCGCTACGGCCGAGTCGGCCTGCTCGCCGTGCCGTTCTACACGTTGGGCGAGGCGCTCGCGCCGGTCGTCGAGGTGCTCGGTTACCTGGTCACCGTCCTTGGTCTCGTCATCGGTGCCGTGAACGTCACGTTCGCCCTGCTGTTCGTGCTGGTCGCGTGGGGGTACGGGATGCTGCTGTCCATCTGGGCGGTGGTGCTCGAGGAGGCGAGCTTCCGGCGCTACGGGCGGTTGCGCGACCTCGGGCTGTTGCTCCTGTACGCGACGCTCGAGAACTTCGGGTACCGGCAGCGGACGGTGTGGTGGCGGCTGAAGGCGTTCTGGTCGGTGTTCCGGCACCGGCACGTGTGGGGGGAAATGACGCGGAAGGGTTTTGAGTCAGCAGGGGAGCAGGTCGCCGGACAGGCAAAACGCTAGTCGCGGCGGTTCGTCATTTCCGCTGCCACCCGTTCGGCGGCTCGCAGCACGCGCAGCGCGTTGAGTCCCGCCACCTTCTTGACGTCCTGTTCACTCCAACCTCGCCGCAGCAATTCGGCCAGCAGATCCGGGAACTTTGACACGTCTTCGAGCCCCACCGGCACTGTGCTGATCCCGTCGAAGTCCGAGCCGAGCCCGGCGTGGTCAACGCCCGCCACGTCGCGGATGTGCTCGATGTGGTCCGCCACCTGCGAGAGCGTGGCCCTTGGGCCGCCCTGCTGCCAGGCTCGCAGCGAATCCCTCACCGCGCCCGAGTCGAGGCCTGCGGCTCGCAGCGCGCGCGCCCGGCGCTGGATGCCGTCTTCATATACGCGGACCGCCTCGGAGACGAAGGGGGGATTGAAGTTCACCATCACCACGCCGCCGTTCGCCCTGACCTTCCGCAGGACGGAGTCGGGCACGTTACGCACGTGATTGCAGAGCGCGCGCGCCGACGAGTGTGAAAAGAACACCGGCGCGCGCGACACGTGGATCGCGTCCATCATGGTGGCGTCCGACACGTGCGACAAGTCGACGAGCATCCCCAGCCGGTTCATCTCGCGCACCACGCTCTCGCCAAACGGCGTCAGCCCGCCGTGCTTCGCGCTGTCGGTCGCTGCATCCGCCCACTGGATCGTCTCCCAGTGGGTGAGCGTCATGTAGCGGACGCCCAGCGTGGAGAACGCCCGCAGCGCGCCGAGCGAGTTCTCGATGGCGTGGCCGCCCTCGATCCCGATGAGGCAGGAAATCTTGCCCGCCCGGAAATTGCGCTCCACGTCCGCCGCCGTACGGGCCGGGGCGAACTCTCGCGGGTACGTGTGACACATACGGTGGACCAAGTCGATCTGCTCGAGGGCGTACACCGCCGGGCGTGTGCCACCGTGAATCGTCGAGACGGGGACGTACGCCGCCCAAAACTGCGCGCCCACCGCACCCGCTCGGAGCCTCGGGAGGTCGGTCATCAGCTTGGGCTGCGCCACCGTAAAGTCCACCGAGTCGAGCTCGCCGCGCTCGCGCACGGCATCGGGAATGTCATTGTGGCCGTCGATGAGCGAGACGGTCTTGAGGATGCGAACAGCCTGGGCGCGGTAGTCTTGGGCGGTGAGACGGGTAGGCGGGTAGACGGTTAGGAGGAGCAGGGTGGCACTAACCGCCCAACGGTCTACCTGTCTAACCGTCTTCATTGCAGCCCCTAGGCTAGAGTCTGGGCCAGGAAGCTGGCGTCGCTCCGTCCGCTTATCAAGATTACCTTTCGACGTATGCCCGACGCCAAGACCAAGATCGCGTTCGAGCTGAACGGCGAGCCCGTCGAGGTGGCGTTCGCGCCGCACAAGACGCTGCTCGAAGTGCTGCGCGAGGACCTCGCCCTCACCGGAACGAAGCACGGCTGCGAGCTGGGCGAGTGCGGGACGTGCACGGTGCTCGTGGACGGCAAGCCCGTGCTCTCATGCCTCGTGCTCGGTCTCGCGTGCGCGGGGCACCGCGTAAAGACAGTCGAGGGGATGGCCGCGGCAGGCAAGCTGCACCCGCTGCAAGAGGCGTTCGCTGAGCTGGGCGCGGCGCAGTGCGGGTACTGCACCCCGGCGTTTCTGCTCGCCGCCGAAGCGCTGCTCGTGCAAAACCCGCGCCCCGCGCGTGACGAGATAAAGCTTGCGCTGTCGGGCAACCTGTGCCGGTGCACGGGCTACATCAAGATCTATGAGGCGGTGGAGCTGGCGGCCGCCCGCATGCAGGGTGACGATGCGACGCCCGCGCCGGAGACCCTGTATGGCCTCCCGTAAGAAGGCGGCGGTCAGGCGGTCTGGGAGACCGGCGGTCGGAAAAACCGCGGAGCAACCGACCGCGCTCCGGGTGGTGGGGCGAGCGCTCCGGAAGGTTGACGCCACCGCCAAGGTGACGGGCGCCACCAAGTTCGCCGACGACCTCTTCCTGCCCCGGATGCTCTACGCCAGACTGCTCCGGAGCCCCCATCCCCACGCGCGCATCCTCCGCATCGACACCGCGAAGGCCGCCGCTCTGCCGGGCGTGAAGGCGGTGCTTACGGGGAAGGACCTGCCCATCCCCTTCGGCATCCTCCCCGTGAGCCAGGACGAGCACGCGCTGGCGCCCGACAAGGTCCGTTTCGTGGGCGACCCGGTCGCGGCCGTCGCCGCGGTCAGCGAGGAGGTCGCGACCGCCGCGCTCGACCTGATCGACGTCACCTACGAGCCGCTGCGGCCGATCACGGACGCGCTGGACGCGGTAGAGCATCCGGAGCCGCGCATCCACGACTACGGGGACGGCGGCAACCTGCACAAGCTCATCAACCTCGAGTTCGGCGACGTCGAGGAGGGATTTGCGGAGGCGGATTTGATCCGCGAGGACCTGCTGTTCTTCGAGGGCAGCACCCACTTGCCGATGGAGCAGCACGCCGCGGTCGCCGACTGGTCCGCCCCCCCGGACGGGAAGATCACGTTGTGGAGCTCCACGCAGACCCCGCACTACGTGCACCGCGCGCTCGCCAAGGTCCTGGAGCTTCCGGCGGCGAAGATCCGCGTGATCGCGACGCCCAACGGGGGCGCCTTCGGCGGGAAGAGCGACCCGTTCGGCCACGAGATCGCCGTCGCGAAGCTCGCGATGGTCACGGGCCGACCGGTGAAGATCACCCTCACTCGCGAGGAGGTGTTCTACTGCCACCGCGGGCGCCACCCGACGCTGATGTGGGTGAAGACGGGGGTGAAGAAGGACGGGGCGATCACGGCGATGTCCTTCAAGTCGCTGCTCGACGGCGGCGGCTACGGCTCCTACGGAGTCGCGAGCACCTACTATACGGGCGCGCTGCAGACCGTCACCTATCACGTCCCACGCTACAAGTTCCAGGGCGCACGAGCGTTTACAAACAAGCCTCCGTGCGGGCCGAAACGGGGACACGGAACGCCCCAGCCACGGTTCGCGCTCGAGGTGCACCTCGACAAGCTCGCCGAACAGCTCGCCATGGACCCGGCCGAGCTCCGGCTCAGGCATCTCGTTCCCCCGAACTCGCTGACGGCCAACTGGCTGCGCATCGGCTCGATGGGGCTCGGGCAGTGCATCCGCAAGGTCGTCGCGGGCTCCGGATGGAAGCAGAAGTTCGGGAAGCTTCCCTATGGGAAAGGGGTCGGTCTCGCCTGCTCGTCGTACATCACCGGCGCGGGACTCGCGATCTACTGGAATCCCATGCCGCACTCGGGCGTGCAGCTCAAGTGCGACCGCGGGGGCGGCGTCACGGTGTTCTGCGGCTCCACCGAGATCGGCCAGGGCTCGGACTCGATCCTCGCCATGCTCGTCGCCGAAGTGCTCGGAGTCGATCCGTTCGACATCGCGGTCGTGACGGGCGACACCGACCTCACCCCGGTGGACCTCGGCAGCTATTCGAGCCGTGTGACGCTCATGACCGGGAACGCGGCGATCCAGGCGGCCGAGCGGGCGCGGGAGGTCATCGGGCGACATGCCGCGCGAAAATTGGGGATCCCCGCGGAGCACGTGGCGTTCGCCGAGGCCCGAGTGTTCGACGTCGCCGACCCCGGACGCGGGCACACGTTCGCCGAGGCCGTACAGCTAGCGGAGGCGGCGGAAGGCACGATCGGCACGGTCGGCTCGTACACGCCGCCGGCGAGTCCCGGGAAGTACCGCGGGGCCGGGGTGGGGCCGTCGCCCGCCTACTCCTACAGTGCGTGCGTGGCCGAGGTGGACGTGGACCCCGCGAGCGGTATCGTGCGCGTGCCGCAGGTCTGGATCGCGCACGACGTGGGACGCTCGATCAACGCCGCGACGGTCATGGGCCAGATCGAAGGCTCCGTGTACATGGGCCTCGGTGAGGCGCTCATGGAGGAGATGGCCTACCGCGGCAACCGCAACGTCGTGCACAAGATCCCCAGCCTGCTGGAGTACAAGAGCCCCACCACACTGGAGATGTGCGACGTCGCGACCTATGTGATCGAGGACCCCGACCCGAACGGCCCGTACGGCGCGAAGGAGTGCGGCCAGGGACCACTGCTCCCCGTGCCGCCCGCCGTCGCCAACGCCCTGTACCAGGCGGTCGGCGTGCGGATCGATGAAGTGCCGATCACGCCGGAGAAGGTGCTCAAGGCGCTGCGCCGCAAGGCAAAGGGCGAAGCGGCGCGCTACGGGCCAACCGCGTTCCCGAATATCGCGTGGCCGGAACCGACCCGCGTGCCGCCGCCGTGGGAGGGGGGCGACGGAACGGCGGTAGGGGGCGGAGGCGGGGGCGGGGGCGGCAAGGCGCGGAAGGAGGCGGTAGCCGCATCCAAGCGCTAGTCAGGCCTGTGTAGTATCTCGCCCCGCCGGCGTCTCTCCTGGTAACCTGCCCCGGGGGGACCCATGCTCCTTCAGCGCGTTCACCTGTTCGTCATGGTTGCGACGCTCGCCGCGCCCCAGCCTCTCGCTCGTCCCGAGACCGGTCGCATTGAGGGACACGTTCGCGATGGCGCCGGCATCCCCATTGCCAAAGCTCAGGTGTCGGTCGTCGGGACGTCGCTTCATGCGGTGACGAACGACAGCGGCCACTACGCCATCGCCAACGTCCCAGTCGGGGCCTTCACGGTCAGAGCCCAGTCCATCGGATACCTGCCAGCGGAGGCGCGTAACGTTCGCGTCGTCGCGAATCGGACGGTCACGGTGGACCTGCAGCTGCGTGCGTCGGTCGTGGCTCTCGAGGCCGTCGTCGTTGACGCGGCGAAACGGGCCGCGCCGGGCCTCCTGGGGCGTGCTCGCGCCGCCTACGCGCCGCAAGGCATCGAGCACTGGCGCATGCAGCGCCAGCCTGGGAATCGCGAACAGTACGACAAGATCGATGAGAACCCGTTCCTCGCGGTCACGGCCCACCCACTCTCGACCTTCTCGATCGACGTGGACCGGGCGTCCTACTCGAACGTGCGGCGGTTCATCACGCAGGGCCAGCTGCCTCCCAAAGACGCGGTTCGCATCGAAGAGCTGGTCAACTACTTCCCCTATGACTACACGGAGCCCGAAGGCGACGGGCCCGTCGCGATCAACACCGCGGTGGCTCCCGCGCCGTGGAAGCCCGCCCACCGCCTCGTCCGCATCGGGTTGCAGGCGAAACGGGTACACACCGAGGGCCTTCCTTCCAGCAACTTTGTGTTCCTGCTCGACGTGTCCGGATCGATGATGCCGCCCAACAAGCTGCCGTTGCTCAAGGCTGCGTTCCGGCTGCTCGTCAACGAGCTGCGCGCGCGCGACCGTGTAGCGATCGTGGTCTATGCCGGGTCGGCGGGACTCGTCCTCCCCTCCACGCCGGGCGATCAAAAAACCAGGATCCTCGACACCATCGAGCGGCTCGAGGCCGGGGGCAGCACTGCCGGCGGCGCCGGGATCCGGCGGGCGTACGACGAAGCCATCGCCAACTTCGTCCGCGGCGGCAACAACCGCGTGATCCTCGCCACCGACGGCGACTTCAATGTGGGCGTGTCGAGTGACGCCGAGATGGTGCGGTTGATCGAGGAGAAGCGACAGACCGGGGTGTTCCTCACCGTGCTGGGAGTCGGCGAGGGCAACCTCCAGGCCGCGAAGATGGAGAAGCTGGCCGACCACGGGAACGGGAACTACGCGTACATCGACAACATCCTCGAGGCGCGCAAGGTGCTCGTCCACGAGCTCGGTGGCACACTCCACACCGTCGCGAAGGACGTGAAGATCCAGGTCGAATTCAACCCGGCCCGCGTGCGCGCGTACCGCCTGATCGGCTACGAGAACCGGCTGCTCGCCGACGAAGACTTCACCGACGACAAGAAGGACGCCGGCGAGATCGGCTCCGGTCACTCCGTCACCGCGCTGTACGAAGTCGTTCCCGTGGGCGGCGACACCGACGTCGTCGTGCGGGTGCCGGACTCGCTGCGCTACCAGACACCGAGGGTCCAGGGGAACGCCGCCGCTGGCCCTGAGCTGCTGTTCGTCAAGGTCCGCTACAAGCAGCCCGATAGCGACCGCAGTCGGCTGCGCACGCACGCCGTGCTCGACCGGTCATCCGGCTCCCCGTCCGTCGACTTCAGGTTCCAGACGGCGGTGGCCGAGTTCGGGCTGCTGCTGCGCGAGTCGGAGCACCGTGGCACGGCGGACATCGGCCGTGTGATCGCGGCCGCACGGGACGCGCTGGGTGGCGATGCGGACGGCTACCGGGCCGAATTCGTGCGACTGGCGCAGGCTACGCAGGCGCTCGGCCTGGCCCGCGGTGAGGCCGCGCGTTAAGGTTCCGGCGATGCTGCGGCTGCCTGCATTCACCTATCTCCAGCCGAACACACTGGCCGAGGCCCTGCGGATGAAGGACGAGGCCGGGCCCGACGGCATGTACGTCGCGGGCGGGACGGACCTCTACCCGAACATGAAACGGCGCCACCAGGAGCCGAAGACCGTCATCACGCTCATGGGCATCACCGAGCTCCAATGTCTGTCTGAACGGGTGCTCGGGCCTTGTGTCACCCTGACAGCGCTATCCGCCCATCCGCCCATCCGCCGGCGGTTCCCCGCCGTTGCCCACGCGGCCGAGCTCGTCTCCACGCCGCTGCTCCGCAACATGGGCACGCTCGGCGGGAACCTCTGCCTCGACACCCGCTGCAACTATTACAACCAGACCTACGAGTGGCGAAAGGCGATCGACTTCTGCATGAAGAAGGACGGCCACATCTGCTGGGTGGCGCCGTCATCGCCGCGCTGCTGGGCGGTGAGCTCCTCGGACGTGGCTCCGGTGCTGGTCGCGATGGGCGCGGACCTGGTGCTCGTGGGACCGCACGGGGAGCGAGTCGTGCCCGCGGCGCGGCTCTACAGCAACGACGGCATCAATTATCTCACCAAGCACCGCGATGAGATCCTCGCCGAGGTGCGCCTGCCCGCGCCGGACGGCTGGGACGCCGTGTACCACAAGCTGCGCCGCCGCGGGTCGTTTGATTTCCCGGTGCTGGGCGTGGCCGCATGGGTGCAGTGGGGGGGGGACGGCCGCACGATCGCCGACGCGCGGGTCGTGCTGGGCGGCGTAGCCAGCTGGCCACAGGAGGTCGCGGAGGCAGGCACGGCACTCGTGGGCGGCGACTTGTCGGACGAGGCGATCGCCGCCGCCGCCGAGGCGGCGTACCGCCCCGCGAAGCCGCTGGACAACACCGACTTCGATCTCTCCTGGCGAAAACAGATGACGCGCGTGTACGTGAAGGCGGCGCTCGAGGAGCTGCGGGAGCGCCGACCTTAGCCCCGCTTCAATCTCGCTGTCGCGCAGGCCCGCCACAGACGCAATCGAGGCAACCGTGGGTCGCGCAGGTGCCGCAGCTCCGGGTGAGTTGCCGCCGCAAGGCCTCGCGGGCGCGATGCAGGCGCACGGCAGCGTTGTTTCGTGTGATGCCCGCTTCCGTCGCGAACGCGACCACACTCTCGCCGTCGAGGTCCACCCGACGGATGGCCGTGGCATACTCCGGCTTCAGTGTGTCGATCAGCGTCGTCACACAAGCGCACACCTCGTTCTCAAACGACTCGTCCGGACCTGGCTCGACGCGGTCCATCACGCCCGCCGCCTGCGCCAGCGCGCGATCTCCGGCTCCGCGGCGCCGATAGTGATCAACCACGGCGTTCCGCAACAGGCGGTAGAACCACGCGAGGACCGACTCGCCGTCGCGCACCGTTGCGGCGCGGTCCAGCCCGCGCACGAACGCGTCCTGGAGGAGGTCCTCGGCGATCTCGCGCGAGCCGACGCGCCGCTCGAGGAAGGCGAGAAATCGGCGGTGGTTGTGCACCAGCGCCTCTAGCACGCCGGGAGCGGCCAGGTCCCGCTCGACGACCTCGGGCGGCGCAGCAGTCACTCGGCGCAGTCGCAGGCGTGGCCGCAAGCGCACGCCTCACCGCACACGTACGTGTCGGAATTGCAGCGGCAGTCGTTCATATCGAGCTCCTCCGTGAACAGGTGGGTGTTGGAATGCCTTCACCCCCTGCTGACGGACGACCCGCCCAGCTCATTACACCCCAGCGGGCGTCAGGCGACCAGCGCCTCGATCTCCTCGCGCATCTTCTCCAGCCGCTCGGCGATCTGCTTTCGCGTCGCTTCGTCCCGCGAGCGCCAGCCCGCGCGATACACGGCCTTCACGAGCCGGCCCACGGCGCGGTTCATGTCCGCCATGGCGCCACCGAGCACGCGCTCCACGCTGTCGTGCACCCGCTCGAAGATGTCGTCCACGACGTCTTTGTGCTCGTCCAGAAACTTCCGGCCGGCGTCGGTGATCTCGTAGATCTTCTTCCCACCCACCTCGCGGGAGGTGACCAGCCCCTCATCCTCGAGCCACTGCAGCGTCGGGTAGACGGTGCCGGGCGACGGCGAATAGCAGCCGCGCAGCTGGTCTTCGAGCTCCTTCATCACCTCATAGCCGTGGCGCGGCTTATCCTTGAGGAGTTTCAGGATCACGTACTTCATGTCGCCCGATTCGAACCACTGCCGGCGGCGGCGACGCGGGCCGGCCCAGAAGGAGCCGCGGGGTCCGAAGCCAAACGCGAACGATTCCCATCCGAAGTGCCGAGCCATCTTCTGCTCCAGTTACGATGTAACGGCAAGATACTATTTCACGATATATCGTGTCAACCGACCGTAACCATGCTCACAGCCCGCCCGGTCGCAGGAAGGTGAAGTTATCAGGACGCATAATTTTGTGTGGCTGGGCCGCTCCGGTAGATTTACTGCCCACGCCCGCCTCCGTTTTCGATGGACTCTAGCGCCCTTTGGAAGGAGACCTGATGTCCGTGCAGGTGACCCCCCACCCAAGATGGGTGGCCGACCTGGATGCGGTCTTGGATCCGAGCCGTGAGGCGATCCTCGACACTCCCGTGATCGTGCATGCGTCCGAGAACCAGCTGATCGACGGCCAGATTCAGAACTTTCTCGTGGCGTTCTACCCGATCATCCGGGACTTTCCGCGGTGGCTGCAGCTGTTGCTCGACCGCTCGCCCGACGACGGCAAGGCATTCTTCCGAGACAACATCCGTGTGGAGAAGCGGCACGACGCGATGTGGCGCGCCATGGGAGACGGCTTCAGCGTCCCGAGGGAGCGGTTCCAGGTACCGGAACCGATGATCCCCCAGGTCGAGGCGTTCCATGGGTACCTGACCGAGATGTGCCGCGGCGCGCAGTTCGGCGCGGCGGTCTCCGCGACCAACTACGCCGTCGAGGGTGTGGCGCAGAAGATTTCGGAGAAGGCGCTGCGCGGGTTGGCCAAGAACGAAAAAATCGGGCCGCGGGGCCGGTGGTGGCTCGAGGAGCACGCGAAGTACGACGATGAGCACCCGATTCACGCGCTCGAGATCATCAAGAACTGTGTCAAGCGCGGCGAGACGCCGGACTCGGTCACCGAGGCGGCGCGGCAAAGTCTCGTGCTGATGAAGGACGCGATGGTGGCTACCTACGACTCATGAGTAAGAACCGGCGCGCTTCGCCCGTGCGGGGGATGCGTGCCCCCGCCGCCGCGCCCAAGGCTCCTGCGAAGCGCCCGGCGCTGGACCCGGTGCGAGTGGCCGCCGAGATCGTCGCGGCCCTCGCGGACGCGGTCATCGTC
>JBOHSI010000159.1:0-9328 GCA_050733055.1 Gemmatimonadales bacterium
TGGTAACCTAGTGACTCCCGCCCGGAGTCGCTATGTTCTCGGCCACGTTTTCTCCTTCCGGAGACCACCGTGCGCCTGCTACCGCGTGAAGAGGAATTCTTCGACCTGTTCGTCGAAGTCGCCAACCGCAATAAAGAAGCCGCGCAGCGTCTGCGCGATCTGTTCGAGGCGCCCCCGGAGCGCCGCACGCCGCACGTCGAAGTGATCAAGCGTCTCGAGCACGAGGCCGACCAGGTGACGCACGAAGTGGTGAACCGGCTGGACCGCACGTTCATCACCCCGCTGGACCGCGAGGACATCCACCAGCTCGCCTCCGACCTGGACGACGTGATGGACGCGATCGATGGGACCGCGCGGCGCTCGCAGATCTTCCACCTCGGCGTCGCGCCGCAGGGTGTGAAGCAGCTCGCTGAGGTCATCCAGCGGATGGTAGGCGTGCTGGCCGAGGCAGTCGCCCGGCTCAAGAAGGGCGACGACGTGATGCGCTACTGCATCGAGGCGAAGAATCTGGAAGAGGAGGGCGACGCGATCTACCACGAATCGCTGGGCCACCTGTTCGAAAGGGAGCGCGACGCCCTGGAAGTGATCAAGTGGAAGGAGATCTACGACAACCTCGAGCGCACGCTCGACCAGGGTGAGGACGTCGCCAACGTGCTCGAGTCCATCACCCTCAAGCACGCCTGATGGCGGACTCGGTCTGGTTCATCCTGGCGATCGTCCTGGTCGCGCTCGCCTTCGATTTCGTCAACGGGTTTCACGATGCGGCGAACTCGATCGCCACCGTCGTCTCGACGCGCGTCCTGTCGCCCAGCTTCGCGGTGATGTGGGCGGCGTTCTTCAACTTCGTTGCGGCGTTCGTGTTCACCACGGCTGTCGCCAAGACCATCGCCAAGGGGATCGTAGATCCCGGCGTCGTGGACTCGAGCGTGATACTCGCCACCTTGATCGGTGCCATCGCGTGGGACCTCATCACCTGGCACGGCGGCATTCCCTCGTCGTCCTCTCACGCCCTGATGGGCGCGCTGGCGGGCGCGGCGATCGCCAAGGCCGGCGTCGCGGCCCTCGTGCTCCCCGGGAAGTGGGTGGCGACGATCGCGTTCATCTTTCTGGCGCCGCTCCTGGGGCTGGCGTTCGCATTCGCGCTCACCGTGGTGCTGTCGTGGGTGCTGCGGCGCGCCATGCCCCGGCGCGTGGACAAGTTCTTCCGGGTGGCGCAGCTCGGCTCGGCCGCCGCGTTCTCCCTGGGCCACGGCGGCAACGACGCCCAGAAGACCATGGGGATCATCGTCGGTCTGCTGGTCGCCGAGCAGGACAAGTTCGTAGGCTTCCCGATCCAGGCGTTTCACCTCACGACGCACGACATCCCGCTATGGGTGATTCTCAGCGCGCACGCGGCCATCGGGCTGGGAACAATGGCGGGCGGCTGGCGGATCGTGAAGACCATGGGACAGCGGCTGACGAAGCTGAAGCCGTTCGGGGGCTTCTGCGCCGAGACGAGCGGTGCGGCGCTGCTCTTCATCTGCACGTATTCAGGCATTCCGGCCAGCACCACGCACACGATCACGGGCGCGATCTCGGGCGTGGGCGCAGCGCACCGCATTTCGGCGGTGCGTTGGGGCGTAGCCGGGCGCATCGTGTGGGCGTGGATCCTCACGATCCCGGCATCCGCCGGTATCGCGGGGCTGAGCTACCTGGTCGTGAGAGGGCTGCTGCGCTGAGGGGGAGCGGGAGCAAGGAGCAGCTCCCGGTCTTTAGGTACCGCTCCCTGCTCCCTGCTCCCCGCCTTCCACGTTCGACAAGTCGATCATCGGTACGCCCGCCGCGTAATGCGTGGTCGGCGCCTTGGTCAGGTTCACGAGCTTGTCGATGCTGTCCCGGATACGACGGGTCATCCTGAGAATGCTCTGGAGCGACTCCTGGTCCTCCGGGTGGGTGATCCGCGCGTCCTGCATGAGGAGTTGTCCCTCTGCGAGGATCGTCGCAAGCGCGTTGTTCACCTCGTGCCGCATCGCGACGGCCACCTGGCCGACGACCGCCACGCGCTCGCCCTCGATCGCCCGGTCGTAGAACAGGTGCAGCTGCTCCGACAGCCACCCCACCGAGATGGCAATCGCGCCGTACGCGATGTAGATCGGCACCGTGATCCGCCAATCCTCGGGTTCAAGGCTCAGCGCGACGAGGTACTGGATGGCGGTGAACAACACCGTGCCCATCGCGAGCCCCGCGACCGCGCCCCGCATGCCGTACGTCAGGGAGAGCAGGTAGGCCGGCACCAGGGTCACGAGCCAAACGAGGTCCCGGTACGGCACGTCCGCGGCGGGCACGAGCTGCAGCACGACGCTCGGAGCGAGGTAGGCGACGGTGCAGTATACCCACCAGCGCTTGGGGAGCGGCGGCCGGTGGGACAGCGGCGTAACCGCGAGAAAATCGACCAGCCGATAGGGCATCACAGTCCGAGCGCCTCCACGACGGCCTGCGCGATCGCGGCGTCCTGCACCCCCACCCCGGTCAGATCGGCCACGGTAATCTCGCTCGCGCTCTCCCGTCCCGCGAGCCGGCCGGCGGCGAGATCTGCGAGCTCGCCGTGGACCCGCTCGCGCGTGACCACGCCGGCTGCGATGGCGTGATGCAGGTTGCCGTAACGCTCGGTCTGTGAGAGGCGATCGGCTATCAACTTGTCGGCCTTCAGCAAGACGTCCGGCTCCAGCTCTACCTTTTCGGGGCTTCCCGTGCCGACGGACGTGATGTGCATGCCCGGCGCCACCCAGGCGGCTTTGATGAGCGGTGTCGTGCTCGCCGTGGCGGTGACGATCACCGCGTGGTCCCGCACCGCGTGCTCGAGCGCGGGCGCGACGCGCGTCTGGACGAGCGGTGCGAGCTCCTTCGCGAGCGCGTGCGCCCGCTCCGGCGTGCGGTTCCACAGCGTCAGCCGCTCCAGCGGCATTTCGGCGACCATGGCACAGGCCGTGAGCCGGGCGAGCGCGCCCGCGCCCACGAGCAGCGCCTGCGTAGCGTCTTTGGATGCCAAGTACTTGAGCGTCAGCGCCACCGCCGCAGCGGTGCGGAAGTCCGTCAGGTACCCGTGCTCCTCGAGCAGGATGTCGGGCCTGCCGGTCTCGGCGTCGAGCAGCAGGAACATCCCGTCTCCCGACGGGAGCCCCCGCGCATGATTTTGGTAGAAGCCCGTCGCGAGTTTCAGGACGATGTGGCGCCCGCCCCGGAGATGCGCGCCCTTCACGTGGACCTCCGCCTGCTGCTCCCGCAGCTCGAGCACCAGCGGGTCGGGGAGCGTCGCCGCGCCCGTGCCCAAAGCGCGGAAGCCCCGCTCCACCGCGCTGATCGCGACGGCGAACGGGATCTTGTCCCGGAACGCCTCGAGCGGGACGACCCGCATCTCAGTCGGTGAATACGCGCTTCAGGCCGCGCTCGGTCTCGGCCAGCGCCTCCTGGAAGTGCCGCAGCTCCTCGCCGTAGCCGAAGCGGATGTGGTTGGGCAGTCCGAAATGCTCGCCCGGCACGAGCAGCACGCTGTGCTCGGCGCGGATCTTCTCGACGAGTTGGAGCGCGTTGACCCCGTGGCGGTACTTCACCAGACAGATGGCGCCGGCCTGCGGCGGGTGCCACGTGAACGTGTCGCCGAAGCGCTTCAGCCACTCTTCGAGCACCGGGTAGTTGGACTTGAGAATGCGCCGCGTGCGCTCGAGCAGCTGGTTGCGCACCCGCGGCTCGAGCGCCACGGCGGCGAGGTGGTCGCTCGCGCCCGAGGGGCCGATGGTGGTGTAGTCGTGCCGCGCCCACGCCTCGGCCGTGAGCGCCGGCGGCGCCACGATCCACCCGATCCGCAACCCCGGGAGCCCGTACGCCTTCGACAGCCCGTTGACGATGATGGCGCGCTCATAGCTTCCCCAAAAGGACGGCGTCGTCCTGCCGTCGAGCTCCGCGCCCTGGTACACCTCGTCCGCGAGCAGCCACGCCCCGACTTCCGCCGTGCGCTCGAGCATCGCGTGGCGCATCCCGTCCGAGAGGATGTGGCCGGTCGGGTTGTGCGGGTTCGTCACGACGACGAGCTTCGTCCCCGGCCCGATCGCCGCGTGGATCTCCTCGCGCGTCGGCTCCCACTGCCGGTCCACGCGCAGGGGAATGCCGCGCACCTCCGCACCGAAGTTCTGTGCGAGCCCCCACGTCTGGAGATAATTCGGCAGCATGACCGCTAGCTTGTCGCCCGGCGCGAGCAGCCGCCAGCAGACGACGAAGTTCGCCTCGGAGCTTCCCGTGGTCACGAGGATCTGGTCGGGGGACGAGCCCGGATAGAGCGCGGCGATGCGGTTCCGGAGCAGATCGGTTCCGTTCGACTGGCTGTAGCCGAGCCGCACCTCGAGCAGCGGCAGCGTCGGGGCGCCGGCGAGGCCGAGGAGCTCCTGGATCGAGAGCGGGTGCACCCCGGATTCGGACAGGTTGTAGCGCACCCGGTTCTCCCAGGTGCTCTGCCACCGCTCGAGGTCGAACTGGACGAAGCGCACGGGTGCCTCCATCCTCAGCGCCAGCTCTCCGTCCTCACCTGCGCCAGCACCGACTCGAGCGGGTTGAGCTCCAGCCGCTTGGGCTCCTCGGGCACGGTCAGCTGGGCTTCCGTGAGGGGCCCGCGCACGTTCACGCGGACGAACGTGTGACCCCCGGCGAGCTCGATCAGCAGCGGCACGAACATCGCGAAGTCGTCGGGCACGTCCTCCTGCCGGATCCGGAGTCGCAGCCGGTACTTGCCGTCGGACTGCGGTTCGGTCTGCCAGGCGAACACGTAGGTGGGAACTGCCGTCCCGTACACCCACTGGCGGAAGAACCAGTCCATGGACTGGTTCAGGTGGCGCTCGACCACCTTCTGGAAGTCCTCCGTGGACGCATGGCCACCACGATGGTTCTGGTAGAAGTCCTGCATCAAGCGCGTGAACGCGTCCTCGTTCATGGTGCGGGTGTCGAGCATGAGGTTGCGCAGCATGTGGAGCACCCAGGCGCCCTTGCGGTACACGATCAAGTCGTAGTCCCTGGGCCTGCGCTCGAACATGCGCGTCCCGAGGCCGATGGGCGGCGCCTCCTCGCGCTGACGTCGGATCTCGGTCCGCCACTCGCGAAGCTGCTTGAAGTACTTCTCGTTGTCCCGCAGGATCACCTGCATGTACCACAGGCCGGCGAACATCGCGAACCCCTCGGACAACCACGCGTCGCGATACCCCGCCGGCTCGACCCCGATGCCCCACCACTGGTGCGCCATTTCGTGCGCACGGAAACTCTCGTCGGCCCCGGTCTCCCCCGTCCCGACGTACGTCACCCACGACAGATGGATCAGCCCTGGGAACGCCTGACCGTGGAAATAGGGGATCTCGGTGGCGTAGTATCGCTGGAACAGGGGCGCTCCGAACACGCTCGTGAAGAACGACAGGCTGTTCGCCACGTCGGCGCCCACGTGCTGTTGGGGGTTCCGCGCGTGCGGGATGTAGGACGCAATGTAGTTGTGGGCGTCCTTGTTGATCTGCACCGTCACCGGCGGAATGCGCGGATCCTTGATCTCAAACTCGTCGAAGTCCCCGATGTTGAACGAGGCCTGCTGCGCGGGCATTTCGGTGACCCAGCGCGTGGTCCGCACGTTGCCGGAGTCCCGTGACTCCACCAGCCGCCCGATGCTCGCGAAGCGGAATTGCTTGGGCGTGTGGAACGTCAGGTCCATGTCGAAGGGCTCCCAAAAACCGTGTCGTGGGTACCACGTCTCGGTCGCCTTGATGTAGGCCCAGCGGTCGAACATCGGTGGCATGCGCCGCCGCGCGGGGTCCCACCACGGCGGCAGGAAATCTTCGAAGGCCGAGCCGTATCCGATGAGGTCTCCGTGATAGACGACCCGGATCGCGCGCGTCTCTCCCTTTTGCACGGCGGGGTCGAACCGGATCCAGAGCTCGGTGTTCCCGTCGCGACGGAAGAACGTGGCCGGCGCCCCTCCGTCGGTCACCACCGAGTCGACGTCGAGCTCGCTGAACAACAGGAACCGTGCCCACCGGGTGTCCGGCTGCCGACCGGTGACTCGGACCGTGGCGGCTGCGGAGAACTTGTAATTGCCGTCGATCGCGGACTCGATCCGATACGCCTCGACGCGGAGCGGCTCCGGCCGCTCGCCCGCCGTGCCCGTGCCGCTGCGCCGGTCCTCGGCCCGCTGGAACTGGCACACCGTCTCCACTCGTTGGCCGGGCTGACGGCCGCGGCGCAGTAGGCTGATCTTCTCGACTTCGAGGGGATCGACGCTGAACAGCACGCCCTCGCCGCTCTGCCGCTTGACGTAGGCCGCGAAGAACCCGTTCGCTTGGCCGTTCAGGAGCGCGCTCATGAGCGTCGCGTCAGCCCTCCGCTCCCGTCCGTCCACCAGGAACCCCAGCGCGTCGTTCACGTGGCCGGCGGCGCCCTGGGCGGGCGCCCCCGACCCGAACGTGAGCGCGCGCTGCAGCTCGGGCAGGGTGGAGTCGGCGAAGATGAACACCACGGCCGCGATCGGCCCGTCGAGCGTGGAGTCGCCCATGACGCGTCGCAGGTGCGCCCGCTCGACCTCGAGCGGGGGCGTCAGGGACAAGGTGCCCCCGCCGACGAATGCGGCGCCTACCGTGCGCCCGCCCGCGTCGGTCAGCAGCTGGAGCGTCCCTTCAGTCAGCCGGAACTCGGCCACGTCGCGCCGCAGCACGAAATTCCGCACGGTCGCCACGCGGTCGCCGCGTGGCGCCAGGTTGCGGACCTCGTCGAACACGGCCTCGTAGGATTCGGTGCCGGCGCGAGCGCCCTGACCCGGCGCCGCACCCGGGAGCGCGAGCCACAGCAGGAGAGGGACGAAGACGCGTCGCGGACAACGCATGAGATACCATACTGTGTCGCCGCACCAAGGCAATGGGGGGGAGTGTAGCGCGCGGCGGGCGCCCAACGTCCTGTTCATGATGACCGACGACCAGCGCCAGGACGCGATGGGCGCGTACGGGAACGCGATCCTGCGCACGCCCCACGTGGACCGGCTCGCGGCCGGCGGCGTGCGCTTCACCGAGGCTTTCGTCACCAACTCGCTGTGCGCGCCCAGCCGGGCCTCGATCCTCACCGGGCTCTACTCCCACGCGCATGGCGTGATCACGAACGGTGGGGGGCCGGTTTGCTACAACCAGCCCGGCCTGCGCGCGGACCAGCCCACCTTCGTGCACCTGTTGCGCGCGGCGGGCTACCACACGGCGGTGGTGGGCAAGTGGCACGTGCGCTCGGCGCCGGCCGGCTTCGACCAATGGGTGGTGTTCCCCGACCAGGGCTCCTACCACGACCCAGTGATGATCGCGAACGGCGCGCGCATCCAGCTGCGGGGTCACGCGGACGACGTGGTGGGGGACCAGGCCCTCACGTTCCTCGCGTCCCGGCCGAAAGACCGACCGTTCTGCCTGCTGTACCAGTTCAAGTCCCCGCACCGCTCCTGGATGCCGGCCGAGCGCTTCGCGCGCGCGTTCGAGGACGTGGTGATCCCCCCGCCGCGGACGTTCGAGGATCGCTTGGCCGGGCGCCCCGAGGCGCTGCGGCGCGCCGAAATGGCGATCGCCGACATGCCGGACTTCCGCGACCGCGGGGTGTCCCCGTCGCTGCCGCCCGAGGAGCGCAAGCGCAAGAACCTCGTGCGCCTGGTGAAGAACTACTATCGCGTCCTGCTCTCGGTCGATGAGAACGTGGGTCGCGTGCTCGACTACCTGGAGGCGGAGCAGCTCGCCCAGGACACGCTCGTCATCTACACGTCGGACAACGGCTTCTTCCTCGGCGAGCACGGGCTGTTCGACAAACGGCTGATGTACGAGCCGTCGATCCGCGTGCCGCTCCTCGTCCGCTATCCCGCGCGCCTGCCGCCCGGGGCGGGTGGACTCGACCCACCTCGTGCTCAACGTGGACGTGGCACCGACGATCCTCGAGTTGGCGGGCATCCCCCTGCCGAGCTGGATGCACGGGCGTAGCCTCGCGCCGCTGCTCTTGGGCGAGGAGCGGCCGTGGCGGGACGCGTTTTTGTACGAGTACTACGAGTATCCGGCCGAGCATTGCGCGCGGAAGAACCGCGGCGTGCGGACCGATCGCTGGAAGCTGATCCACTTCTGGGAGCAGCCGGAGGAGTGGGAGCTGTACGACCTGCGGAGCGATCCCGACGAGACGGTGAACCTGGCGGGGCGGCGGGAGCAGCGGGCGGTCTTGGAGCGGCTCAAGCGCCGGCTCGAGGAACTGCGGCGCGAGCTTGGCGACGTGGATCCACCGGGCCCGCCGCCCGTCGCCGCGCCCTGCGGCGGCGACGTGAACACGGGCTATGGTCCGCCCTGATCGGGGGCGGGGGGGGGTTACGCCAGCGTCCCGAGGTCCTCCGGCCGTTCCAGCCAGTAGTCCGGGGTAAGGTCCTCGAGGTGCCTGCGGTCGAACGGCC
Organism: Gemmatimonadales bacterium; assembly: GCA_050733055.1. GTDB lineage: Bacteria > Gemmatimonadota > Gemmatimonadetes > Gemmatimonadales > GWC2-71-9 > DASUAL01. The sequence goes on from JBOHSI010000159.1 coordinate 8,459, forward strand.
CCCACAGCACCGCGGCGGTTTTCACGCCTGCGGCGCGGCCGCATTCCATGTCGTGGCGCGAGTCGCCGATGAACACCGTGTTGGCGGCTTGCCCCCCGAGGTGCTCGAGCGCCTTGAGCACCGGCTCAGGGTGCGGCTTGGGGTGCGTGACCTCGTCGGCGGCGACGATCACCGGGAACACGTCGTCGAGCGCGGCCACCTGGAGCCCGCGCAGGGCGGTGTCCCGCATCTTGCTCGTCACTAGGCCGAGCGTCTTGCCCGTGTCGCGAAGTTGCCGCACCGCGACTGAGACCCCATCGTAGGGTCGCACCAGCTCGTCGTGGTGGGCGAGGTTGTAGGCGCGGTAGGTCGCCACCATCGACTCGATTTCGGCGGGATCGTCGGTCACTGTACGGAACTGCACCCACAGCGGCGTGCCCAATCCTTTCATCCACACCTCGTCCGGCGGCTCGAGGCCGCGGTGCGTGCGCATCGTATGGCGGTAGGAGCGCAGGATCAGCTCGATCGAATCGATCAGCGTCCCGTCCAAGTCGAAGAGGAAGGTAGAGAGGGCCACGCCGGAAGCTAGCAGGGGTGGGGCCGCGCCGGGTCAAGCCGGTGTCACGAGCAGGGCGGCCACGAGCTCCACCAGCGGCGCCTCTGCCCCCTCGCTCACGGGCGGCAGTCGCTCATGCCACGCGAGGACGTCCCCGATCGGCAGGGACTTACGGCGCTCGAGCAGCTCTTCGAGCAAGAGCTCCTCCCCGGCCGTCATGCCGAGCGCGAGCCGCGAGACGAGCGCGTCGAGCCGAGAGAGCTGGCGGGCATCGCCGCGCCCCGCCGCCCGCCGCGCTGCGGCGAGCACCCACGGCACGAGCCGCCGTCCCAGGC
>JBOHSI010000160.1:0-4385 GCA_050733055.1 Gemmatimonadales bacterium
GGCAACACGGCCGACCACAGACTGATTGCCGGGCCGGATTCGATCTCTTCACGGCCCCCTGCGATCGTTTCGCCCGTACATCCTAACATCAGTCGCGTTTGGCTCTTTCGGTAGACCAGACTCGCCAGCTGTTCAAAACGGTCGGCATGAAAGTGTGAAACGAAGAGGAAGGAGATGTCGGGGGGGACGCCGTTGAGCCCCGTGGCCAACTCGTCACAAATCGCGTCCAGCGCGATCGAGAGGTCCTCCGCTTTCGAATAGCTGGCCCCGTACGTCATGATTATGCTTCGACCTCCAATGGGCTCTTTGCCGTCTATGGGCTTTTGCCATACTGCGCACCATGACCGTACATATGGACCCCTCCCACCAGATGGGCGGGCACGCCCACGATCCGGACGTCCCCGAGTACAACGCGTTCGGACGCGGCCCCCGCGCGCGCTTGGACGACACAGGGCATCGAGCCAGTCATGGACTGCTACGAGCCAAGAAAATACTCGCGGGCCGGGGGGCGTCTAGGGTGTTTTTGCGGCACTGAGGGGCAAAGTGCGACAGAGAGGACGCCCGGCACCTCAAGGACGTCGTACGTTAGGGCACCGCCCTCACCGTATCGACTTTCGCTCCGACAGTATCCCCTTTCGCCCGCCGCTCCGCGTCGCGTTCGGCCTGCTTCCGCTGCCGCAGCTCGCGCACGTACTGCCGGAACAGCTGCAACGTCTCGGTGCGCCGCGCGGCCTGGATGAGGTCCTGGCGCATGTCCTCGAGGTGACGGGCACGTCGCTGCTGGTCGTAGTTGCCCTCGGGCAGGCGGATGGGAAGCATCGCGAGCGCGGCGATGGGGATCTTGATGCCTGCGACGTGGATGTACTGCGAGTCGATGCCGACCACCTTCCCGGCCACCTCGGTGGTCCACGTCGCCGTTGCCGCGCCCGCTGCTCCTGATCGATAATCACGTTCAGCGAGTCCACCATCGCACGCAACCGTTGCACCGCGACGGTGTCCTTGCGTTCCTCCTCGCCATACAGCGCCTCCGCGACCTCGCCCGGCAGCGCGGGCCGTGGCAGCACCCAGAGCCGCCCGTCGCCGACTTGCGGCGCGATCAAGATGTGGGGGCCGACGGCCAGCGGGCTCGCGGCGAGCGCCGTGTGCGACTCCGCGAGCGGAGGAGCGGGCGCGTATCCCGCGGGGACACGGCAGGGACCGGCCTCCCCAGGCCGCCGCTCGGGCCCGGCCCGCGCTTGGTGCCGCCGAACGGCGGCAGCGGTGCGGACTGGGGCGTCTCGGGCGGGATGATGATGATGAGCCGCTGATCGCGGTCGCCGGTGCCCAGCGCGCGAGCGAGGATCGGGAGATCCTTGCTCCCGTGAGCCTGAAGGGTCTAGCCCTGCGGTTCCGCCGGCTGCTGCATAAGGCGCTTCTTGAGCGCCGCCAAGACGAGCTCGCTAGCCGTCGGGCCGGGTGGCCGCACGAGCAGGACCTGGTTGCCGTCTCCCGGCATAAGGACGTCCCGCCTCCACGTTGCGCGGTCTGTCTGATGCACGCGCACCCAGCCCGCCGCCAGCTTGTTTCGCAGGTCCGACACGGTAATGAAGATCGGCTCCGCGCCTGCAGCGCGGAGTGCGGCGTGCAGCTCGTTAGGCGCCGGCACGGGGTCCCACTCGACGAGATCGTGGAAGGGCCCGCCCCAGTCGAAGAATCGCTCGCCGAGCTGCACGCCAACGTATGGCGTCGCGGCAGCGTGCGGGAGCGCCTTGCTAATCTCCACGACGGTGGCGCAGAACGTCGGGGCATCCGGAATGGTCACGCCGAGCTGTTTCGCCAACTGCTCAACCTCTGCAGGATCCTCAAGCGACAACGGCTGCCGAGCACCAAGCGGGTACGGGACCTCGCCCTTGCCGAGCCCGGCGGCGGTGAGTGGAATGAGGGTCCGCTCGCCCATCCACGCGGCGCCGCTCTCGTACCAGAGCCACCGACGGTGGACGCTCCGGGGCGTCAGGAGCAGCACTTAAGTGTCAGCCTGACGCAGCTCGGCCTCGATCGTATCGAGCCAGTCCGCGCCGGGCGGAATGTCGCCGGCGCGTGACGCTACGAACACGTGCAGCTGCGCCGGGCCCTGACGGAGAACATTGGCTAGGTGGTGGGCGAGCGCTGCGTCGTCCGCGGCGTGACTCAGGAAGACGCGCCGGGGCGGCCGGGGAACGCGCGGGTGCCCCCGTCCCGCTGCGAGCTGCGCGACCGCCATCCCTCGCTCGTGCTCGGCCTCCACGCAGGCGAAGTAGTCGTCGAGATCCCGGAGGTCCGCGAACCGCCGGATCGCATGCGCGAGCCCCCACTGGTCGGGGCCGCCGCCGCCCGATACGACCTCAGCGTATCCGAACAGGGTCGCTGCACGCTTGGCGGCGGCGGGATCGAAGCCGGGAAGCGTAACGAGGTCCTGCACCCGCAACGTTGCTTCCTTGCCGCCGCTCTCTCGGTACCGACGAGCGGCGAAACGGACTGCGTCGAGGAACCTCTGAATGTCGTCGCTGGCTTGTTCAACCTCGGCGAGCCCCTTGAGGGTGACGACCACTGTGTCGCTCGGGTTGGCGGGGGAGACGGGCCTGACCCTATCGCTGCCGAGCTGGCGCGTCAGGAGCTCGAGGCCGCCCGTCGGGTCGAGCGCGTCGCCGAACTCAAGGTCGAGATCTCGCGCGTGCGGCCACTCTCCGGTGCGGCGGAAATGCTCGTAGGCCACCTTGAGCACGAAGCGCTGGGCGTCCTCGAGACGGGTGAAAGGCTGCATAGGCGATTACGCCTGCGCCTCGCCGCCAAACACGGCGGCAAGTCGCCCCTCGACGCGGGCTTGGAAGCCTTCGACGAACGCTTCAATCCTCGCCTGCTCGGTGGGGATGTCGAAGAACCAACGGAACTGGATGAACCAGCCGAGGTTGAGACGGGGACGGGGGCCGTTGAACAACCACTCCAGGACCGTGCCCACACCGAGGACGCCGATCACGCGCTCCTTCCCCGCGAGCTTGGGCAAGAGCCCATGCAGTGGCGCGACGCGCTCGTCGAACCGCCGCCCCAGCTCGGCCGCAGTTCCCTCCGACGGAAGGCCCTCGAGGAACGGTTCGACGTTGACGACGACGAGGCCGTCGATGCCATTCTTCTGAAGCTGTGCTGCGCCGTCCGACACCCGCGCGGCGAGCTTCTTCGGGCTCCGGAGACGCTTCACCGCGAGCCCGCATTCCTGCCCGTCGAGCACGAATCGCAGGTCCGGCTCCTCTCCCCTGATCGGGACGCGACCCATCGCGAACAGCGCGGCGACGTAGAGCTCGAACTGGGTGTCGCGTCCCTTGGCGTTCCTGTCGTCCGCGGGGAGGAGCGCGCCCTTGAGCATGTCCTGAATCTTCTCTACGGTCGGGGGATGAGCGCGGGGAGCAGTTCGAGCCACGAGCGAGAAGTCCCAGATTGTCCGCACCGCCTCGCTCGCGCGGACGACGGCGCTCGCGTCGTCTGGTGCGACGACGAGGCGTCGCTCGTGGAGGTCCACCGCAACCTCCCTGGCCCGCTCAAGACGATTGCCCGGCTTTAGCGCGACGCCGAGCTCGTGGAACCGATCGGCAGTGAGGTCGGCGAGCTTGGCGAAGCCGGAAGATCCGATGGAGCCGAAGCCCGAGTGGAACCACGGGCCCGCGTAGACGTGAAAGGCCATGCTGTCGAAAGCTAACTTGGGGGCAGTTCTGAGAGGAGCGGCTAGATTTACGGCTCACCCTCGCCGGAGCAACCTATGGAAGCGCCTCAGCTCGTTACCTTGCACGGTAACGACCTCATGGCCCTCATCGCGGCAATCATCCTGAGTGCGGACCGTGACCCCGCGCGGGACGAGGCCGTCACTACCGCGGTCGTCACCGCGCGCAAGCTCATGAAGCAGGTCGCTGGCCGGTAGGTACCAGTCTCGCCGGTGGTGTCAACGGTGGTGCCAACGGGGGCGTTGCTGGTCGGCGTTCGTCGGCGCTGGCATCGCGTGTCTCGTTGAAGAGACAACGGCCGGCGCTCATGAGGGAGCGTGAGCCCGCTTCCCTTGCCGGTGCTCCGGCGGGCGGCTAGGTTCTGGCGCGGCGGTGCGGGCCGCATGACCGACTGGCGTTATGTACCCACGGACGTACCCAAACACGATTTTGCCGGCCGGTTGGACCGATGTAAGTTGCAGCGGTGACGGATGTTGGAGAGGTGGCCGAGTGGCTGAAGGCGGCGGTTTGCTAAGGACCGCTTTCGTTTTCCGGCGCAGTTCTATCTGGTCCTAAGTGTTCCCAGGCATCCTGGTTAGCTACTGAGACGGATTCCTTCGCAGTCCGAGAAGTTCTGTCGTTTCTGCCTGAGTCTGCCACCAGCTTTGCCACCAGCCC
>JBOHSI010000161.1:0-6367 GCA_050733055.1 Gemmatimonadales bacterium
GCTTGAAGATCAACCCGCCCCCCAGCGCGAACGCCGTCAGCGTGATCGCGCAGGTCCACGCCCCGCGCCGCGCCATGGCGCGGCGCGCCTCCGGCGGATCGTGGGCCGTCATCGCGAGGAAGCTCGGAACCGCGGCGAGCGGGTCGACGATGAACAACACCGAGGTGAAGATCAGGAACAGCTCCTGGAGCAGCAGCACCACGCCCGCGGCCTGGTCCATCATCGCCCCGTCAAGGTGCCAGCCCGGACGCGCCGCATCTTGTCGCTGAGCTCGGGGAGGTCGCGCAGCGCTGCGGTGATCCCCATGCGCGTGCCGGCGCGGAACCGGATCGTAAGCGGCGCGCCGTCGCGGCGCACCACGACGGTGATCGGGTCCCCCGCCCGCGCTCCTCGTAGAGCCGCCGGGACGTCTCCGCTCTCGACGACGTTCCGGCCGTTCACCCGGAGCAGCTCGTCGCCGGTTCTGAGGCCGGCGGCTGCCGCCGCGCTCTCCAAGAAGGCGATCGCCCGGGGCGGACCATCCTGCACGGCGGGCGGGATCGTGCCCACCCGGGCGTCCACCGCCCGCTCCTCATTGAACTCCACCTGCCACCCCGCCGCCTTGAGGTACTCGTTCCAGGCTATCTCTTCCGTCCCGCTCACGTACCTGCGCCAGAAATCGCTGAAGTCCCGGCCGGTCACCGCACGGATGCTGCGCACGAGGTCCTCGCTCGTGAAGCCCCGCTCACCTGCGTAATGATCGAACAGAGAGCGCAGCACGTCGTCGAGCGAGTGCGCGTTGTCGCTCGAGTCGCGGATCGCGAGGTCGAGGAGGAACCCCAGCAGCTCGCCCTGGAGATAGTAGGAGATATACTCGCCCTCATTCACGTCGGGACCGTCCCAGACCGTCCACGACGCCCGCTCCGGCGAGACGGTAAGCCGCGCCGGGTTCGCGTGGTGACTCGCGATCGAGGCGGCGATCTTGCGGGCGAAATCGCGCGGGGAATCGAGGCCGCTCCGGACCAGGATGAGGAGCGTGTAGTAGTCGGTGACGCCCTCGCTCACCCACAGGTTCGACGAGCGCACCGGGCGGGTATAGTCGAACGGCCCGAGCTCTACCGGGCGGATGCGCTTCACGTTCCACGCGTGGAACAGCTCGTGCGCGGTCACCTCCTCGAGCGCGGCGGGGTCGCGCCGCACGCGGGTGGGGCTGAACCCGATGGTGGTGGAGTTCAGGTGCTCGAGCCCGCCCCCCGCACCGGCGAAGATGAAGGTGTAGTCCTTGTACGGAGCGTTGCCGAACACAGCGATCGCGGTTTCGGCGATCCGGCGCAGCACGTTCACGAACGCCCGCTCGTTGTATCCGGGCGCCGCGCCGCCCAGATCCACCACTGCGCGGTGCGGCACGCCGCCCGCGGCGAAGCGGTACGAGACGAAGGTCCCCAGGAGGATGGGCGAGTCGATCAGGACGTCGTAACTCGGCGCCCAATAGATAGCGGGATCGGTCGTGGGGACGAGGCCGGTCGCGATCCCCCAGCCCGCCGGCAGCCGAAGGCGCACGTGCGAGGGGGCGAGCGTCGAGCCGTCGAGATACATGAAGGTACGGGGTCCGTCGATCAGCCCCGAGGTGTGGCGCAGGAACCAGCGGTTGTTGGGCCGCGCCCAGCGCCGGGCGTCCCGCAGACCCGCGGCGTAGCGCACGACGATCTGCGCCGCGCCCCTCGTCTCCACGAGCCACGAGATGTCCGACTCCCGCGTGACCGGGAGCGAAACGCCGCCGCCGGTGAAGGCCGCGACGTCGGCGATGTTCTTCCCCGAGTCCATGGGCCGGTAGGCTCCCGGCGCCCAGTTCGGGATGACGAGTCGCGCGGGGTTCGGCGGGTTGGCGATGGCCAGCTCGAGGAAGTACGCCGAGCGATCGCGCTCTCTGACGGTCACGGTGTAGTCGACCTTGGGCGCAGTGCGGGCGTACTGCTGCACGAAGCCGTCCGAATAGGTCCGAAGCGGCGTCTGGGCCGGCAGGCTCGGTACGGCGATGCTGAGGGCGCAGAGCCCAGCGAGTGGTCTCACGTAGGGTGTTACTGGTGGCTGAATGCTGATAGCCGACTGCTAAATCGCGACCTGCACGACACGGTCCTTGCCGCCTCGCTTCGCCTCGTACATCGCTTGGTCGGCCTTGCGGATCAGTTCGTCGGTCCCTGCCTCGGTGCCCGTCACCGACACCACCCCGATGCTTGCGGTCACGGACGGGGTGCCGCGAAACACCGTCCGGATGCCGTTCGCGAGCCGACTGGCGGCCGCGTGGGCCACCATCCCCTCGGTTTCCGGCATGAGCACGGCGAACTCGTCGCCGCCCAGCCGGCCCACGACGTCGGCCTGGCGCACGGCGCTCCGCATCGCATCCGCGACGAGCCGCAGCACCGCATCGCCGGTGGCGTGACCGTGAGCGTCGTTCACGGTCTTGAAGTCGTCGAGATCGAGGTAGATCAGGGCGAGTGGGCGGCCGTACCGGCGGTTGCGCCCCAGCTCCTGCGACAGCTCGTTCGAGAAGGCACGCGCGTTGAGCACGTTGGTGAGCGGGTCGTGCGTCGCGAGCAGCTGGAGCTGCGCCTGGGTTCGCCTGAGCTGCGAGAGCCCGGCGATCGCCACGCCCAGCACCGCGAGGTAAGCGAGCTCGTTCACAGCCCGCGCCGCTATGGGCGTGTCGGGCGGCATCTGATCGATCCCGATGACGAACCGGAGCAGCGAGGTCGCGCCCGCGAACCCGATGCCCCAGCCCAGTCCGTCGTGCCATGCTGCGAGCAGTACCGGCACGACGTACAGGATTCCCAGCCGGAACTCGGGCGGCGTCCTCAGGTTCAGCTCGTAGACGAGCACCATGAGGCCCGCGGCGCCCACGAGGCGGAGGGCGCGGCGCAGCTCGGCGCCGACGGCCACTTAGAAGGGGACCTCGGCGACGTGCTGCGGGTCGTCAAGCACGAGCGCGCGCAGCAGGTCCCCGGCGGCCACCGAAGGACGATCCTCCGGCACGATCAGCAGCCCGTTGGCGCGTGCCATGGACGTGAGGATGCCGGAACCTTGCGGGCCCGTCAAGCGAGCCACCAGCCGCCCACCCTCGCCCTCAGACGTGACGACCGCCCGCAGAAAGTGCCGCAGCCGCGGCCCGAGGGTGATCGGCTCGCCGAGGCATACCGGCACCGTGCGTCGGAAGGGAAGAGCATGGCCGAGCAGCTTGCGGATGGCGGGACGGACGAACAGCTCGAAGGTGACCATCGTGCTCACAGGGTTGCCCGGGAGCCCGATCCATGGCCTGCCGCCGAGGAGCCCGAAGCCGAGCGGGGCGCCAGGGCGCATCCGGATGCGCCAGAGCTTCATGTCGCATCCCATTTCGGTGAGCACTTCACGCATCAGGTCGTGCTCTCCGACGCTCACGCCGGCCGTGGTGACCAGCAGGTCGGCGTCCGCCGCCCGCGCGAGGTGTTCGCGCAGGCTGTCCTTCGTATCGCGGGCGAGACCCAGCTCGACCGGCGTCCCGCCGGCCCGACGGATCATGCCGTGCAACGTGTAGGAGTTCGAGGTGGCGACCTTGGTCCCCGCGAGGATCTCGTCGGAGCGATCGAGATCGACGATCTCGTCACCCGAGCCCAGGAAGGCGACCCGGGGGCCACGGTGCACGAGCGGTCTCCCGTGAGCGATCGACGCGAGCACCCCGAGCTGCGCCGGGCCGAGCGGGGTCCCGGCGCCCAGCACCGCGTCGCCCTTCCGGATGTCCTCTCCGCGGCGGCGGATGTTCTTCCCCGCGTCGCGCCCGTCGCGGACAGCGACGCGCCCGCCCTCGAGCGGCTCCGTGTCCTCCTGGCGGATCACGCTGTCCGCGCCCGCAGGGAGCGGGGCGCCGGTGAAGATCCGGATCGCCTGGCCCGGGCCGATGGTCTTCGCGGGGAACTGCCCTGCGGGCACCGTCTCGACCACCGCGAGCGTGACGCGCCGCTCGACGGTCGCGCTTGCGACGTCCGCCGCACGCGCCGCATACCCGTCCATCGCCGAGTTGTCCCAAGCGGGGAGGTCGATCGGACTCACCACGTCCTCGGCGAGCACGAGGTCGAGCGCCTCCTTGAGCGGCCGGCGCTCGGTGCCGAGGGGGGCGACGTGCTCGAGAATGATCCCGGCCGCTTCCGTCGGTGTCAGCATGTCAAGGGGCGAGGATCTTGGCGCGGTCCCAGGCGAGGTTCGCGAGGGTGACGAGCCAGGCGGTGTCGGAGAACCGGAACACCGGAAACTCGGCGCGATACTTCGGGTTGTCGGTCACCATCGCGACCCATGCGCTGGGATCGTGCGTCTTGGGGTCGAAGATCGGGTCGGGGCCTGCGGCCAGCCGATACACCTCGATCTTGGGCAGCGGGGCGCTCTTGAATCCCTCGACCAACACGACGTCTGCCCCTTCGAGGTAGCGGCGGGCGAGGGTGATCGGATCCGACTCCTGCTGGGTGCGCTCCCACAGCACCCGCTGACCCGGACCTTCCATCAACACGCGCTCGGCCTTCCCCTCGTGCCAGTGGCGCCAGCTGTCCTTTCCCCGCTGGTCCGTGTCGGCCGGGTGCGTGCCGTGCTTGATCGTCATCAGCCTGAACTTGCGACGTGCGAGCTCTGCCGCGAGCGCCACGAGCAGGGTGGTCTTGCCGGCGTCTTTCCGGCCGATGATCGAGATCATGCGCGTCGCTGCCACATGGCCTCCGCACGCTCCAGGTCGTCCGGCGTGTTCACGTTGAAGAACAGCTCGTCCGGGTCGCCCAACCGGCGCACCCGCTCGAGCGGTAGTGTACCGACCTTGACGTCGGGGTGGAAGCCGACGGCCTTCAGGTCGCCGCGCTCGAGCCGGCGCTCGATCGCCGCGCCGCAGGCCGGCCCGTACACGGCGCAGAGCGGCTCCACGCCGCGGCGGCCGTCGCTCTCCGGGAGGAAGGCGTCGTAGCCGGTCGAGCCGTCAACGAGCGCCTGCAACAGCTCGGGGCTCACGAACGGCATGTCCCACGCCACGCACAACACCGGCCCCGGGCCGGACACGACGGCGCTGTAGATCCCGCCGAGGCTCCCGCAGCCGGGACGCACGTCGGGCATGGTCCGGAGGTCGGGTCGCCAGGTCGGACCCTCGGGGGCGTTGGCTACGAGGAGGGGTGGCGCACCGGTCGCGGCGCGCACCGCGTCCACCACGCGGTCGAGGATGCGCCGCCCGCCGAGCTCGAAGAGACCCTTGGGATGCCCGCCGTAGCGCAGCGCCGCGCCCCCGGCGAGGACGGCGCCGCGCACATGGCGCATCAGGCCTCGATCAGGTGCCGGTGGTCCACCATCAGGCAGCGGTCCATGACGAACGGGATTCCCGCCGCGGCGGCGCGCGCCCCCGCCCCCGCGTCGACGACGCCAACCTGGAGCCAGATGAGGCGCGGCCGCACGCGGATCGCATCGTCGACGATCGGTCCGGCGAGGTCGCTCCGCCGGAACACGTCCACGACATCGATCGCGAGCGCCGCGGCCGCGGCGCCGAGCGATGGGAAGCTCCGCTCACCGAGAATCGTATCGTGTCCGGGGTTTACCGGCACGATGTGGTATCCCGCTTGCTGAAGGTAGCTCGCGACGTGGTGACTGGGCCGCCACGGCTTAGGCGAGAGCCCGACGACCGCGATGCTCTTGGCTTCCTGCAGAATCGCCCGCAGCGCTTCCGGTGAGGGCGGGGGAGGCGTCATGCCTCGGGGCGGTGGACGTGCGGCGTCCCGCTCACCGCCCGCCCGACGAGCACCATGCCGGACCGCGCGGCGATGGTGAGGGCGAGCGTCGAGGGCACGCTGGGCGTCGCCACGTACGCGAGCCCGGCACGGACCGCCTTGAACGCGAGCTCGGCCGAGATGCGGCCCGTGACGAGCAGCCCGCGCCCCGCGACCGGCTCCCGCGCGATGACCGCCGTGCCGATCACCTTGTCCACCGCATTGTGCCGCCCGATGTCCTCGGCGTGGAACAGGACCCGCTCGCCGTCCGTGAGCGCCGCGGCGTGGATTCCGCCCGTTTCGTTGTAGCGCTCGCCGCGCGCGAACAGCTCCTTGAAGAGCGCGCGTAGCCGCTCCGACGCCGGCGGGTCGCCCCGCGCCGGGGCGTGCCTTACTGCGTGCGGATCGGCGAGGAACGTCGAGACCGCGCCGCACCCCGAGGCGAGCACGCGTCGGCGGTTCTCGCCTTTCACCAGGGCCACACGCTCCGGCTTCACGTCGGCCCAGAAACCCAGGTCGGGTGCGCAGGGGCGGAGCTTGACGAGGTCGTCGAGCGTATCGATGTAGCCTTCTCCGTGCAGCCACCCGGTCGCCAGCTCCTCGAGCTGGTCGGGGGTGCACATCCACGT
>JBOHSI010000162.1:0-10535 GCA_050733055.1 Gemmatimonadales bacterium
GTCTCCCGGGCGGGGATCGCGGCTGAAGTCCACTTCCCAGTCGTACACGTCGGCGATCGCCCAGGCGAGCTGGCGCCGCTCGGGCGCCGGGAGGAACGTGTCCGCGACCGCCCGGTCGAGCGCGTCGTACAGCGACGACTCGATGACGCCGGTGACCCGCAGGAGCGATATGGTCCACGGAATCGTTTCGACGGTCTCGACCCACCCCGAGTCGGCGCGCGCCACGCGCAGCCGCCGCTCCGGTGAGAGGCGCACCGTCACGCGGTCGGCGACGCTGTCGGTCTTCAGGCGCCGGAACTCGAACACCATGCCCGGTCGCAGGCGCCGGACCGGCAGGCTCCGGGCCGCCGCGAGGAATGCGCCGTAGTCGCGTCCCCTGATGCGTGCGTGCCCGAGCACGTCTTGGAGGGTCTCCCGCCGGCCCAAGGTGTCGGCGAAGTCGACGTACGCCGCGGTGACGACGATCGGCGGCGCGGTGAACGGGCGGCGCCAGGGCCACGCATCGCGCGTCGCCCAGACGAGGCCGCCGGCGCTGAGGACGCCGGCGGCGACGTAGTGGCTGGCTCGCCAGGACAGCGGCATCAATCCATCTGTCTCCGGATGAACGTCGGGATCTCGAGCTCGTTCACGTCGACGGGCGGAGGGGGTGCGGATGCGCCGGAGGACCGGCGCACCGCGGGCTCCGCCTGCTTCACGAGCCCCGGCGGTGCGGGCCGCGCCACGCGCTCGCGGAACGGCAGGACGCCCGGTGCCGCACGGCTCGGAACGTCGGCCGCGGCGGCCTGCTTGTCGAAGCCCGTCGCGATCACGGTCACGCGGATCTCGCCGTGCATCGCGGGGTCGTTCACGGTGCCGAAGATGATCTCGGCGTCCTCGCCCGCGGCGTCCTTCACGACGTCGGAGATCTGCGTCACCTCGCCGAGGGTCAGGTCCTCGCCCCCCGTGATGTTGATCAGCACGCCGGTGGCTCCGGTGATCGAAATGCTGTCGAGCAACGGAGAGGAGATCGCCTGCTGCACCGCCTCCATCGCACGGTTCTCGCCGCGCCCCATCCCCGTGCCCATGATCGCCGCACCCCCGTTCTGCATCACCGTGCGCACGTCGGCGAAGTCCACGTTCACGATGCCGGTCACGGTGATGAGCGAGGAGATCCCCTGCGTCGCGTGCAGCAGCACTTCGTCGGCCTTCTTGAGGGCGTCTTGGAAGGGGATCCCTTTCCCGACGACGGCGAGCAGCCGCTCGTTGGGCACGGTGACCATGGTGTCGACGTGCTTGCGCATCTCCGCGATGCCCATTTCGGCTTGGCGCATCCGCTTGCGCCCCTCGAACAGGAAGGGCTTGGTCACGATGCCGATCGTGAGCGCGCCCAGGTCGCGGGCCATCTGCGCGATAATCGGCGACGCCCCCGTGCCCGTCCCGCCGCCCATGCCGCACGTGACGAACACGAGGTCCGCGCCCTGGAGACCGTGCAGCACCTCGTCGCGGTTCTCCTCGATCGCCTGGCGGCCGATCTCGGGTCGCGCTCCGGCGCCAAGCCCGCGCGTCAGCTTCTTCCCGATCTGCACCTTCACGTCGGCCTTGTTGTTCAGCAGCGCCTGCGCGTCCGTGTTGACGGAGATGAACTCGACGCCCTCCAGACCCTCGTCGACCATGCGGTTCAGCGCGTTGCCGCCGCCGCCCCCCACGCCGACGACCTTCATCCGGGCGTTCTGCGATACCGTCTCTTCGAGCTCGAAGATCATGGCTCCCTCGGGTGACCGATCAGAAGAAGTCCTGCAACCACCGCTTCAGCGGTCCGAACAGCCGCTCGGCGCCCGCGCCCTTGACGCGCGCGCCGCCGGGCACGGCGCCCTGGGCCAGTCGGCGCGCCGCGTACAGCACTAGCCCTACCGGCACCGCGTACCGCGGCGCCTGCACGCTGTCCACCAGCCCCGAAATCCCCTGTTCCGGCGTGCCCGCGCGCACCGGGGCCGCAAACACCTCGCGCGCGAGCTCGACCATCCCGGGCAGGTGCGCCGTCCCCCCCGTCAGCACCACGCCCGCCGGCAGCCGCCCACCTCCGTACCCCGCCCGCTCGAACTCGCGCGCCACCAGCTGGAAGATCTCATCCACGCGCTGGTGGATGATGTGCGACAGCACTTCCCGCGACGCCTGCCGCGCCCCTTGCCCCGGCGTGGACGGCAGCGTGACCATCTCCGACGCGTCCACGAGCGGCGTGTACGCCACGCCGTGGCGCTCCTTCAACCGCTCGGCGTCGGCCTGCGTCACCCCCAGGCCCTGGACCAGATCGCTGGTCACATGCGTCCCGGCATACTTGAGCGACGCGAGGTGACGGATCTTGCCCTCATGAAATACCGCCACGCCCGTCGAGCCGCCGCCCACTTCCACCAGCGCGACGCCCAGCTCCCGCTCGTCGTCCGTCAGCACCGCGTACGATGCGGCGAGCGGCTCCAGCACGAGGTCGCTCACCCGGTACCCGGCGCGCTGCACCGCTTTGCGCAGGTTCTGCGCCGCCGTGGACTGCACGGTCACGAGGTACATCTCGACCTCGAGCCGCGTGCCCGTCATCCCGACCGGGTCCGAGATCCCGCGCTGCTGGTCGACCACGTACTCCTGCGGGATGTCGTGCAGCAGCTCGTGGTCGCGCCCCAGCGAGATGGCGCGCGCCACCTCGTTCACACGGGCGACGTCTCCCGGCGAGATCTCCTCGCCCGCGACCGCCACGACCCCGGTCGACGTGCGGGCCAATACGTGCTCGCCCGCGATGCCGCAGGTGACGCCCGCGACCTTGACCCCCGCCATCCGCTCGGCGTCCCGGAGTGCGGCGGCCACGGAGCGGGTGGTCTCGTCGATGTCCCGGACCATGCCGCGGCGCACGCCCGAGTTCCGCGCCAGCCCCACCCCCAGCACCTTTGCGAGCGGCAGACGCGGCAGGTCGCCCACTACCTCCGCGATCACGGCGCAGGTCTTGGTGCTGCCGAGGTCGAGCCCGGCGACCAGCTGGCGGTCTCCCCTCACGCGCTCGGCCTCTGCCGCACCACCACCTGTCCCGCGAACCGAGCGTCGAGCTCTACGTAGCGACGCCCCTGCGCGTCCAGATCCTGCGCGACCAGCACCACGGCCCGAATGACCTCCGGCCCGGCATCACGCCCGAGCAGCACGCGACGGGGCCCTATTTCCAAGAGCACATCCCCGCGCGCCAGACCGCGCGCGCTGGTGATGGTTTGAAACAGCGCCGGGTCCACCGCCTGGATCAGCGCCAACACGCCCACGACATCGCGATCCGCGATCGGCAGATCGAGCCCGGTGCGCGCCGGGTCGAACGGCAGCGCCCGCCCGGCCGCGTCCACCGCCACCAGCGCGCGGCTCTCCGGCCCGCCCGCCACGAGGGCCGCGGGCTCCACCTCGCGGATCTCGATCGCCAGCGCCGATGGCAGCCGACGCTCCACCCGCGCCGCCGCCACGCCCGCGAGCCCGCGCACCCGGTCGGCGAGGAGCCGCGTGTCGGTGAACACGCTCGCCTCCACCGGCAGCCGCAGCGCCGCGATCACCGCGTCGGGAGGGAGCCGCTTCACCCCGACGAGCTCGATCTGCCGGACCCGGAAGATCGCGAGGTGCCGCAGCACCGCCGGGCTCCCGAACCACAGCGCGAGCGCCGCCACCCCTCCCGCGGCGAACCGCACGCCGCGCTGCCATCGCGCCCGCCGCCGGCTCACGACCGCTCCCCGCTCCCCGCTCCCCCCAGCTGCCGCAGGAGCTCCGGCCCCACACGCGTCACGTCGCCCGCGCCCAGCGTGAACACGACGTCACCGGGCCGCACCCGCTCGGCCACGCACGCCATCAGCGCCGCGCGGTCGCGCACCGCCACCGTCGCCGCCCCCGCCCGCGCCGCGCCGCGCGCCACCAAATCGGCCGTCACACCCCGCAGCGGCTGCTCGCGCGCCGCATAGATCGGGGCCACCACAACCACGTCCGCCGCCGCGAGCGCCCGCCCCAACGCCTCGCCGTGCAGCGCCGTGCGCGAGAACAGGTGCGGTTGGAACACCGCCACCACGCGCTGCCGCGGAAACGCCTGGCGCGCCGCCGCGAGGGTCGCCTGCACCTCCGTGGGGTGATGCGCGTAATCGTCCACGACCGTCACCCCGCGCGCCTCGCCTACCCGCTCGAACCGCCGCGCCACTCCGCTAAAACCCTCGAGCGCCGCAACGCAGCGCTCGAGATCGGCTCCCAGCTCCAGCGCCACGGCGAGCGCCGCCGCCGCGTTGCGTAGGTTGTGGAGCCCGGGCACGCGGAGCCGCAGCCTGACCGCGCCGCCGCCCGGGAGCACGACGCGCGCCGTCGAGCTCCGCTCGTCCAATTCGTACTCCGCGATGCGCACGTCCGCATCGGCTCCCAGGCCCACGCGCCACACCGGCACGGACAGCGCCGCCGCTACCCGCCGCGCGCCCGGGTCGTCCCCACCCGAGATCACGCGCCGCGCATGCCCAGCGAACTCCGCGAACGCCTGCTCGAGCGCGTCCACCGTGCCGTAGCACTCAAGGTGGTCGGCCTCGACGTTGTTCATCACCGCGACCGCCGGCCGGAGCGAGAGAAACGCCCGGTCGAACTCGTCCGCCTCGACCACATACAGCGCGCGGCCGCCGACCCGCGCGTTACCACCCCAGGGAGCGACACGGCCGCCGGCGAGTCCCGTAGGATTTCGCCCGGCGGCCGCCAGCGCCTCCGTCACCATCACCGTGGTGGTCGTCTTGCCATGCGTCCCGGCAACCGCCACCAACGTTCCCCCGGCGACGGCCTGGCCGAGCGCGTCGGCCCGGCGCACCACCGGAATCCCTAGGGCGCGTGCTTGCTCCACCTCCGGGTGATCCCCGGCCACAGCAGCAGTGACCACGAGCGCACGGGCTCCCGCCACATGGCCGACGTCGTGACCCCGCCAAACTTCCACCCCCAGGGCTGCCAAATCGGCGGCTCCTGAGGGGTCGTTATCACATCCCGTTATTGCGACGCCTTGTTGCCTGGCGAGGAGCGCCAAGCCGCTCATCCCCGCTCCGCCTATGCCCATGAAGTGGATCGGGCGGGGATCCACCGTTGCAAACAAGGTCATTAGTGGGGGGCTAATATAGCGAATTTACGAAACTTGCGAAAGACGCCATGACCCTAATTCTTGGCAAGCGTCAAAATCTTCGACACGATCTCCCGGGCGGCTGTCGGGTTCCCCCGAGCTCGGGCGCTGGCGGCGAGCGACGCGAGGCGGCTGCTGTCGGCGAGCAGCTGGGTGACCAGCATCGCCAGTCCGTGAGCGCTCAGGTCCCGCTCCGGGAGGTGCAGCGCCCCACCCGCTGCGGCGAGCGCGCGCGCGTTGTGGGTCTGGTGATCGGCCGCTGCGCTCGCCAGCGGGACGAGGATGCTCGGCTTCCCCCAGGCGCACAGCTCGGCGACGGTCATGGCCCCCGCGCGCGCCAGCACGAGATCGGCGCCTTGATACGCCGCCGTCATCGGGTCGAAGAACCCGCGCACCACGACCCGGCCCGGGACCGCGTAGCGAACGAACTCAGCCAGCTGCGCGGTGCCCGTGCCCCAGAGCAGGTTCGCATGGCCGAGCAAACGGCGCTCGAGCGCGCCAGCGACCGCGTAGTTGAGCCCGCGCGCTCCCTGGCTCCCGCCGAACGTGAGGATCGTGGGGCGGCCGGGGTCGAGCCCGAACTCGACGAGCGCCGCCGCGCGGTCGCCGGGCTCGGGCGGGCGGACCGGATTGCCGATGCTGAACACCGCGGTGTCGGGGCCCACGCCGATGCGCGCGCGGGCTTCGGGAAATCCCAAGTGCACCTGGCGCGCGCCGCGGGCGAGCCAGCGCGTAGTGATCCCCGGAAAGGCGTTCTCTTCGACGAGCACCGTCGGGATCCCCGCGCGCTGCGCCCGCCAGACGACGGGTCCGGCGGCGTAGCCGCCCGTGCCCACGACGATCGCAGGCCGCTCCGCGCGCAACAGCTTTCCCACCGCCCACCACACCCGCGGCGCGAGCAGCAGCCACCGCCCGTTGCGCCACCAGGTGTGACGGTACAGCGGCTCGATCGGCAGCAGGTGATGGCGGAACGGGTAGCGGGGCAGCACCTGCGCCTCGATCCCGCGCTGCGCGCCGGCAAGCACGGGCTCGACGTCGCGGGCGGCGTCCCGCAGCGCGTGCGCGAGCGCCAGGGCGGGCATGAGATGGCCGCCGGTGCCGCCCCCCGCGAGGAGGATCTTCACCGCCCCGCCGCCCCTGGCGCTTGCGTCACGACGGGCGCGCTTCCCGCACCCTGGCCCGCCCCACGCTGATCAAGCCCCCCGTCGCGGCCAGCGCCACCAACAGGCTCGACCGTCCATACGAGATGAATGGCAGGGTGAGTCCCGTCGCGGGCAGGACGGCCAGGCTCACCCCGATGTGCAGGAGGGCGGTGATCGCGATCAGCGCGGTCAGGCCGGCGGCGAGGAACTGGCCGAACGGATCGCGCGCGGACCTCGCAATCCGGAAGCCGAGCCATACGAACGTGCCGAACAGCACCAGGATCGCGAGGACGCCGAGGAAGCCCCACTCCTCGCCGATGGTCGAGAAGATGAAGTCGGAGTACGCGTACGTGAGGTAGCCGAACTTCTGTTGTCCCTGGCCGAGGCCGACGCCGAACAAGCGCCCGGCCCCGATGCCCACGAGCGACTGCTGCACCTGCCAGCTCGCCTCCTCGGGCGCGGCCCCGGGATTCAGGAACGTGAGCACCCGCGCGACGCGGTACTGGGCGGTCATGACGGCGCCGAACAGGAGCGGCGCCGCCACCACGCCCACCAGCAGACAGTGTCCGATGCGCGCACCGGCGGTGAACAGGACTATGCCCGCGAGCAGCGCGACGAGCAGGGCCATCGACAGGTTCGGCTCGAGGAAGATCAGCCCCACGAGCGGCACGAGGATCACGAGAAACGGCAGCACGCCGCGGTTGAACGTGCGGATCTGGTCGCCCTTCTTGGCGGCGAGCATCGCGGTCCACACGACGACCGCGAACTTCGCGAGCTCGGACGGCTGCACCGTCACGAAGCCCAGGTCCACCCAGCGCCGCGCCCCGTTGATCGTGGGCGCGAGGCCGTGCGTGAACGGCAGCAGCGGGATGACGAGCAGCAGCGCCGCGATGCCCAGCAGCGGCCACGCCCAGCGGCGCCAGCGGCGATAGTTCGAGCGCGCGAGCAGCGCGGCGACGAGCCCCCCGACGGCCGCGCCCAGAGCCTGGCGCAGCGCGAACGTCGAGCCGACTTGGCCGCCCGCCGTGCTGACGAGACTCGAGGCGCCGTACACCGCCGCCAGGCCGATCACCACCAGCACCGCCGCGAGGACCGCGAGGAGCCGGGTTTCCCAGCGCCGCTCGGTCACATCGCCTCCACCAGCTTCCGGAACGTGGCCCCCCGCTCCTCGTAGTTCTTGAATAGGTCGTAGCTCGAGCACGCGGGGGACAAGAGCACCACGTCGCCCCTCCGGGCCGCGCGTCGGGCGCGCGCGACCACGTCCGCGAATGTGGTGCCGCGCTCGAGCGGCACCTTTCCGCCGAGGTCCTGCTCCACGATCGACCCGGCCTCCCCGTAGCCGATCACCAAGCGGCAGCGCTCCTTGAGCAACGCGGCGAGTCGCGTGTATGGCTCCCCCTTGTGCCGCCCGCCGAGCAGCAGCACGAACGGCCGGTCCATCGCTTCCACGGCGACCACCGTTGATGCGATGTTGGTCGCTTTCGAATCGTTGATCCAGAGCACGCCGCCCACCTCGCGCACCGGCTCGAGCCGATGCGGCAGCGCGGTGAACGAACGCAGCCCCTCGGCGATCACCCCGGGCGCGACGCCCGCCTCCCGCACCGCCAGCGCCGCCGCGAGGGCGTTCGCCACGTTGTGGGCGCCCAGAAGGCGCAGCTCGTCCCGACCGAGCAACGCCGCCCGCCCCAGCAGCAGCTGCCGCTCGCGCCGGTCGTACCACGCGTCCGCAGGACGCCGGAGGGAGAACAGCACCCGCCGCCCCGCAGCCTCCCCTGGCAGCCCGAGCGCCGCGGGGTCGTCTCCGTTCAGCACCCACACGTGGTGCCCGGCCGCGTTGCGGAACAACAGCTGCTTGTCCGCATAGTAGGCCGCGACCGAGGGATAGCGGTCGAGGTGGTCCGGAGCGAGGTTCGTGACAACCCCGATTTCGGGCGCGAAATGGGGGCTGTCGTGCAGCTGGAACGACGACACCTCGACGGCGAGCCATTGGAAGCGGTCGCCGGTCACCGCGATGTCCGCGAGCGGGCGGCCGATGTTCCCCGCGGCCTCGCCCCGGAGCCCCGCCATGCGCAGCAGGTGGGCCACGAGGGCCGTCGTGGTCGTCTTGCCGTTCGTCCCGGTGATGGCGATGTAGCGCACCCCCGTGCCGGCGAGGGCGCGGAACCCCACGTCGATCTCGGAGACGATCGGCACCCCGGCCTCCCGCGCGGCGGCGAGCGGGGGGGCGTCGGGCGGAACGCCGGGCGAGACGACCACTCCCGCGGCCGACCGGATCTTCGCGAGATCGTGCCGGCCGACGTCCACCTCGACGCCGGCGACGCCGCGCAGCTCGTCCACGGCCAGGCCGCCGTTGGGATGGTCGGAGGCGTCGCTCGCATAGACGCGAATCCCCTCCCGTGCCAGCAGCTTCGTCGCGGCGACGCCGCTCTTGCCCAACCCCACTACGGCCACGACGCCGCGACGCCACGCCGCAGGGATCATCTCACCTTCAGCGTGGCGAGCGCGATCGCGGCGCACAGCACGCCCAGGATGTAGAACCGCGTCACGACCTGCGGCTCCACCCAGCCGAGCTTCTCGAAGTGATGATGCAGCGGCGCCATCCGGAAGATCTTGTGGGCGTCGGCGTACTGTTTCCCGCGCCGCTGTTTGTGCCAGCGATACACGCCCGTCTGGAGCAGGACGGAGACGGCCTCCGCGACGAACACGCCCCCGGCGATGAGCAGCAGGAACTCGGCCTTGAGCATGATGGCCACGGTCCCGAGCGCGCCGCCGATCGCCAGCGCGCCCGTGTCGCCCATGAAGACCTGGGCCGGATGGGCGTTGAACCAGAGGAACCCGAGCGCCGCGCCCATCAACGCGCCGCAGAAGATCGTGAGCTCACCGGCGCCGGGGAGGAAGTACACGCCGAGGTAGTGCGCCGCATCGAACCGGCCAAAGAGGTAGGCGAAAATCGCGAACGCCCCGGCGGCGATCGCCGTGAGTCCGGCGGCGAGCCCGTCGAGCCCGTCCGTCAGATTCACGGCGTTCGAGCTCCCCGTGACGACGAAGGTCACGAACAGCAAATAGACCCACGGCCAGAAGATCAGCAGTTGATACTTGAAGAGCGGCACCTGGATCGACGCGGCGCGCAGGTTCGTAGCGAGCGGCCAGGAAAGGAGAAACAGGCCCAGCGCCACACCGAAGGAGATCTGACCGACCAGCTTCCAGCGCGCCACCAGCCCCTGCGACTCACCGCGCACGATCTTCAGATAGTCGTCGATGAACCCGATCGCGCCCATCCACAGCGTCGCGACGATCGCGACGACGACGTAACGGCTGTCGAGCCGCGCCCACAACAGCGTGGGCACCACGCTGCTGAGGATGATGATGAGCCCGCCCATCGTCGGCGTGCCACGCTTGGCGTGGTGGCTCGCCGGCCCTTCCGCGCGCACCACCTGTCCCACGTTGCGCCGCCGCAGCATCCGGATGATGGCCGGCCCGAACACGAACGCCAGGAGCAACGCTGTCACCGTCGCCCCGGCGGCGCGAAACGTGATGTAGTTGAACAGGTTGAACAGGATGTGCTGCTTGGCGAGCGGCGTGAGCAGGTGATAGAACACGTCTCCCCCTCAGGTCTCCTGGCCGTCAGCCGAGATGCTGCAGCACCCGCTCCAGCGCGACGCCTCGCGACGCCTTGAGCAGCACGATCTCGTGGCCCTGCAGAGCCTCCCTCAGCTTCGGCCCCAGCGCTTGCGCGTCCGGCGCGGTGATCAAGCGCTCGCCGAGCGCGCCGCGCAACGGCTCGAATGCCGGAACGAACTCGCCCACGGCGGCGACGAGCGCCGGCTCCAGCCCCGCGATCTCCCGCGCCGCAGCCGCATGCAATCTCGCACTCTCGGGCCCCAGCTCCAACATCGAGCCCACCACCACCGCGAGCGGGCGCCCGCGCCGCTCCGCCAGCCAGTGCGCGAACTTCAGCGCCCACCGGAGCGACGCCGGGTTGGCGTTGTAGGTGTCGTCGAGGACGGTGAGGGCACCCCGCTCGAGGGCCGAGCCACGCCCGCCGGGGAGCCGCACCCCTGCGAGCGCCGCCACCGCCCGGGCGGGATCCACACCTGCCTCGCGGCCGACGGCGAGGGCGATCAGCGCGTTCTCGATCTGGTGGAATCCCAGCACCGGCACGGTGACCGAGTGCCCGGTCCACGTGATCCGCGGGCGCCCGGCATCGTCCAGGTCCGCGCCGTCGGGCCGCACGTCGGCCCCGCGCTCCGTGCCCGCCACCACCGTGCGGA
>JBOHSI010000163.1:0-7958 GCA_050733055.1 Gemmatimonadales bacterium
GTGCCGCGCTCGGCGCCGCGATGGCGGCGCTCGCCCTCGGACTCGCCCTCGTGTGGAGCGGGGCCACCGTGCGGCTCACCCCCGAGTGGTCGCGCTGGGCGATCCACGCCGGACCGCTCGCGGCCGCGCTGCTCCTCGCCGCCCTGTGGGAGGAGCTCGCGTTCCGCGGCCTCCCCCTCCGGCTGCTCGCCGACGCGGTCGGGCCCATGACGGCGATGCTCCTGCTCGCGGTCGGATTCGGCGCTGCGCACGCGTGGAATCCGCACGCCGGCGTGTTCGGCACCGTGAACGTCGCGCTCGCCGCGATCTGGCTCTCGTTCGCCTTCTTCTCCGCCGGCGGGATGGCCCTGGCGTGGGGGCTGCACTTCGGCTGGAACGCCGGCCTCGCGTTGCTGTTCGACGCCCCGGTGAGCGGCTACACGTTCCACGTGCCGGCCGTCGAGTACCAGCCCGGCGCGCGCGCCTGGGTGGACGGCGGCGCCTTCGGTCCCGAAGGGGGGCTCGCCGCGACGATCGTGCTGTGCGCGGGGACGCTCGCGCTGGTCGGCGGCCGGCTCCGACAGCCGAGGGCGTGGTTCGCATGAGCCGGGTGGCGGTGGTGGGCGCGGGGACGATGGGGAGCGGCATCGCCCACGTCTTCGCGCAACACGGGTGGGACACGGTGCTGATCGACGTCGCGCCCGGTCTGCTCGAGCGGGTACTCGCCATCATCCGTGGGAACTTCGAGCGCCAGGTGAAGAAGGGGACGCTTACCGGGGAGGAGCGCGACGCCGCGCTGGAGCGCATCCGGACCTCGGCGAGCCTCGACCCGGTCGCGGACGCCGAGCTCATCGTCGAGGCCGCGATCGAGCAGCCCGACGTCAAGTTCAAGATCTTCCGCGACGTGGACCGGCTCGCACCGCCCGCGGCGATCCTCGCCAGCAACACCTCGTCGATCTCGATCACCGCCATCGCCGCCCAGACAAAGCGTCCCGCCCGGGTGATCGGCATGCACTTCATGAATCCCGTCCCCGTCATGCCGCTCGTCGAGGTGATCCGTGGGCTCGAGACCTCGGACGAGACGACGCGGCGGGTGCTGGAGGTCGCGAAAGCGCTGGACAAGACGCCCGTCGAGGTGAACGACTCTCCCGGATTCGTCTCGAACCGCGTGCTCCTGCCGATGATCAACGAGGCGGTGTTCTGCGTGATGGAGGGCGTGGCGGCGCCTGAGGCGGTGGACGCGGTGTTGAAGCTCGGCATGAACCACGCGATGGGCCCGCTTGCGCTCGCTGACCTGATCGGGCTCGACGTCTGTCTCGCGATCCTCGAGGTGCTGCACCGCGACCTTGGGGACGACAAGTACCGGCCGGCGCCGCTGCTCCGGAAGATGGTCGCCGCGGGGCGGCTGGGTCGGAAGGCCGGTCGGGGGTTCTATGTCTATCGCGATTGAGGCGGCCGGGCTCTCCGAGACACAGCGCCAGATCGTCGACTTGGCGCGCGAGTTCGCGCGCACGAGGATCGAGCCGCACGCGGCCGAGTGGGACCGCACCAAGCACTTCGACCGCGACGTGATCGACGAGCTCGGCAAGCTGGGATTCCTCGGGATGTGCACGCCCGAGCGGGACGACGGGATGGGACTCGACACCGTCACCTATCTGCTCGCGCTCGAGGAGATCGCCGCGGCGGACGCCAGCGTCGCCGTGTCCGTCTCGATCCACAACGCGATTCCCACCACCATGCTGGCGCGGCACGGCAGTCCGGCGCAGCGGGAGCGCTGGCTCAAGCCGATGGCGCGCGGCGAGCTGCTCGCCGGGTTCGCGCTCTCCGAGCCGGAGTCCGGGTCGGACGCCGCGTCGCTCTCCGCCCGGGCGGTCCGGGATGGCGACCAGTGGATGCTCGCGGGCACGAAGGCGTGGGCGACGAACGGGGGCACGGCGGACGTGATGATGGTGATGGCCCGCACCGACCGGGGCATCGGCGCGTTTATTGTGCCCACCGACAGCCCGGGTTATCGTCCGGGAAAGCCCGAGGACAAGATGGGCCTCCGCGCGTCGAACACTGTGACGATCGCGCTCGAGGACGTGCGCCTCCCGGCGGATCACCTGTTAGGCGAGGACGGGAAGGGGTTCGGCTACGCGATGGAGGGCCTGGACGTAGGCCGGCTCGGGATCGCGACGCAGGCCGTGGGGATCGCGCGCCGGGCCCTCGAGCTCTCGGTCGCGTATTGCGCCGAGCGGAGGCAATTCGACCAGGCGCTGCGGGAGTTCGAGGCCGTGCAGTTCAAACTGGCCGACATGGCGACGCGGGTCGAGGCGGCGCGCGCGCTGGCGCACGCGGTAGCCGCCCGCAAGGACCGCGGCGAGGACATCACGACGCACGCCAGCATGGCCAAGCTGTTCGCCTCGGAGGCGGCGATGTGGGTCACGACCCAGGCGGTGCAGCTGTTCGGCGGGTACGGCTATATGCGCGACTTCCCGGTCGAGAAGCTGTTTCGCGACGCCAAGGCCACCGAGATCTATGAAGGCACCAGTGAAATCCAGCGGATCGTCATCGCGCGCGGCCTCTCTCCTCGAGCCTAGCGCGGGGCGTGAGCCCGGCGCGAGTCGCCCGCTCGCGTTGTTCTCCCTGCTCGCCGAGCACGAGCACGAGCAGGTGTCTCTCTTCTACGAGCCGTCGTGCGGCTACCGCGGCATCATCGCGATCCACTCCACGGTGCTCGGCCCCGCGCTGGGCGGCACGCGTTTCTGGAACTACCGCACCGACGAGGAAGCACTGATCGACTGTCTCCGGCTGGCGCGCGGCATGACGTACAAGGCGGCCGTGGCGGGCTTGAACCTGGGCGGCGGCAAGAGCGTCATCATCGGCGACAACAAGACCACGCGTCGCGAGGCCCTGTTCCGGGCGCACGGACGGCACATCGAGTCGCTGAAGGGCCGGTACACCACGGCCGAGGACGTAGGGACGTCCACCAGCGACATGGAGTACATCCGGGCGGAGACGGACCACGTGACCGGCCTGATCGGGAAGTCCGGCGACCCCTCCCCCGTGACCGCGTACGGCGTGTACCGGGGCATGAAGGCGTGCGCCCGCTACCGCAACGGCTCAGATTCCCTCACGGGAAAGACCGTGGCTTTGCAGGGATGCGGCAGCGTAGGCTATCATCTGGCGAAGCTGCTGCGGGGCGAGGGGGCGCAGCTCGTGGCGACGGACATCGACCCGGCGCGGGTGCAGCGCGTCGTCCAGGAGTGCGGGGCGCGGGCGGTCGGGACGGACGCGATCTACGACGCGCGCGCGGACGTCTTCGCGCCGTGCGCGCTGGGCGCCGTGATCAACGACGAAACGATCGGCCGCCTCCGCGTGGACATCGTCGCGGGCGGGGCGAACAACCAGCTCGCCGAGGACCGGCACGGCGACCTGCTCGAGGAGCGGGAGATCACCTACGCTCCCGACTACGTGATCAACGGTGGCGGGCTGATCAACGTGCACGCCGAGCTCCACGGCTGGTCACCGGAGCGGGCGCGCAGCAAGGCGGGCGAGATCTACGACACCATCCTGCGAGTGTTCGAGATCGCGCGGGAGGAGGGGATTCCGAGCTACCGGGCGGCGGACCGGCTCGCGGAGCAGCGCATCGCAGACGTAGCGAAGGTGCGGCGGACCCTTGTCTGAGCAGATTTACGTCGGCGCGGACCACGCGGGGTTCCAGCTCAAGCAGCGCGTCGTCGCGGAGCTGCAGCGGCTGGGGTACGAGCCGGTGGACGTCGGGGCGAAGGCCCTCGACCCGACGGACGACTACCCCGACTACACGCGGCCCGCGGCCGAAGCCGTGAGTCGTGGCGTCGTGCAACGGGCCGTCTTGGCGTGCGGCACCGGTCTCGGCATGGCATACGTGGCCAACCGTTACCCGCGCGTGCGCGCGGCGGTCGTCTGGAGTCCCGAGATCGCCGAGCTGGCGCGCAAGCACAACGACGCGAATGTGCTCGTCTTGCCGGCCCGCTTCGTGAGTGAGGAGGACGGGATGGAGATCCTGCACCGCTGGCTCGAGACCGGATTCGAAGGCGGCCGCCATGCGCGGCGCGTCGCCAAGATCGATCATGATTGACCGGCGCGCGCCGCTCGCCAAGGCGGATCCGGTGATCGCCGACTTGATCCGGCGCGAGGTGGAGCGCCAGGAACACGGGCTCGAGCTGATCGCGAGCGAGAACTTCGCCACCATGGCGGTCATGGAGGCGATGGGCACGGCGCTCACCAACAAGTACGCCGAAGGGCTTCCGAAGAAGCGCTACTACGGCGGCTGCGAGATCGTGGACGAGGTGGAGCAGCTCGCCATCGACCGCGCCAAGGCCCTGTTCAAGGCCGAGCACGTCAACGTCCAGCCGCACTCCGGGGCGCAGGCGAACATGGCGGCCTATCTCGCGGTCGCGAAGCCGGGCGATACGCTGCTCGGGCTCGCGCTGCCGCACGGCGGCCATCTCACGCACGGCTCGCCGGTGAACTTCTCGGGAACCTTGTTCCGGGCCACGTCCTACGGGGTGCGCGAGGACACGGGGCGGATCGACTACGACCAGGTGCGCGAGATCGCGCGGCGCGAGCGGCCGCGCATCCTCGTAGGCGGCGGCAGCGCCTACGCCCGCATCATCGACTTCGCGGCGCTCCGGAGCGCCGCCGACGAGGTCGGCGCGATCCTCATCGTCGACATGGCGCACTTTGCAGGACTCGTCGCGGCCGGGATCCATCCGTCGCCGGTGCCGCACGCCCAGATCGTCACCACGACGACGCACAAGACACTACGGGGACCGCGCGGCGGGCTGATCCTCTGCCAGCAGGCCTATGCCAAGGACGTGGACAAGCAGGTCTTTCCCGGCATCCAGGGCGGCCCGCTCGAGCACGTCATCGCGGCCAAGGCCGTCGCGCTGGGCGAAGCCCTCAGCCCCCCGTTCAAGCAGTACGCGATGCAGGTTGTGAAGAACGCCCAGGCGCTCGCCGCGGCGCTGGTCGGACGCGGCTACGCGATCGTCTCGGGCGGCACCGACACGCACCTGATGCTCGTCGACCTCCGGTCGAAACGCCTCACCGGCAAAGAGGCGCAGGCGCTGCTCGACCGCGCCGGCATCACCGTCAACAAGAACACCATCCCGGGTGACCCGCAGTCGGCGTTCGTGACGAGCGGGATCCGCATCGGCACGCCGGCCGTGACGACCCGGGGCTTCACTGAGGTTGAAATGGAGAAGGTCGCGAGTTTCATCGACGCCGTCCTCACGAAGAAGGACGACGCTACGATCGCGCGCGTGAAGGCCGAAGTGCGCGAGCTGACGGACCAGTTCCCCCTGTACGCGGCGCCGGTCCGCGCAACCGTCGGGGCGCGCCATGACGGATAGCGGCAGCGGCGCGTTCTCGAGCCGGCCCCCACGGGGCTCGGGCCCCTTCACGGTACACCCGGCCGACGAGCTCGAGGTCTACTTCAACGAGGTCGCGCACGGCCGGCCCGTGGGATTCGTGGCCTCGTCCAAGTGGAAACCCCCGACCGACATCTACGAAACCGACGACGCGCTCGTCGTCTACATGGATATCGCGGGGATGCAAGCGGAGGACTTCACCGTCGAGTTCGCCGAGGGCGTCCTGACCATCGGCGGCGAGCGCAAGCTGCGGCGCGAGGGCAAGCCCCACTACCACGCGATGGAGGTGCAAGTCGGGCCGTTCGAGCGCCGCTTCCGGCTCCCGGTTCCGGTCGATCCCGAGAGCATCCGCGCGACGTACGAGCACGGCTTCCTCGAGGTACGGCTCGCGAAGCTCCCCGCTCGCCTCTCGGAGCCGCAGTCGGTGAAGGTGCAGTAGGTGGACAAGCTGCCGATCCTGCCCCTGGGCCAGCTGGTGGTCTACCCGCACGTGGTCCTGCCGCTCGCGCTGACCGACCCCTACGCCGTGCAGCTGATCGATGAAGTGGTGCAGGGGAACAAGCGGCTGCTGCTCGGCGTCGTGAAGCCGCTCGGCGGGACCGAGCCGGCCGAGGGCACGATCATGCAGGCGCGCCCGGACGAGCTGTACGAGGTCGGGACGCTGGGCAGCGTGGTGCGGATGCTGAAGCTCGGCGACGGCTCGATGCGGGTGATGGTCCAGGGGCTCGAGCGCGCGCGCCTCCTCGAGATCAGCCCGGCGGACCACTGGCTGGTCGCGGGCTACGAAACGCTGCCCTCCACCGTGCTCGAGGACGCCCGAACCGAGGCCCTGAAGCGGACGGTGCACGCGCAGTTCTCGCGCGTCATCGACATCGCGCCCTACCTCGGCGAGGAACTGCACGAGGTGCTCACCGGCGTCACCGACGCCGGTAAGCTCGCCGATTTCGTCGCCGCCAACCTCGATCTCGCGCTCCCCGCCAAGGCCGAGCTCCTGACGCTCGACGACGTGAACCGCCGCCTCGAGCGGCTCGCCGAGTTGCTGGGCCAGGAGCTGCAGGTGCTCGAGGTGGGAAGCCAAATCCAGGAGAAGGTGAAGTCGCGCCTCGACGCCAACCAACGGGAGTACGTGTTGCGCGAGCAGCTGCGGGTGATCCGTCAGGAGCTGGGCGAGGATGAGGGCGACGACGAGCTGGACGAGCTGGCGCGCCGACTCGGAGACGCCGGAATCTCTCCCGAGGCCGAGAAGGTCGCCGAGCGCGAGCTCAAGCGGCTGCGCAACATGTCGCCGCAGTCGGCCGAATACCACGTGGCCCGCACCTACCTCGAGGTGTTCGCATCGCTCCCCTGGAGCCGCACGTCCGAGGACCGCCTCGACCTCAAGGCGGCGCGCGAAATCCTCGACCGCGACCACCACGATCTCAAGGCCGTCAAGGAGCGCATCCTGGAGTACCTGGCCGTGCGCACGCTCAACGCCCAGGCGCGGGGCAGCATTCTCTGCTTCGTCGGCCCCCCCGGCGTCGGGAAGACGTCGCTCGGCCAGAGCATCGCGGAGGCGTTGGGGCGGCGGTTCACCCGGGTGTCGCTCGGCGGAGTGCGTGACGAGGCGGAGGTGCGCGGTCACCGCCGCACCTACGTCGGCGCGCTGCCCGGCCGCATCATCCACGCCCTGCAGCGCTGCGAGACGCGCAACCCGCTCCTGATGCTCGACGAGGTGGACAAGATGGGAGCCGACGTCCGGGGGGACCCCACCGCCGCGCTGCTCGAGGTGCTGGATCCGGCGCAGAACGCGACGTTCGTGGATCACTACCTGGACGTGCCGTTCGACCTCTCGGGAGTGATGTTCATCGCGACGGCGAACAGCCTGGCGCCGATCCCCGACCCCTTGCTCGACCGGATGGAAGTTCTCACCTTACCCGGGTACACCCCGGGCGAGAAGCTCGCGATCGCCAAGCGGTACCTGCTGCCGCGGCAGCTCAAGGAAACCGGGCTCGCGCCCGAGCGGGCGAGTGTCGCAGACGGGGCGCTGGAGCGCCTGATCGCGGAGTACACGCGTGAGGCGGGCGTCCGGCAGCTCGAGCGGGAGATCCAGGGGGTGCTGCGGAAGGCCGCACTGGAGGTGGTGGAGCGGCGGGCCGAGTCGGTCAAGATCTCCCTGAAAAACCTCGAGAAATACGCCGGCCAGCCCAAGGTACAGGGCGAGGTGGCGGGGCGCAGCCCGGAGGTGGGCGTGGCCACGGGCCTCGCGTGGACACCGGTGGGCGGCGACATCATGTTCATCGAGGCGATCCAGATGCCAGGGAAGGGGCAAATCACGCTGACTGGGCAGCTCGGAGACGTGATGCGAGAGTCGGCGCAGGCCGCGTGGAGTCTGCTGCGGGCGCGTGCCGGAGCGCTCGGCATCCCGCTCGAGGCGTTCACCCAGACGGACGTGCACCTGCACGTGCCGGCGGGGGCCGTGCCCAAGGACGGACCGTCGGCGGGGATCACGATCGCGGCGGCGCTCGCGTCGCTGTTGTGCCGCCGCCCGGCGCGGCACGACGTGGCCATGACCGGTGAGCTGACGCTGCGGGGGCGGGTGCTCCCGAT
>JBOHSI010000164.1:0-4934 GCA_050733055.1 Gemmatimonadales bacterium
GGCGTTGCGGGCGCGAAAGGTGCGGATGGGACCGCGGGAGCGCCCGGGTGTCCAGCCCAGCCCGGCGGGCCGGGTGGGAACGGAAGCGCCGGAGGGCCGGGCGGCACAGGCGGGCGCGGCGGCCGCATCGGCGTCATCGTTCCCCTGGACAATCCATTCCTCGCGGGGATAGTCGACGCGCACAGTACCGGCGGGCCGGGCGGCCCCGGAGCCCCGGGTGGGGCCGGCGGCAAGGGTGGCAAAGGGGGCCAAGGGACGACGGACGAGAGCAACCGCCGCTGCCCCAACGCGGCTGACGGGGCTCCCGGCCAGGCCGGAGCCGCGGGGCCGGCGGGCGCACAAGGTGCGCCGGGACCGCGCTCCGTGGTGGTCACGACCCCGATGAAGGATCTGTTCGGCGTTCAGGTGCCGCCCGAACTGGGCACGCTACTCGAGCGAGTGCAGCGCCGGCCGTGAGCCCTCCGGGGCTATCGCACCACGAGGTGCGAAAACTGCAATAGATTCTCGACGAAGAGCTCCAGCTCGTCGCCCGGGCCGATGCCGATGAGGGCCGTCGCGTACGACGCCCGGCCGGCGACCGGGTCGGCGACGAGCGTGACGCTGCCGCTCTCGCCCAAATAGTCCGGCGGGATCTCGAAGACCGCGGTGCTGTTACTCGTCACCGAGCCGAGGCGGAGTTGCGCCCCGGCGCGCACGAGGTAGATGCGGACCTCGGACCAGTTGGCGTTCGTGACCCGCAACATCGCGGGACCCCAGGGGCGGAGAGCGGCGACGTCGGCGGAGTCCGCCGGGCGGCCAGCGCAGGCTGCACCGGCGCCCGGAGGAAACAGGGCACCGGCGATCGTCAGAAGCCGGACCAGGTTGATCGCGGCGCGCGGCATGGAGGCTGGGTTTCGCTCACTCCTAAGGTAGCGCATCCTCTGCTCCCACGACAGAAGGACGGCATGCCCGCTTCGTACGACATCATCATCGTTGGCGCCGGCCACAACGGCCTCGTCACCGCCGCCTACCTCGCCCGAGCCGGGATGCGCGTGCTGGTCCTGGAGCGCCGGGAGCTGGTGGGCGGGGCCTGTGTCACCGAGGAGGTGTGGCCCGGGTTCAAGGTCTCGACGGCCGCCTACGTGAACAGTTTGCTCCGGCCGGAGATCATCCGCGACCTCGAACTGCACCGGCACGGCTACGAGCTGCTGCCGCGGAGCCCATCGTCGTTCACGCCCTTCCCGGACGGGCGCTACCTGCTGCTCGGCCCCGACAAGCAGCTGACGCGGCGCGAAGTGGCCAGGTTTTCCAAGCGGGACGCCGAGGCGTTGCCGCGCTACGAGGCGATGCTCGAGCGCGTGGCGGCCTTCATCGAGCCCACCCTGCTCGAGACCCCCCCCAGCCCGTGGTCGCGGCGGCCGCGCGACCTGCTGCAGCTCGCCCGGCTCGGCTGGCGCTTCCTCAAGCTCGGCCGGGAAGGGGCGCAGGCCATCGAGATCCTCACCGGCGCCGCGCGGCCCATCCTCGATCGCTGGTTCGAGTCGGAAGAGCTGAAGATCGCCCTCGCGACCGACGCGATCATCGGCGCGATGGCCTCGCCCTCGACGCCCGGCACGGCGTACGTGCTGTTCCACCACGTCATGGGCGAATGCAACGGCGTGCGGGGTGTGTGGGGCTACGTGCGGGGCGGGATGGGCGGGATCTCGCAGGCGCTCGCCGCCGCGGCGCGCGCGCGGCGCCGAGATTCGCGTGAATAGCCCGGTGACGAGGATCCTCACGCGGGGCGGGGGCGGCCGGGTGGAGGGCGTGGCGCTCGAGGACGGCACGGAGGTCCGGGCGCCGCGGGTCGTCTCGAACGCCGACGCGCACGTCACGTTCCTGAAGCTCGTGGACCCGCAAGAACTCCCGTCCGACTTCGTCGAGCGCGTCCGTGCCATCGATTACTCGAGCGCGTCGCTGAAGATCAACGTCGCCCTCTCCGAGCTTCCCGACTTCAGCGCCGTCCGGGGAAGCGGGCTTGCGCCCCACCAGCACCTGCGCGCGACCATTCACATCGCGCCGACGCTCGACTACATGGAGGAGGCGTTTGACGACGCGAAGTACGGCCGGCCGTCGGCGAACCCCATCCTCGAGTGCACCATTCCGTCGGTCGTGGACCCCACCGTGGCGCCGCCCGGCCGGCACGTCATGTCGTTCTTCGTGCAATACGCCCCCTACGCGCTGCGCGACGCCGGCTGGGACGAGGTCAAGGACCGGTTCGCTGACCGCTGCTTCGACGTCCTCAATCAATATGCGCCCAACTTCAAGCGCGCGGTGATCGATCGGCAGGTGCTCTCACCGCTCGATCTGGAGCGCCGCTTCGGGCTCACGGGCGGGAACATCTTCCAGGGCGCGATGACCCTGCCCCAGCTCTTCTTCCTCCGGCCCGTCGCCGGGTACGCCGACTACCGCTCGCCCATCAGAGGCCTGTATCTCTGTGGCTCGGCGACGCATCCGGGCGGCGGGGTGATGGGCGCGTGCGGCTACAACGCGGCGCGGGAGATCCTGCGGGACGGGAAGCGCTGAGCCGTCCGTTGTCCGGCATCCGCTGGCGGGCAGGAGGACGGCGCTGCCGGCAACAGATGACGGGCAACGGACGGCAACCGCACATTATGCACGGTCTACACCGGGTCGCAAGAGGCCCCAGAGCTGTCGCCGGAAGTAGAGCGGCAGTCCCGCCACGATCAGCGCCGCTCCGACGGCGGCCTCTCCCGGCTTCTCCACGATCGTGTTCGCCACGAGCCACGTGGCAAAGGCAATGAACACGATCGGGGTGACCGGATATCCCCACGTCCGGTAGGGGCGCGCGAGGTCGGGCGCAGTCTGGCGCAGGCGCACCACCGCCCCGCACGCCATGGCGTAGAACAGGAACTGCGCGAACACCACCCACCGGAACAGCTGGTCGTAGGTGCCGCCCAGCGCCAGGGCGATCGCAATCGCCGCTTGCACGAGGAGCGACGGCGTCGGTGTCAGGAACCGCGGGTGCACGCCACCGAGCCACGCCGGGAGCACGCCGTCCCGCGCCATCGCGTAGGGGATCCGCGCCGCCGTGAGCACGATCCCGTTGTTCGCCCCGAGCGTCGAGATGAGAATCGTGGCCGCGACCAGCCCGGCCCCCGCCGTCCCCAGGGTCACCTGGGCGGCGTCCGAGGCGACCAGCAGCGACTGCGCCATCCGCGCCGGCGAGAGCACGTAGGTGTACGACGTCGTGACGAGGCAAAACAGCGCGATCGTCATCAGCGTGGAGAGGACGACCGCCCGCGGGAGGTTCCTCCCCGGGTCCTTCACCTCACCTCCGACGTAGCACACCTCGATCCAGCCGTCGTACGCCCACAGGACCGCCAACATCGCCAGGCCGAACGGCCCGATGAGGCTGCCGACGGGCCCGTCGGGCCAGAGCGGCCGGAAGTTGGCGGCGCCCCCCCCGGGCAGGACGAAGCCGATGACGATGAGGAAGGCGACGAGCCCGATCTTGAGGATGGTGAGGACGTTCTGCGTGATCGTCCCCGGCTTCACCCCGATGGAGTTGAGGATGGTGAGCGCGGCGATCGACCCGATCGCCACCGTCTTGATGCCCCACGTGTCGAGCGGCACGAAGTGGCCGAGGTATGTCGCGAACGCGACGGCGATCGCGGCAATCGACGCCGGATTGATCACCACACCGCTCGTCCAGCCGTACAGGTATCCCCACACGGGGCCGTAGGCTTCCGTCAGGTACACGTACTGGCCGCCCGCCTTCGGCATCGCCGCGCCGAGCTCCGACACAGAGAGCGCCCCGAGCAGGGACACGACTCCGCCCACGACCCACACGAGGATCGTCAGGGAGGATGCGTGCAGGTGGCCGGCAATCTCGCTCGGGACGATGAAGATCGCGGACGCGATGATCGTGCCGACGTTGATCATCGTGGCGTCGAGCAGCCCGAGCTGGCGCTTGAGGTCCGCCACCTACCGGCTCAGCCGGTTGTACTTGCGGAGAATCTCGCGCAGCCGGTCGTGGGGCAACGCAACGACCCGCAGGTCGTCGGCTCCCGTCATCGTCTCAGCGGCCAGGAGCGCGTTGATGATCGCCTCCTCGGTCGCCTGCACCGTCGACTCGAAC
Source organism: Gemmatimonadales bacterium (assembly GCA_050733055.1). Taxonomy (GTDB): domain Bacteria; phylum Gemmatimonadota; class Gemmatimonadetes; order Gemmatimonadales; family GWC2-71-9; genus DASUAL01. The sequence goes on from JBOHSI010000164.1 coordinate 4,118, forward strand.
AGGGGGGAGATCCGCTCGTTCGGGAGCAGCGTCGTGGCGGCGAGCCCCGTGTCCACGGACGCCCGCGGGTTCGCGGTCGAGAACACGATGAAGATGTCGCCCGATGAGTTTGCACCGATGCCGCCCATGTTCCCGACGCCGAGCGCGGCGCGGCGCGCGATGCGCTTCAGCTGATGGGGCAGGAGCGGTGCGTCGGTCGCGACGACGATGATAATCGAGCCCACGTCCGCCGTGCGCCCGGCGTCCACGGCGGACCGGGTCGAGCCGCACGGCTCGCGGCACGGAAGCAGATCCGGGATCTCCTTCCCCACCGGCGCGCCAGCGATCCTGAGCAGCTGCCGGGCGCCGTAGTTGCACTGCACCAGGACGCCGACCGTGTACCGACCGTCCTTCGGCTCGAGCCGGCGCGAGGCCGTGCCGATCCCACCCTTGAACCGGTGGCAGATCATTCCCGTGCCGCCGCCGACGTTGCCCTCGGGCACGGGCCCGCCGCGCGCGTTGTCGAGCGCCGCAAACGCGTGCTGCTTCGTCACGTGGAATCCGTTGATGTCGTTCAGCGAGCCGTCCCACGTCTCGGCGACGACCGGCAGGGACCAATCGGCCCGGACGCCGCTCCGCACGAGCCACTCGATCACCGCGTCGCGCACGACGCCGACCGAGTGCGTATTGGTGATCATCACGGGCCCCGCGAGGAACCCTGACTCCTCCACCCAGGTGGTGCCGGTCATCTCGCCGTTGCCGTTCAAGGTGAACCAGCCCGCAAACACCGGGTCGAAGTCGCGCTTGCCGCGCGGCAGGATCGCCGTCACCCCGGTGC
>JBOHSI010000165.1:0-8116 GCA_050733055.1 Gemmatimonadales bacterium
CGGGGGAGCATGACAAAGGCAACCTCGCGCGGGCCCTGGCGAAATACGACATCGGCTACCCCAACGCGCAGGACAACGACCGGCGCACCTGGGATGCCTACGGCATCCGCTACTGGCCGAGCTTCGTTCTGATCGACAAGCAGGGGAAGATCCGCTACAAAGGATACGGGGAGTTTCACCGTGACGACGCCGACTTCCGCACCTGGGATGGGCGAATCCGGGAGCTCCTCGCCGAATGAGCCGCGGCACCGCGCTGCTCCTGTTGGTCACTGTCGCCGCGTGCCGCCCGGCCGTCCCGTTCCGGCTGGCGGTCGAGCGTGTGCCTGGGCTCACGCGGTTCGTGCTCGTCGGTGTGCCCGGGACGCGCATTAATGCGCGGCTCAAGCCGGCTTTGGAGCTCGAGGACGGGGTGGTGCTGCGGTTCGACTCGCCTCACCTCACACCGGACTCCGCGTATTTCGCCGACGCCCCCACGGTGGCGGTCTCGCTCCGTGAGAGCGCCCACCGCGGTGTTGTACGGGCGAGCGTCTGTCCCGCGGGCGAGAAGATCTGCCGCAGCTTTGCGTTGGTGGTGCGGTTCTAGGTTCGATCATTTCCCCAACTCAGGAGCTTGACGATCATGAATGCCACGTGGAACCTCTCGCTCGCGACCGGGCTCGCCCTCGCGCTCGCCGCCTGTTCGGACACCGGCCAAGTCACCGAACCCCGCGCTAACCTTGAGCCGGCCTTCAGCCAGCGAGCGGAGGAAGCGGAGGATGAGGATGGCCGCGCCGGCGCCGTCTACGCGGCCACCAACGGCGCCCAGGCCAACGAAGTGCTGGTATTCCCCCGCGCGTCGGACGGCAGCCTTTCCGGGCCACAGGCCTTCGCCACCGGGGGTCGGGGCACCGGTGGAGGGCTCGGGAACCAGGATGGCGTCGTCCTGAGCCGCAGCAACCGGCGGCTGTTCGTGGTAAACGCCGGCAGCAACGATCTCTCGATGTTCGCCGTGCGATCGAATCGGCTCGAGCTGCTCGATCGAGTTCGTTCGGGCGGCGCGCGGCCGGTCAGTGTCGCCGTGCGGCGGGGGCTGGTCTACGTACTCAACGCGGGTGGATCGGGCAACGTCGCCGGGTTCGTCGTCGCTGGCAACAAGCTCCTGCCGCTCGTCAACTCCACACGCCCCCTGAGCAGCACCAGCGCGGGTGCCGCGCAGGTGTCGTTCAATCCGGAGGGTCGCCTGCTGGTGGTCACGGAAAAGGCCACCAACAAGATCAGCACCTACACGATCGGGCACGACGGGCTCGCCGCCGGCCCCACGGTGCAACTTTCCGTCGGTGCGACACCGTTCGGTTTCGCGTTCAGCAGGAGAGGGACCCTGGTGGTGTCGGAGGCGTTCGGTGGGGCGCCGGACGCCAGCGCCCTTTCGTCTTACCGGGTGGGCGCCGGGGGCGTACTCAGCGTGGTGAGCCCGTCGGTCGGCACCACCGAAAGCGCAGCCTGTTGGGTCGTGATCACGATGAACGGGCGGTTCGTCTACACCTCCAACACCGGCAGCGGAACGATAACGGGCTACGCGCTCGACCGCGACGGGAGCCTGCTCATTCTCGACTCCGACGGCGTGACGGCGACCACCGGCGCCGGTCCGATCGACCTCGCCCTGACGAACAACAGTCGCTTCCTCTACTCACTGGACAGCGGCTCCGGGACGATCAGCGCCTTCCGCGTGGAGGCCGATGGCCGGCTGACGGCGCTTTCCGGCGTTAGCGGCCTTGCTGCCGGCGCGAACGGGCTGGCGGCCAGCTAAGCTGAACGAGCCGGCGCGGGGGTCGCGGGGATCCGCGATCCCTGGCTGGCTCACCGCGCGGCTCGGTCAGACGAACCGTGATGATGGGGCCGACACCGGAATCCCGCGCCGCCGCCGGCGGCGTATCTATACCAAGCAAGTCCCAATGCCGCCCGCGCTCCGCGCGGGAGCTTCCCGTCCCGAGGATCCTATCATGATTCTGGCAGAGCGCGCTCCCCTGCACGTTCCCGACGTTCACTGCTTTTCCGACGACGGCCTGAGCTACGTCGTGGACCCGGAGGCACCGAACTGGATCGCGCTCGAGTCCGACGGCCGGGCGCTGCTCGACATCGTCGCTCGAGAGACGGGCCGGCTGACGTTCGGCGATCTCGTCGCTCGCTACGCGCGCGAGCGCGGGCTCGAGACGGGAAAGGCCTGGCTCCACGTCCACGACTTCCTGACCGCGCTCGCCCGGGTCGGGATGCTCTCCGACCGGCCGTTTGCCCGGGCGCCCTATCCGGGCCGCGCCGCGCTGATCCAGCCCAGGGCCTGCGCGAGCTCTGGATCCAGATCAACAACGCCTGCAACCTTTCCTGCGGGCATTGCCTGGTGGGGTCCGGGCCGGGTGAAGCGCCGGGCCTGCCCCTCGGAACGCTCCGCGGGCTGGTGGACCGCGCGGGCGAACTCGGGCTGGAGCGACTCTACGTCACGGGCGGGGAGCCGTTCGTCCGCAAAGACCTCGGCGCGCTGCTGCGGCACGCGACGGAGGAGCGGGGGCTCGAGGTGATCGTGCTCACCAACGCGACCGTGCTCCGGGGCGCGATCCGTAGCGGCCTGGACGCGCTCGACCGCGGCCGGGTGCCGTTCCAGGTCTCGCTCGACGGGGCGCGCCCCGAAACGAACGATGCGATCCGCGGGCCCGGCACGTTCGCGCGGGCGCGCGAGGGAGCACGACTCCTCGCCGACCTCGGGTTCGAGGTGGCGCTCACCACAGTGACCACGCGGCACAACCTCGACGAGCTGCCGGCCCTCGCCCACATTGCGGCCGCGGTGAGGGCCAAGAGCCAGCACCTGATGTGGCCGCACCGCCGCGGGCGCGCCGCCGCGGGCCGCAGCGGCTTCTTCCCCGAGATCCCCGACCTGCTGCGGTCGGTGGAGCGGACTATTCCCGCGGCGGAAGCGGCGGGCGTCCAGCTCGACAACCTGGAATCGGTCAAGCGCCGCGTGAACGGCGTGCCGGGCGTGAAGTACGATCTGGGCAACGGGGCGTGGGACTCGCTCTGCGTGTACACTGACGGGTCGGTCTACCCGACCGCGGCGGTCGCGAATGAGCCGGCGCTGCGCTGCGGCGACGCCACGCGGGAGGACCTCGGCCGCATCCTCGAGACCTCCCCCGTGATCCGGCGGCTGCGCGAGACATCGCTCGCGCACAAGCCGTCGATGCGGGACGACCCGTTCCGCTTCTTCACGGGCGGCGGCGACTGGGAGCACGCCTGGTGCTTCTCGGGCGGCGACCCCCTGGCCGCCGACCCGTACTATCCGATCGCACTCGCTCTCGTGCGGCGCGTGATGACCACGCTGGGCCGTGAGAAGCGCGACCGGCGCAACCGGCGTGCGGGGTACGACGCCCCCGTCGTGCTGCACGCGATGGGCGAGGGCGCGCTCGCGTGCGGCACCGCCGATGGCGCGGCGGCTGAGCAGCCCGTGCTCACTCTGTACTCGAACTGCGTGCTCTCGTTCGACGTGGACAAACCCCGCGCCGCGGTGCGGGAGTTCTACGGCGCGGCGGCCGAGCAGCCCCAGGCCGAGCTGTGCTGCCCGACGCGCTACGACGCCGAGGCGGTGGCACACATCCCCAGAGAGGTGCTCGACCGCTTCTACGGCTGCGGCTCGCCGGTGCTCGCGGCCGGGATCCAGCCGGGCGGAGCCCGAGAGAGGAGGCGTCGAGCTCGACGGGGGCGCGGTCCGGGTGGATGCGAGGCTTCAGGCGACCGTGCCGGGCGTCTGGGCCGCGGGAGACGTCACGGGCGGCCTCCAGTTCACCCACGTCGCGGAGTACATGCGAAGGTCGTGGTCCAAAACGCCCTCACCCCGCTCAAGACTAAAGTGGACTACAGCGTCGTCCCCTGGGTGACGTTCACCGACCCCGAGGTCGCGCGGGTCGGCCTCACGGCGGATGAGGCCGTCGTGGCCGGAGAGCGTGTGGAGATCTATCGCTACGGCTTCACCGACCTCGACCGCGCCATTGTGGACGCTGCGACCACGGGGTTCTGCAAGGTGATCGCGCGCCGGAACGGGGAGATCCGCGGGGCGACCATCGTCGGCCGCGGAGCGGGGGAGCTGATCATGGAATTCGTGCTCGCGATGCGGCACGGCATCCGGCTGCCCGCACTGACCCGGGACATCCATCCCTACCCGACCATGAGCGAGATCGTCAAACGGACGGCCGACGGCTGGTACCGCGCGAAGTACGCCGACACGTTCCGGGGGCGCCTCCTGAGGCGTGTGGTTCGATGGTGGCTCTGAGCGCTCGCGCGCGTGGAGTGCTCAAGCTCGCCGCCCTGATCGGATTGCTCGTCGTGGCGGCGATCGTGTTGCGGGCGTCCCCCGCGCGCGACCTGTTGACCCCCCAGGGCGTCGGCCGCCTGATCGAGCGGCTGCGCGGGTCCTGGTGGGCCCCGTTCGTTTTCGTCGTGGCTTACGTCGCCGCCTGCGGGCTAGCGTTCTCCGGCACCCTGCTCACGCTTGCGGGCGGCGCGGTGTTCGGATTCTGGTGGGGCGCGCTGCTCAACACGATCGGGGCGAACCTCGGGGCATGGGCCGCGTTCTGGCTGGCGCGGGTGCTCGGCCGTGAGGGGTTGAAGGGACTGCTCGGCCGGCGCCTGGCCGGACTCGATCGCGTCGCCCAGCAGTCGGGTTTCGCCTGGTTGACGCGGCTGCGGCTGATCCCCATCGTGCCGTTCAACCTGCTCAACTTCGCTTCGGGTCTGACGGCCTTGCCCTGGCGCACGTACGCGGCGGCGACCGCGGTGGGCATCCTGCCGGGCACCCTGGTGTACACGTTCTTCGCGGACGCCCTGCTCTCGGGGGGGCGCGAGGCAAGCCAGCAGGCGTTCGTCCGCGTGCTGATCGCGGGCGCCCTGCTCGTGCTGCTCGGCTTCGTTCCGACGGTCGCGCGCAAGCTCGGATGGGTGGCGTTGGTGACGCTGGCGTTGTCACCCGGCAGCGCGCGCGCCCAGGGCCTCGTCGACCACGCGGCGTTCACGGCGATCCTCCGCGACCACGTGCGCGGCGCGCTCGTGGATTATGCGGGGCTGGAGCGCGATTCCACGCGACTGGGCGCATATCTTGATCGGCTCGCGGCAGTCGATTCCCTCACGCTGGCCGCAGCGAACCACGACACCCGACTCGCCCTCTGGATCAACGCCTACAACGCCTGCATGCTCCAGCGGGTCATCGCGCACTATCCGATCAAGAAAGCGGGATTCCCCCGCTCCCTGAGGAATACCGTTGCCGGGCGGCCCGCGAACTCGGTGTGGCAGATTCAGGATCCGTTCACACGCAGGCACTGCCGCGTGGCTGGCGCGCTGCGCTCGCAGGACGACATCGAGCACGGCATAATACGGCCGATGGGCGATCCTCGCATCCATTTCGCGGTGAACTGCGCCTCGCGCTCGTGCCCGGTCCTCGCCGCCGAAGCGTACGTGCCGGAGCACGTGGACGAGCAGCTCGACGCCGCGGTGCGACGCTTCGTCGCGGACACGAGCCAGTTCAGCCTCCGAGAAGGACCGCCGTCGGTCCTGACGGTGAACAAGGTGCTCGACTGGTATGGGGAGGACTTCGGCGGCCCGGAGGGCGTGAAGCGGTTCTTCGCTCGCTACGCCGAGCTCCCGCGGGATATGGCACTCCGCTTCTTCGACTACGACTGGGCGTTGAACGACCTCGGCGACCAGGCCCTCCGCCCTCCGTGATCGGGATCGTTATCCCGGCCCTCAACGAGGAGTCCTACCTCCCCGGCCTCCTCGCCGACCTCGAGGGCCTCGCGCGGGAGGTTCCGTTGGACGTGGTTGTGGCGGACGGGGGCTCGACCGACGGCACCGTCGCGTGCGCCCGCGCGCTCGGAGCCCGGACCATTATCGCGCCGCGCGGGCGAAGCCGGCAGCTCAACGCCGGCGCCGCTGCGGCGCGTGGTAGGTGGCTGCTCTTCCTGCACGCCGACTGCCGCATGCCGCCGGATACGCGAGGGGCCCTGCTGGCGGCGCTCAGGGGCGAGCCGCAGCTGGAGGCGGCGGTCTTCCGGTTCGCGATCGACCTTCCGCGCGGCTGGAAGCGCTTCATCGAGATTGGCCAGGCGCTCCGCGAGCGGCTGTACGGGCTTCCCTACGGCGACCAGGGGTTGCTTATCCGCCGGGAGCTGTTTTCGTCGCTCGGAGGGTTTCCAGACATCGCCATCATGGAAGACGTGGCGATGATCCGTCGCCTCGAGCGGCGTGGCGTGAAGTGGCAGCGGTTACGCGCTCCGCTGCTCACCTCAGGACGGCGCTATCTGGCCGGTGGGCCGCTCCGCACGTGGCTCAAACACGCGCTGCTGATCGCGCTCTACGCTGCGGGCGTGTCGCCGCGCCGACTGGCGCGATGGCGCAATGCGGAACCCGATGCCCCGCCGCACTGAGCCGCGGGCGCTCGGCATCTTCGTGAAGGCGCCGATCCCGGGCCGGGTGAAAACCCGCCTGGCCGAGGAGATCGGCGCGGTTGCGGCGGCCGAGCTGTACCGGCGCCTTGGGCGCCAGGTAGTCGCCGCGGCCAGGGGGAGGGGCTCGAGCCACCACACCACCGTGTGGTTCACTCCGGCGGCCGAGGAGGCGGTCGTGCGCGAATGGCTCGAGGGCGTCGCCCGCGTCGAGCTTCGCGCACAGACGGGCGAGAGCCTCGGCGACCGGCTATCCAACGCGTTCGCTCACGAGTTCGCCGAAGGGGCTGGCCGGGCGGTGATCATCGGGTCTGACTGTCCTGGGGTCGATCGGCGGCTGGTGGCGGAAGCCTTCGGCGCCCTGAACGAGGACGACGTGGTGCTGGGGCCGGCGCTCGACGGCGGGTATTACCTCATCGGCCTGTCTCGGCCCGAACCGGCCCTGTTTCGCGACATCTCCTGGTCCACGGCGAGGGTCGCCGACCAGACCCGGGCTCGAGCGCATGCCCTGGGCCTCTCCTGTCACCTGCTGCGACCCTTGCGTGACGTGGACACGCTGGAGGACGCGCGGGCGCTAGGGTTGCAGTGAGTGCAGCCTCTGTTTCAAGGGCTCGCTCGATGAACGCGGAGGCGAACGGTCACTCGCGCGCCGGTGCTCGAATGCGGATCGGAACGATGGTCGTCCCCCAGTGGAGCCGGAGCGTGGTCGAGTCTGGTGTCACGACGGGAAAATAGAAGGCCAGCGCATCCATGTGACCTCCGGATTCCACGGGCACTTGCGTGCGCAGCACATCGTGTTCCTCGCCCGGGTACGGGGCGTGGTATACCTCCACGGCCCTGCTGACGATCAGCGTCCAGGGACCAGGTTCAGCCGGAAGGAGCCACAGGGTGTACCGACCGGACGGAATCGGGTACCCCTCCAGCTCGACGTCGCGGCTGAAGCTGATGCGCGTGGCCGAGTCGGCGCCGGGATGCCAGATGCGTCCGGGCCGCACCACTCCGGTGGGGCCGAACAGGGTCCGGCGCCGCGCGACCGGGCGATTGTACTCGATGAGGATATCGGTGACACCGACCCGCTGGCTGACCGTACCGTGCTGCGAGAACGGTATCGCCTGAGCGGTCGCCGGCCCGCGCGTGGTCAGCAGCAGGGCGGAGGCCAAACCGACGGTGGCAAGCGATCTCATGTGTGCCTCCTTCAGCACGGGTCGGCTCTCAGCCGCGCAACCGGGGTTCGAGCTCGACGGCCAGACCGTCGGCAATCCGGTTGACGAAGCCGAAGGCCGGGGCGTCGCATGAGCTCCACGTACAGGTCGTAGTGCAGCCGCATCACGCGCGGGTGGAGGCCGTGCACGCGGATGATATGGTCGTCATCAGGTACACGGTCTTCGGGCGGGATCAGCTCGTCGGGAACCAAGGGGATGCCTGCCATGAAGTGAGTGTGGCTCAGGATCGCGCCTGCGGCAAGACAGGGGGTCAGGGCCCGTCCGCCTCCCACTCGAGCTCGCCCACTTCCGCCTCGGCTCGGGCGTGCAGCACCTCGGTGTCGGCGCTCACGCCCACCGCAACGATCGCCGGAGGCGCCCGTCCGAACACGCGGCGGTAGTCGGCGAAGGGGTTGTGGCGCTGCACGCGCCAGGACCCGTCCGCATCCTCTGCGCGCG
>JBOHSI010000166.1:0-4133 GCA_050733055.1 Gemmatimonadales bacterium
CCCCTGAGCCTAGGCGCCCGCCACCAGCGGGCGCCGCCTCACCAGCGCTTGAAGCTGCCGGGCCTGGCTTTCTGTGGAAGCATGCGTTTGTGCGCCCGTGTACCGCTGGCGCACGAGCGCGCTCTGGCGCTACCCGGCGTCGGCCAGCAGCTTAACCGCGGTCCGTTAGGGAGCAGCCCCCAGTAAAGGATGGCGAGCCATGCCGTTCGGCGAAGTCGCGACAGTCCTCCTTCTGATGGGCGGCTTCATGTCCATCGTCGTGGCCGTCAACTACGCCATTCGTTGGACCAATCGCCGATTCCCGAGCGACAAGCAGGTGTCGGAGAGCCTAGCCGCGCTGGTGCAGCGTCTGGCCGAGCTTGAGGAACGTCTCGACTTCGTGGAGCGTGCGTTGACCGCCCACCGCACACGTGAGCAGTTGCCGTCTGCGCGATCTCGCAGCGAAGGTCCATGACTACCTCGCCTCCGTTCCAGTGGAAGCGCGGGCCGCGCTTGAGAAGCTCCGCAAGATCATCAAGGGGCTTGCGCGGCCGTTAGTCGTCGGTCTCTCGATCTCCACGATGACTCCCCCGGGAAAACCGCCCCACGTCGCGCTGGCCGATTACTTCGCAGGCCGCGGAACGTCTGGACATCCCCTCCGCATTCGGCTGACGTCTGGAGAAGAGTTCGACTGTCATGCCCCCGTCTTTGACGCTGACCAACTCGTTCTCGTCGTCACGACCTTCGAAGGTGTCGTTCGGAAGGTGCGGCCGGCCGAAGTCGAGGCCCTCCACGAGCGCCGTCCACGCTGGCCAGCCTATGCCAGCCTTGGCTTGGTCACGGTTGTGCCGGGGGCGGGCATCAGTGCCTTCCTGGTCCCTCTCCTGTCGCCACTCACCGCACTTGACTGAGCCTTGCTCGGGGCTCTCGGCGGCGCCATCGCCGCGGCCGTTGTGCCGGGGTTCCTCCACAGCCTCAGCCCGTTCGCGTACCAGCGCCTTCTCGAACGCCTGGGTCCCTTGGCCTACTGGCGCACTGTCTTCTCCAAGGCTGAACAGCTCAGGTGATAGGCAAGCGCCTTCAACCACATCTCCGTTGAACCGGTGGAAGCTGCGGTCAGCCACCCCAACATGGAGCAGTTCTTGTGGACAGTCCCGACCTCCCCGACCTGCTCGACCGGCTCGTTCGCGAAGCGGTGACCGCTATCGACGCTGGCGACGTGACCACGCTGGAGCGTCTCATGGCCGAGCACCCGAGGCTCTTGCGTGATCGGCTCGACGCTCCTGGCGCCTGGTTGCGCGACAAGGTCGGCGGTGCGCTCGAAGGATTCTTCCAGAAACCATACCTGCTCTGGTTCGTGGCGGAGGATCCGGTCCGCAATGGCCAGTTGCCTAGAAACATCGCGCAGGTGACTCGTGCGATCATCGAGGCATCGCAGCGTGAGGGTGTAGCTACTCTGCAAGAACAGCTCGATTACGCACTGCGGCTGGTATCCTCGTCATGGATTGCGCGAACGTGCGGTGTGCAGATCGAACTCATTGATGCGCTGGTCGACGCCGGCGCCTCTCCCGACGGCAACCCGGACAATGCCCTTGTCAATGGCAACTTCGCTGCTGCTGAGCATCTTGTCGAACACGGAGCCACTTTGACGTTGGCGACGGCGCTCTGTCTCGGACGCTGGGACGCCGTCACACGTCTCGCGCCCACGACGAGCGCCAGGGACAAGCAATTCGGGTTTGTCCTCGCCGCCCTCAACGGCCAGGCCGAGGCGCTCAGGCGCATGATCGATCTTGGCATCGACCTGAATAATCCTAGTGCAGATCTCTATTCGCACGCGACTCCGCTTCACCACGCCGTGTGCTCGGGGTCCTTGGAGGCGGTCAGGGTGCTCGTCGACGCCGGGGCTAACATGAGTACGAGAGACACGGCCTGGAACGGCACGCCGCTCGGTTGGGCCGAGTATTACGAGGGTGAACACGCGCGCGACGAGCGGGGCCAGCAGTACGCCGAGATCGCCGCCTACCTCCGCGCGACGGGGGGCCACTGAGTTCACCGGCGCACGGAATACCGTGAGCATCATGGGGATGCGCGTGCGCCGCCGCCGTGTGACCGTCAACGACTTGATGCAGCGTGGCTACACCTGCGAGCTGACGGAACCGACGGGGCGGACATTCACCCGCTCTTTCGGCCCGAGGTCACGCCGAAACAGATGCTCCAGCTCGGCGTGTTCGGCGGTAAGTACATGACCGACTGCCGGTCGGAGTTCCCCACGAGCTGGTTCGCGAGGGCCAAGCTATGCTCTGACGACCACGACCCGAAGCTGAATTTCTTCGGCGTAGACCATCGCCATCCCCCCGGTGCCAAGCCGGCGGTCCAGGCGATAGCGGCCGGCGAGGGCCGCGGTCAGGCGTGCGAGGACGTCGGGGTCCGGCGACGAGCGGGGGGCTGTCACCGGTGCCTCCGGTGTGGGAAGAAGTGAGCAACGCCAGGCGCGACAGGAGTCGAGCCCTGTCGGCTCGCCATGCTGCCGCACCTCGGACGCATGCCCAATTCTGCGCGTTGACCGTGCCGGGGGCCAGTGCGATGAGAACGCCGCTGATTGCCGTCGCCCGATCTACCACCGCCGGATTCATGAAGCGGCCGCCGGGCGAGTATCGTTCTCGGGGAACCCCGAGTGTTGTGCGCTGGCGCGCACGGGCCACTGCCGAACTCTCTTGCGCTGGCGGGCGAGTCGCCCGCAGCTTGAGCGCGATCCGTTAGGCCGCAACGTACGGTGAGGCATGACCGGTGACTGACCCGCTCAAGATCGAGGTCACACAGGTGCCGCTCGACGCGATTCTCAGTCTGCGTGACGAGTATCGCCGCACCATGAATTGTCAGATTGTCCACGACTCCTATCATGCCCGCGGATTCACCCATTCGTACCTCCTCCGGATGCAGGGGCAGGTCGTCGGGTACGGCTCCGTCACAGGCGAGCCACGGGGGCCGAAGGAGATCATCAAAGAGCTCTACGTGCTCCCGGCGTACCGGGCCGCGGCATTGCCGCTCGTGCGAGGCCTCATCGCTGCCAGCCGAGCGCGGTGGATCGAGGCCCAGACGAATGACGCCCTCCTGACGCTCGTGCTGTTCGACTGTGCCGTGGACTTGGTGAGCGACAGGATCCTGTTTGCAGATGGGTGCACCACGAACCATGCGCCACCCGGAGTGATACTGCGCCCGGTGACGGACCGGGACCGAGCCAGCATCTTCCCACACACGACGGAACCCGTGGGGGAATGGGGACTGGAACTCGGTGGTGAGGTCGTGGCCACGGGCGGGCTCATGTTTCACTACAACCCACCGTACGGAGACCTCTTTATGGAGGTGGCGGCGCCGTATCAGCGGCGGGGCTACGGCAGCTATCTCGTGCAGGAGCTGAAGCGGCTCTGCTACGAGATGGGCTGCATTCCCGCCGCGCGCTGCGACAAGGACAATGTCGCGTCCCGGCTGACGCTGCAACGCGCCGGGATGCTGCCCTGCGCCCACATTGTCCGCGGCCGCATCGTTGCCTAACACCATTAAGAAGTGCGCCGTCAAAGGGGGCGTAGGTGATCCCCGCGGCGAGCAGGGCTCGCCGCGCCCTCGGGTCGTCCGCTTCTCCTGCACCTCCGAGCGGCGATTGCCGGTCGCATCGGCCGAACGTCACACGCGGTGGCGTCCACACACCATTATGGGCTCCGCGACTCGCAGCGGTTGCGCGCGAGCCGTCGCCTCCTACCGAGGCGATCCCAGATGCATCGTTGGCACAACGCCGGGCTTCCCAATCAAGCGCGTGACCCCCGCGGGGGGAGTCAGTGAGGCGGGTGGGCTGGCCCGGCGTGGCCACTGCGCGTGTTTCCGACGACTGAGCGGGCGGTGCTTGAACTGCCCGTTGAACGCTTCCTGCTTCGCCAGCACCTGATAGCCGATGCGCGCCAGCGCGAGGGCCACCAGCGTGCGGGCGATCCGGACTGGCTGCTTCCGGGCCTTGGCCTTGAAGACGGCGCGGATTTCCGGGTAGTACTGGACCGCCCGGATGCCCGCGTGACTGAAGGCGAGCTTAAGATAGCGGTTGCCCGCCTTGGAGCCGGAGCGATGGCGGGTGCGGCCGCCCGAATGGTCGGCGCCCGGGACGA
>JBOHSI010000167.1:0-15240 GCA_050733055.1 Gemmatimonadales bacterium
TCGACCGTTGCGACGTTCCACAACAACCTGGGGGTAGCTCTGGAACGCACCGGTCACGTCGTCCAGGCCGCGGACGCCTACCGGGCGGCGCTAGCGATCGACGGCACGTACCAGAAGGCGTCGGTCAACCTCGCTCGGGTCGAGGGCCTGAAGCCGGATCCCTCGGTGGTTCCCGTGGATCTCGGTAGTCTCGCGCGGAGCTTCGTGGAGCAAGCGCAGACCTGGCAGTGAGGCGCGGTCGATGCGGACAGGGGCGAAGCACTTTGCCTCGCCCCTGTCGTGCGCGGAGGTCGAGCGGGACTAGCCTGGGAACACGCTCTGGGCCAGCTGCAGGATGTCTTCCCGGATCGCCGTGCGCTCCGCCAGGAGCCGCAGGAACGCCCGACGCCGGACGGTGAACAGCGCCAGCGCGCGCGCTGCACCGATGACGCGGTCCAACCGCTCAAAGAACAGCAGCGCCGCGTACGCCGTGAGCGGCGCGACCGCCACCGTCAGGAGCGCCGCACCCAAACCCTGCCACAGCCCGGCCGCCACCGCTGCGAGCACCCACGTCACGGGGAACAGGAGCATCGCGGCGAGCACCTTGACGCTCGCCAGCGCGTCCTCGGCCCCCTTGGCGATCCCGGTGGCCACGAACCCCGCGGCGCGGTACGCGGGATAGTGCACGATGACGCCGACCAGCGCCGCGGGCAGCAGCACGAGCAAGAAGAGCAGCGCGTTCGCGACGTACCGAGCGACGCGGCCGACTTGGAAGCTCTTGGGAGCGAGATGGCGCGGGTCGAGGCCTGCGGCCGCGAGTGCCGCCTCGTAACGGTCGATCCGTGTGGTGAGCGCCGAGAACCGTTCGGGCCACCGCTCGCGCACCAGGTGGTACCCCTCGAGGAACCGGCGCCGCAGCTCGAACTCCGCGCCGAGCGGCGGCGGCCTGGCTGGTGCTTCGTCCTGCGTCGTGAAGATGCGCTGTGCCCGCTCGACCAGCGCGTGGGCCTCAGCCTCCTCGGCCTGGAGCGTCACGTCGGCGAGCGCCCGCTCGAGATGCGCGGTGAGCGCCCGGACGGGCTCGACCGGCGGCTCTTGGCCGGGCGTGAGGGGAACGGGCTCCACCGCGAACGCCTCGCCGAAATGGAGGAGCGCCGCGGAGCGGAACGTCCGCTTGGCTCGGTAGTACAGGCCCACCGGGAAGATCAGCAGCGGCGTCTCCTGCGGGAGCGTCGCCGCTGCACCGAGGGCGATCCGTGCTGCGCCCGTCTTGAGCGCGCGCAGCTTGGGGTCCGAGTGCGAGGTACCCTCGGGGAAAAGCGCGATCGCCCCGCCACGGGCGAGCACCCGCTGCGCGCTCTCGAAGGTCTCGCGGTTCTGCGACGGATCCGAGCCTGCGTCCTGACGGCGGTGGACCGGAATCGCCTCGAACGTGCGGCAGAAGAAGCCGACGACGGGCATCCGGAAGAGCGGCGCCTTGGCGAGGAACGACACGCGCCGCGGGGCGAGGCACAGCAGGAACGCGGGATCGATGAGACCGTTGGGATGGTTGAGCGCGAAGATCACGGGGCCCTGTGCGGGGACCCGCTCCGCCCCCGAGATCTCGATCCGACGGCAAAAGACGCGGAGCACCAGGCTGAAGATCGCTCGGAAGAGCGTTCTCACGGAGTCGGCTCGCCAGCCGCCACACGCTCCCCGCGCCAGGCGGCGAAGGTCCAGATGACGCCGCCCACGAGCACGGCGATCGGGACGATCAGCACCGCCTCGGCGAGCGAGCGCGCATCCGAGATCGCCCGACGAGCGCAGGCGAGGGCACATCGCCGAGGATGTGGATTGCGAAGATGGTCAGCGCCACGGTGGTCGCGCGCATATGAGGCGAGACCACGTTCACGATGGCCGAGTTGATCGGCCCGGTGGAGGCGAACAGACACAACTCCGCCGCGACGATCGCCGGCCAATACAACGCGGGCGAGGGCGCGGCGAGGGCCACGAACGTGAGCGGCGCCGCGACGAGCGTCGCCAGCCCGGAGACCCCCAGGTACGCCTGCTTCGAGAGCCGCAGCAACCGGTCGCCCAACCAGCCGCCCCCGTACGTGCCGAGGAACCCCGTCACCACGACGATCGCGCCGAACTGCACCGTGGCTTGGGCCTTGGGAATGCCACGGGCGCGCTCCAGGAACGCGGGCGTCCAGAACGCCAGCGCTCCGATCGCGAAGGTGTACGCCGCGTACCCGAGGACGGTGAGCACGTACGGGCGATTGCGGAGCAGCGCGGCGTACGCGGCGCGCGCCGCGCCAGCGAGTGAGAGGGCATGGCCTCCTCCCCCAGGCGGCGATGCGCCGCCGGGGTCGCTCTCGTCTTGGGCGCCGCGGGGCGGCTCGTACAGCCGCAGCGCCAGGGCGGCGAGGACCAGCCCGGGAACGCCCGCGACGAAGAAGGCCCACCGCCACCCGAAGTAGTGATCCACGGCCCCGCCGACGACGTACCCCAGCGCCGAGCCGACGGGGATGGCAGCGAAGAAAATCGCGAACACCCGTCCGCGCCGCTCCCGAGGAAAGTAGTCGGCGAGGAGGGCCGGGGAGATCGTCCCGTACGCCGCCTCGCCGATTCCGACCGCCGCGGCCGCGAACAATGATCCGTACCCCCGCGCGAACCCCGCGAGCGCCGTGGCGACGCTCCAGATCGCCACGCCCAGGGCGATGAGGCGCGTGCGCGACCAGCGGTCGCCGAGCGATCCGAACAGAGGCGCGGCGAGCATGTACACGATGATGAACCCGGTCATCAGTGACCCGAGCTGCGTATCGGAGAGCTGCAGCTCCGAGTGCTTCATGCTCTCCGCGAGCGCAGCGACGATCCACCTGTCCAGGTAGTTGAACAGGTTGATGAGCGTGAGGACGGCGAGGGCGGTCCGCGCTACAGATTTTTCTTCAGCCACTCGGTGAACAACCCGTACAGGTTCTCCCGCGTGTTACCGCCCGTGATCGAGTGGGTCTTGTTCGGGTAGATCCGCATGTCGAACTGTTTGTTGGCAGCCTCGAGACGCTGGACCAGTCGCTCGGTATTCTGGAAGTGCACGTTGTCGTCGGCCGTGCCGTGAACCAGGAGCAGATTGCCTCGCAGGCTGTCGGCATAGGCGAGCGGCGCGCTCTCGGCGTAGCCGTCGGCGTTCTCCTGTGGCGTGCGCATGAAGCGCTCGGTGTAGATCGTATCGTAGAGCCGCCAGTCGGTCACGGGCGCGACCACGAGCGCCGCTTTGAACACGCCGCTCCCGCGAAACATGGCGAGGGAGCTCGTGTAGCCGCCGTAGCTCCAGCCCCAGATCCCGACTCGGTCGGGATCGACGTGCGGCTGCAGCGCGAACCAGCGCGCGGCGTCGATCTGGTCGGCCGACTCATACCGGCCCAGGTGCAGGTACGTCACCTTCTTGAACTTCGCGCCGCGGGCCCCCGTGCCGCGGTTGTCCACACTCGCGATGAGGTAGCCATCCTGCGCGAGCATCTGGTGCCACAGATAGTTCGCGCCGCCCCAAGAGTCGGTCACGGTCTGGGAGCCGGGCCCGCCGTATACGCTCATCAACAGCGGATGGCGCCGTCCGGGGTCGAAGCCCTTCGGCCTGATGATCCAGGCGTTCAAGTCCGCGCCGACGGGCGTCGTGAGCGTGAAGAACTCGGGCCGGGCGAGCCCGAGGGCCTCGACCTTGGCCGCGAGCTTGGCGTTGTCGGCGACCACGCGGACGAGCTTTCCGTCCGCCCGCCGCAGGGTCTGGATCGGCGGCACTCCGGCCCGCGAATACGTGTCGACGTACAGTCTGAATGTGGGGTCGAACTCGATGCCATGCGTCCCGGGGTCAGTGGAGATCCGCGCCAGGCCCTTGCCGTCGAGGCCGATGCGCAGCAGCGGCCGACCGAGCGGGCCGTCGATGGCGCCGGTAAAGTACACGACCTTCTTCGCCTCGTCCGCACCGTAGAGCTCGAGCACGTCCCAGCCGCCCGGCGTCACGCGCCGCACGAGCGAGCCGTCGCGGTTGAAGAAATACACCTGGGCGTAGCCGTCGCGCTCCGAGAGAAACAGGAATTGCCTTCCGCCGTTGATCCACTGCGGCTGATGGGCGTCGAGCCACGCCGAGTCGGCGTCGGTCATGATCACGCGGGACGCGCCCGTGCGGACGTCGGCGAGCACCACGTCGAGGCGGTTCTGGTGCCGGTTCAGGCGGGTGAGCCAGACCTCGTCGGGGGAATCGGCGAAGTCCATCGCGGCGATGTAGGTCTCCGGCTCGCGCCCGAGGTCGATCCACGACGTCCGGCGTGTCGCGACGTCCATGACCCCCATCTTTACCTGGGAGTTCGGCGTCCCGGCCTTGGGGTAGCGCACCGGCACGAGCTCCGGATACAGCGTGTCGGCGTTGATCAGATAGAACGGCCGGACCACCGTCTGGTCGAAGCGCCAGAACGCGATGCGCCTGCCGTCGGGGCTCCAGCGGAAGGCGTCGCGCAAGTCGAGCTCCTCCTCGTACACCCAATCCGAGGTGCCGTTGATGATGTTCTCGTTACCGTCGGTCGTGAGCGCAGTCTCGGCCCCGGTCGCGAGGTCCGTCACATGGATGTTGTTCTCGCGCACGAAGCCCACCACCCGGGCGTCAGGGGCAAACTTGGCGAACATCTGATAGCCGGGTTTCGCGCTCACGGGGATCAGCCGCTTCGCCGCGAAGTCCCAGACGTAGTACGTGCCCTTGGTGTTCAGGCGCCACACGCGAGCCGTGTTCGTGAAGATCAGCAGCTTCGTGCCGTCAGCGGAGAACGCGTACTCCTCGATCGCAATCGCCTTCTGCGCACCGGGCGGCAGGAGGTCCGCCCCGCGGACGAGCAGCTCTTTCTTCCCACTCACCGCGTCCACGCGGTACAGGTCGGTGTTCCCGGACGGGTCGACGTCCGTCGTGGTGTAGGCGGTCCCGTCCTTCATCCAGGTGAGCGTGACGACGTCGCTCGCGAACTCGCGGGTGCCCCAGATCGTGTGAACAGTGAGCGCCGGTACCTGCGCCGTGAGCCGCGCGCTGAGGAAGACGACGAGCGAGAGGGCGAGCGGCCGGGGCGGGGCTTGGAACGTCATGATGGCCACCGACGGGTGAGTTTGGGTGCCCCAAACTTACCCGTCGGTGGCCATCGTGCGAAGGTTAGGTGTCGGCGCAAGCGACCGGCAGCAGCGCAAGACTCTCCACGATGTTCATATTCCCCCCAGGGCATCGCAGGAATCCGCTGAGAATCTCAGATGAAGGAGTCGCCGAATGAGCCCGCCCACGCAGGCAGAGAAGGCGCAGGCATTCCGCGCATTGCACGCCGGCCCGAGGATTCTCGTCCTTCCCAATGCCTGGGACGTCGCGAGCGCCCGGCTCATCGAGGACGCGGGGTTCGCCGCGATCGCCACGTCCAGCGCCGGCGTGGCCTGGGCGCACGGCTACCCGGACGGCGAGCGCATCAGTCGCGACGAGATGCTCGCGGCGGTACGGCGGATCGCGGCGCAGGTGCGGGTCCCCGTCACCGTCGACATGGAAGCGGGCTACGGTGCGACTTCTGACGCCGCGGCGGAGACGGCGCGCGGCGTGATCGCTGCGGGCGCCGTGGGGCTGAACCTCGAGGACGGAGGCAACGAGGGCGGGCTGGTCGATGCAGGCCTGCACATGAACCGGATTCGGAGTGTGCGCGAGGTCGCGGCGGCGGCGAGGGTGCCGCTGGTCGTGAACGCGCGCACCGACGCGTTCGAAGTGAAACAGTGGTCGCCGGCTGAGCGCTTCGCCACCGCGGTGGGGCGCGCTAATGGCTATCGGGCGGCCGGCGCCGACTGCCTGTTCGTGCCGCACGTGAGCGACGCCGAAACGATCGGTCGGCTGGCACGCGAGATCGCCGGCCCGCTCAACGTGATCGCCGGCCCCCCTGCCCCGCCGATCCCCGAGCTCGAGCGCCTCGGCGTGCGGCGCGCGAGCCTCGGCCCGCGGGTCGTGCAGGCGACCCTCGGGCTGATCCGGCGCATCGCGGCCGAACTGCGGGACCGCGGGACCTACGACGCGATGGCGGACCTGCTAATGCCGTTCGCAGAGGTCCAGAGGTTGATCGCACGCGGCCCTTGACCCGGGTGACGCGGAGATGTATGTTTATTCTATCACCTGAATATTAATACGAACCGGTTAATACCATCGGGTAGGCCCACGTGAACGTCCGGACCCCGACCGCGAAGCTGATTCCGAATCCGATTAGCCCCTCACACGGGAGCGACCGGCCGGCGTAGCGTGCAAGTGACCTAGGATCTTTCCCGGCCCGCTCCCCAACCAGAGCGGGCCTTCCTTTTTGGCCTCGAGTCGGAGTGGCTGATGCCCGAAGCTGACCGATCACGGTGGGCCAACCGCCGTGCGACGGAGCTCGACCCCTGGCGGGAGCAGGACGCCTGCGGCGTGGGGTTCGTGGCGCGAGCATCGGGCGAGCGCTCGGTGGACATCGTGTCCCTGGCCCTCCAGGCGCTCGCCCGCGTCGCCCACCGCGGCGCCGCCGCCACCGACAACTCGGGTGACGGCGCGGGCCTGCTGACCCAGATCCCATACCCCTTGTTCTACAAAGAGGCCGCCAGCTTGGGGCTGGCCCTAGAGCCGGGCCAGCCGTTCGCCGTCGGCGCTTTCTTCTTGCCCCCCGACCACCGGGCACTGGGACGCGCCACCGCGATCATCGAACAGACGCTGCGGACCGAGGGCCTGCCGGTGCTCGGCTGGCGCGACGTGCCGGTCGACACCGCCGTGCTCGGGCCGACCGCCCGCGCCCGCTGCCCCGTCATTCGGCAGGCCATCATCGCCGCGCCCGCAGACTTCGGGCGCACAGACGAGGTGGCGTGGGAGCGCTCGCTCTACCTCGCCCGCAAGAGCATCGAGCGGCGCATTGCCGATGCGGGCCGCGAGCTGCAGCCGTTCTTCGTGTGCTCGCTCTCGTGCCGGACGCTGGTCTATAAGGCGTTGCTCACCGGCCCGCAGCTGCCCGCGTTCTTCCCAGACGTCAGGTCTCCCGACTTCGAGACGGCGATCGCGGTGTTCCACCAGCGCTACTCGACCAATACAAGTTCGAGCTGGCCACTCGCCCAGCCCTTCCGGCTGATCGCTCACAACGGCGAGATCAACACCCTGTGGGGAAACCGGAACGCCATGAAGGCCCGCGAGCCGGCGCTGGCCTCGCCCCTCTGGGGCGACGGCGGGGATCGCCTCAGGCCCGTCATCTGGGCCGAAGGGAGCGACTCGGCGAGCCTCGATAACGCGCTCGAGCTGCTGGTGCGCTCGGGCCGCGATCCCGTGCACGCCCTGATGATGCTCGTCCCCGAGGCCCACGAGGGCGCGACCGAGATGGAGCCGGCGCTCCGCGGGTTCTACGAGTTCCACGAGTGCCTGCTGGAGCCGTGGGACGGGCCGGCTGCGCTCGCGTTCAGCGACGGCGTCCTTGCGGGATCCGCCCTCGACCGGAACGGGCTGCGTCCCAGTCGCTACAAGATCACCCGCGACGGCCTCGTGGTCGCGGGGTCCGAAGTGGGGCTCGTAGACCTCGATCCAGTGGAGGTGGTTGAGAGTGGCAGCCTCGGGCCGGGCGAGCTGATCGTGGTGGACACCCGGCGCAAGGCGATCCTCCACAACGCGGAGGCGAAGCGCGAGGTCGCGCGTCGCCGGCCTTATGCGCGCTGGGCGGCGCGCTCGGTCCGGCCGCTCCGGCCGGCAGCGGGCACCGCGGCGTCCCCGCTCGACCGAGCGGAGCTCGTCACTCGCCAGCTCGCGTTCGGCTGGAGCTTCGAGGACGTGCGCTTCGTCGTCGAGCCCATGGGGAGCGCGGGCCAGGACGCCGTCTGGAGCATGGGCGACGACGCGCCGATTCCGCCGCTGTCGCGCGTCCCCCAGAGTGTGTACGCCTATCTCCGGCAACGCTTCGCGCAGGTGACCAACCCGCCGATCGACCCCCTGCGGGAAGGGCTCGTGATGTCGCTGCGGATGCATCTGGGCCGCCGCGGCTCACTCCTCGCCGATCGCGCGACCGGCCTGCAGCTCGTCCGGAACGAGCACCCGGTGCTGCTCGAGGACGAGATGGCTGCGCTGCGCACCGTCGCGGGCGTGCAGGCCGCTACACTCTCCGCGGTCTGGGACCCCGCGACTGGCCCGGACGCGCTGCGCACCGGGGTCGATCTCCTGGGCCGCGCGGCGGCCCGCGCCGTCCGGCAGGGGGCGCGGGTCGTGATCGTGAGCGACCGCGCGGCCGGCCGCGAGCACCCCCCCGTGCCGATGCTGCTCGCCGTCGGCGCGGTGCACCAGCACCTTCGCGAGGAGGGCCTGCGGACGCGGGTCGGCCTCGTCGCCGAGGCGGGGGACGCCTGGGATGTGCACCATTTCGCAGCGCTGATCGGCTACGGGGCGGAAGCCGTGCACCCGTGGCTCGCACTCGAATCGGTGCAGGCCCAGTCGGGTGACGAGGCTCGCGACAGCTTCCGACGCGCCGCCGAGAAAGGGCTGCTCAAGATCCTCTCGAAGATGGGGATCTCGACCCTCTCTTCCTACTGCGGCGCCCAGATCTTCGAGGCGTTGGGCCTCGGGGCGGAGGTCATCGACCGGTGTTTCACCGGCACGGTCTCCCCGATCGGCGGCATCGGGTTCACCGAGATCGCCGAGGACGCCCTGGCCCGCCACCAAGCGGCTTATGCCGACGGGGCGGGGGGCGTGTTGCCCGACCACGGCCGCGTGCGTTACCGCCGTGACGGCGAGGACCACGGCTGGTCGCCGCCACTCGTCACGGCGCTGCAGCGCGGTGGGTACACCACGTTCCTCGCCAAGGTCTCGGCGCGGCCGCCCGCCGGCCCGCGCGACTTACTCTCGATCCGGGCGGGGACGCCGGTCTCACCGGACGAGGTCGAGCCCGTGGAGGCGATCCGGCGGCGCTTCGTCTCGACCGCGATGTCGCTGGGCGCGCTCTCTCCCGAGGCGCACGCGACGCTCGCGATCGGGATGAACCGGATGGGGGCGCGCTCGAACACGGGCGAAGGAGGGGAGGATCCCGACACGTACATCCTCCTCCCGAACGGGGACCGCGCGGACAACAAGATCAAGCAGGTGGCGTCGGGACGCTTCGGCGTCACCACGCAGTACCTAGTGCGCGCCGAGGAGCTCGAGATCAAGATCGCCCAGGGCTCGAAGCCGGGCGAAGGGGGGCAGCTTCCGGGACACAAGGTCACGGCGCTGATCGCGCGCCTCAGGCACTCGGTGCCCGGCGTGCCGCTCATCTCGCCGCCGCCGCACCACGACATCTACTCGATCGAGGACCTGGCGCAGCTCATCCACGACCTCAAGCAGGTGAACCCGCGCGCGCGGATCGGCGTGAAGCTCGTCGCGGAGGCAGGCGTTGGGCGCGTGGCGACCGGAGTCGCGAAGGCGTACGCCGACTACGTCCTGATCTCAGGCCACAACGGGGGAACAGGAGCGTCGCCCCTCTCCTCCATCAAGCACGCGGGCTCCCCGTGGGAGCTCGGGCTCGCGGAGACGCAGGCGCTCCTCATCGAGAACGGGCTGCGCCACCGCATCGAGGTGCGGACGGACGGAGGCCTCCGCACCGGGCGCGATGTCGTGATCGCCGCGCTGCTCGGCGCCGAGGTGTACGGCTTCGGGACGGCAACGCTCGTGTCGATTGGCTGCGCGATGGCCCGGCAGTGTCACTTGAACAGCTGCCCGACGGGCATCGCCACCCAGCGGCCCGAGCTGCGCGCCAAGTTCCGCGGCACGCCGGAACAGGTGGTCGCCTACTTCACGTGGATCGCCGAGGATGTGCGACGGATGCTCGCGGGGCTAGGCGTCCGGAGCCTGGACGAGATCATCGGCCGTGCGGACCTGCTCGAGCGTGTGGATCGCCCGGAGGTGCCGCGGGCGCAGATGCTCGACCTTTCCCTGCTCCTCGCCGAGCAGCCGGCCCGCGGCGAGCCCCGGCGTCGCACCGTGGAGCGAAACGACCGCCCTGGGGTCCAGTCGCTCGACGAAGAGATACTGGGAGTCCTCGACTCCCGGCTCGAAGCGGGTCGGCCATTCGCGGGCGTGTACGACATCGGCAACCATCACCTGACCGTCGGGGCACGCATCGCGGGCCGGATTGCAGAGCGCCACGGCAGCGCTGGCCTGCCGCCGGGGACCCTGCGCCTCCGGTTCCGCGGGACCGCGGGCCAGAGCTTCGGCGCGTTCGCTGTTCCCGGAATGCAGCTCGAGCTCGAGGGAGAAGCGAACGACTACGTCGGCAAGGGGCTCTCGGGCGGGGAGATCGCGATCCGCCCGTTCCGTGAGGCGGCGTACGCCGCCGCGACCCACCGCCACGTCATCCTGGGCAACACGACGCTGTACGGGGCGACTGGTGGCAGGCTGTTCGCGGCGGGCCGGGCGGGCGACCGCTTCGCCGTGCGCAACTCCGGCGCCGTCGCGGTGATCGAGGGCGCGGGGAACCACTGCTGCGAGTACATGACGGCCGGGGTCGTGGTGGTGCTCGGGCAGGTCGGGCGCAACTTCGGCGCGGGCATGTCGAACGGCGTCGCCTACGTACTCGACGAGGCCGAAACCGTCGCGGCGCGCTGCAATCTCGAGCTGGTCGCCGTGCGCGGTCTCGAGGAGGCGGACGAGCGGCTCGTGCTCGAGCTCGTGCGCGAGCACGCCGCCAAGACCCGGAGTCCCCGAGCGCACGAGCTCCTCGGCGCCTGGGAGCGCTACCGCCCGCTGTTCCGCAAGATCGTCCCCCGCGAGGCCGCCGTGCCCGCGGCAGCCGCGAGTGACACGGCCATCGCCGTGCCCGCGGGAACCAATCCGTAACGTCAACCGCTCCACGCCGGAGGGAGACCATGTCGAAACGCCGAAGAACATGTGTGGGAGTCATTCTAGGCCTCACGTCCGTCGTATCGCCGCTCGCGGGTCAGGGGTCGTCACCGCTCGCGGGTCAGGGGTCGTCACCGCCCGCGGGGGATTCTGCGAAGCCCGCGGACGCCCAGCCGTCCGCGAGTGAGCTCCCAGCCACGCTGCGGGGCTTCAAGCTGAGCGGTTACGCCGAGGTGTCGTACTCGCACACCACTGTGCCGGTGGGCGGCGCGATCGTCGGTCGCTTGTACGACCGCTTCGCGAACCAGTTCACCCTCAACGCGTTCAAGGTCACCGTGGACCGGCCCTACACGGCCGATCGCTGGGACGCCGGGTTCCGCGCCGACGTCGTCGTCGGTCAGAACGCCGCCGTGTTGCAGTCCAGCGGGCTCAGCCTCGGCTCCAGCGGGGACGTCACCCAGCTCTACATCACCCTCAACGCGCCCACGGCGAACGGCAACGGCCTCCAGTTCAGGGCGGGTAAGTTCGTGACGCTGCAGGGAGTCGAGGTGATCGAGACGGTGGCGAACCCGAACTGGTCGGAGGGCTTGCAGTTCGTGTACCTCGAGTGTTTCACCCAAACCGGCGTGGAGGCAGGGTACAGATTCAATCGCTTCGCGGATGCGCAGCTCCGGGTCTCGAACGGGTGGGACCGCGTCGTGGCCAACCAGGAACACAAGTCGTTCATGGGCCGGGTGGGGCTGTACCCCGGCAGCGGCACGTCGATCGGGCTGCTGGGATTCCTCGGCGCCGAGCAGTCGGGGACCGATGCCAAGCGGTACGGCGGCGAGGTGCTGATCAACCAGAAAGTCGGCGCCGTCACCACGTGGCTCCAGGTGGATTACGGCAGGGAAGAGGCCAACCCGGCGCTGCCGGACTCGACGCGCGATGCGACGTGGTGGGCGGCTGGTGCGTGGGTGGCATACGACCTCACGTCGACACTCGGGCTCGGCTTGCGGGCCGACTACCTGGATGACCGGGAGGGCGCACGCACGAGCGCTGCGTTCGGCCTCGCCGCCGCGCCCCGACACACGCTATGGAGCGGTACCGCGACGCTGAACGTGCGGAGCTGGCCCGGCGCGCTACTCCGGCCAGAACTCCGCTATGACCGCTCCAACCTGACGCCGTTCGACGGCAAACGCGATCAGCTCACCGTGAGCCTGAGCATCGCGTATCTGTACTGAGGAGCGCGGCTCAGGCGTAGTCCTGAAAGGGTTCGGTCAGGAGCCGGATGTTGAGCGGCTTGTAGCGCAGTACGTGCGTCAGGCGGACCTCGTCGTCCACGCGCTCCACGCGCGTCTCGACGAGCTCGAACTCCTGCGCGTCGCCCAGCCCCATCGCGTTCAGCCGGGCGGCCTCTCCCTTGCACACGTCCCCGGGCGTGGGCTTGGGGTTGGGATACGCGTCTTCGTGGTGGGCGCGGAGCGCGTTCCAGTGCCCCTCGCCCGCTCGCTCCACCGACTCCCGGATATCGTCACGGTTGAACGGCACAGGGCTCTCCCCGCTGCTGCACGAACGTGGCGCTGTCGTGCGGGTTCTCCTGCGGGGGAATTATAGCTCGCGCCGAACATCCCGGGAGACCGAGCCGCCCACCGGACTACCTGACGGGCAGTCCCACATGGAGGTGGTCCGCGGTGCCCATGTGCCGTAGCGTGTCGAACCCCATGCTCCAGAAATACAGCTGCACCAGCCGGTTCTCGACCGCGCCGCGGCCGACCGTGCGCAAGTCGGCCGCGTGTGCGTACCCGTCCCGCTGCCTGTAGTGCAGCGTGCCGTCGTTCACCGGCAGGCCCATCGCGGCGTAGTCCTCGGGGCGGCGCGCCACGTCGGTGATCACGATGTCCCTGTCGACGAGGATCCAGGTGCTGAGCGCCACGCGCAGCAGCGGATGGAGCGACGCGTAGTAGGCCCGCACGCGCTCCGACTTGGCGTTCACGCTCGACAGGTACACAAGCGTGTAACCCACGTACGCGAGCACCAGCGGTAGGGCCACCCGCCGCGCGACGACGAGCACCCGCGCCCGCCCCGTGAGGTGCTGCGACAGCCATGCCGCGTAGGCTGTGACCACAACCACCATGCCGCACACTCCCACCACGAGGGCGAGCCACGTGGAAGAGCGGAAGTGAGAATACCAGAACACGGACACCCGCACGAGGATGAGGAACGGCAGGACGGCGAAGAGCAGGAGCCTCGCGACGAGGCCTAGTGCGGGGCGCGCGACGAGTGTCCGCACGCGCACCGGCGCAGGCGGCGCGGCGAGTTGCGCTTCGAACCGCGCCCACTCCCAAAGCGCAGCGAGCTTCAAGTCGGGGATCGCCACGCGTGCCCCTACGCCGGCCGGCGGCGGCGGTTTCCCCTGCTGCGGCTACCGGGACACCAGCTTTATCTCGATCGGCTGGCCGGCAACGAGGATCGGCGCCTGGCGCTCCTGGGCCGTCTTGTTGAACGCCGCCACGTCGCCACGGAGCAGCCCATTGAACTGCCCGAGGTATCCGTCGAGCGCTGCCCGGAGCTCCTTCAACCGGGCCGCCTGGACTTCGGTGGGCGGCTGCGCATAAGCGAACGCGAGGCCGAACCCCACACTCTGCAAGCGGTCCTGGAACCGCTGGAGGTAGTGGATTTGGTCCTGGCCCGCGTCGCGCTGCACCTCGGAGTTGTACAGGCTATCCTTCAGCGCCTTGAGCTTCCGGCCGAGCTCGCGCCCCTGCTGCATCACCGGTGCGGCGCCAGCCGTGTCACCCCGGGAGTTCTCTCGCAGCGCCTGTTGGACGTTCCGGAGCTGTGTCTCGAGGCTCGCGATCCGGTTGAGCATCTCGTTCAGCGCGGACATCGCGTTGCGCCACTCGAGCCCGGCGCGGAGCTGCGCCGCGAAGCGAGCACGATCGCCGCCGAGGATCGGGTCTGGCTCCACGACGACCGTCCCGGTCTGCCGCTTGTCGCCCGCGCTTACCGTCACGGTGTAGCTCCCTGGAACCGCCCGCGGGCCGAAAGCGCTGCGGAACGGGCTCTCCTCCTCGGCGCCCGTGGGTCGCTCGAACGTGAGGCGGGTCGGTCCCGCGTACCGCAGGCTCCACACGTGCCGGTTCACTCCCTGTTTCGCCGGAGCGCTCGAATCCACGACTACGGTGTCACCGCCGCCGTCGGTGATCGTGACGATCACCCGTCCACGGCGCGAGCGCTGCTGCTGCTCGCCCGGGCCCCGTGGCTCGGCCCCGGTTGTGTCGAGTGCGGCCCTCAGGTAGTAGTCGATCATCGCGCCGGCCGGGGGGTTCGGGGCCGTGAAGCGCGACGGCGCCACCCCCGTACGCCGCGGGCGCACGCGGATCTGCGCCGGTAGCGTGGTGAAGACGTGGAAGTCCGAAGCCGCGACCTCCGGCCTCAGCTCCTCGAGCGGCGTGATGTTGTCGAGCACGAACAGCCCGCGCCCGTGCGTCGCGACCACCAAGTCGTGCGATCGCTTGACGAACTTGAGGTCGTAGACGGGTGCGGTCGGGAAGCCGGCCTTGAGGGACTTCCACGTCGCGCCCGCATCGCGCGAGTACCAGAGCGCCGCATCGGTGCCCAGCACCAGGAAGCCACGCAGATGCGGGTTCTCACGCACCACGACCGCGGGATGGTCCTCCGGCAGGCCGCGTGAGATGTTGGCCCAGCTCCTTCCGTAGTCGCTGGTCTTGTAGACGTAGGGCCGACGGTCGTCCAGCTGGTGGCGGTCGATGGCGAGGTATGCCGTCCCGGCATCGAACGGCGACACCCCGATCTGGTACACCCGCCCCTCCGCGTCTGCCGGAAGGCCCGGAAAGCGGCCGGCGACGTTGGTCCACACCTTCCCG
This sequence comes from Gemmatimonadales bacterium, assembly GCA_050733055.1. Taxonomy (GTDB): domain Bacteria; phylum Gemmatimonadota; class Gemmatimonadetes; order Gemmatimonadales; family GWC2-71-9; genus DASUAL01. The sequence continues at coordinate 14,698 of JBOHSI010000167.1, forward strand.
CCGTCCCGCGTGACGTGCACGAGCCCGTCGTCCGAGCCGACCCAGATTACGCTCGTGTCGGTCGGCGCGAGGTTGATCTTGAGAATCGTATGGTACGTCTCGGCACCTGAGATGTCGTAGTTGATCGGGCCGCCGCTCGTCACCTGCTTCGCCTTGTTGTCGCGCGTCAGGTCGGGGCTGAGCACCGTCCAGTGCTCCCCGCCGTCGGTGGTCTTGAACACCACGTTGCCGCCGAACAGCACCATGTTCGCGTCGGTCGGCGACACCTCGATCGGCGACGTCCAGTTGAAGCGGTAGCGCAGATTCGCCGGTCTCGTCTCCTGCACGCCCACGAGGTACGGCCGGATGGACCGCGTCACTCCCGTCTTCAGGTCGACGCGGGAGATGTTGCCGTTCTGGGTGTCTAGGTAGACGGTCGTCGAGTCGCTCGGCGCCGGCACCACATACTCACCGTCGCCACCGCTCACCGGGAACCACTCGGAGCCGGTGAGGCCGCCCCCGACGCCTCCCCCGCCCCCGCCCCCACCCCCACCCCCACCACCC
>JBOHSI010000168.1:0-5952 GCA_050733055.1 Gemmatimonadales bacterium
GCTGGCGCTGGCGCGGGGCGATTCCACCCGGGCGCGTGACGTGCTGTACGGCTTGATGGCGCGCGCGCCCCAGACGGACCCAGCGGCGGCTGCGGTGGGTGTGGCGCTCGCGTCGTTGCCGCCGCGCACACCGCCTGAGCGCGTGGCGCTCGCCCGCGCCATGAAGCCGCATGGGGGGGCGAGCGATGCCCGGATTCACGTGGAGCGAGCCGTGCGCCAGGGTGACTCGAGCGCGGCGACGCTCATGCTGCTGGGCGAGCTCCTCAGCGGAGCGGGGCGTCTGCGCGATGCCGAACGCGCCTACCGCGCGGCCGCGCAGGACGCCGCGCATGGCCCCCTGGCGATCTATCGTCGTGCCCGGATCCTCACGCGCCTGGGCGACCCCGGCGCAAGGGAAGCCCTGTCCGGGTTCGCGCAGTCATATGCCGCCGACACGGCGGCGCCCACCGCGCTCTACGTCCTCGGCGACATGCTCGCCGACCGCGGCGATTGGGCTGGAGCGGCACAGTGGTTCGGCGAGCTCATCGCCCGCTATCCCGCCGACCTGCGCGCCTCGCTCGCCCGCTTCCGCCTCGCGGCTCAGGCGAGGGGCGAGGGGCGGCTGGACAGCGCCGCAGCGCTGTATCAGGCCGAAGCGACGGCGGCGGCGCCGCAGCGGACCGCGGCGCGCTTCTGGCTCGGGAACCTCGCGCTCGCGCGCGGCGACACCGCTGGAGCGAGGACCGCCTGGCTGGCGCTCGCCCGCGAGGACTCCATTGGCTACTATGGGCTGCGCGCCCGTCGCGAGGTCGACCTCCCGCCGCTGCGCATCTCCGCACCGCCGCTGCCGCACTCGCCGACCGCCGTGGCCACTTCGCTCGCGCGCCTCGACACGCTCGTGCTCGCAGGGCTCGACAGCGCTGCCGAGGCCGAGGTGCGGGCGATCCTCGGGCGGGCGGCCCAACAGGACCTCGAGGCGCTGCTCTCGTGGAGCGACGGCCTCGCGGTCCGGGGTTTCGGCCCGGCGGCCGTACGGCTCGGCTGGCAAGCCGCGCTCAAGGCCCCGGGCGATCCGCGCACCCTGCGGGCCATCTTCCCGTGGCCGAACCGGTCCGCGGTGGAAGCGGAGGCGGCGGAGTTCGGCGTCGACCCGCTGTTGTTCGTCGCCATCGTGCGCCAGGAGAGCGTATTCGATGCCGAGGCGCTCTCCCCCGCCGGCGCGCGGGGACTGGCGCAGCTGCTTCCCGGCACCGCAGCCCTCACCGCGCGCGGGCTCGACGTCACGTTCTACCCGGAGTGGATTACGCTGCCTGACCTGAACCTGCACCTCGGGGCGGCCCACCTCGATGAACTGCTGCGGCGCTTCGGCGGCCGGGTCGACGCGGCGGTGGCGGCCTACAACGCCGGGGGCGCGCCTGCGAGGCGCTGGCTCGCCCGCGACGGAGCCGACGACCCCGACCAGTTCCTCGAGCTGATCCCGTATCAGGAGACCCGGAACTACGTGCGCTCCGTGCTCCGCAACCGCGAGCTCTACGGGGCCCTCTACGGTCCGGCAAGCAACTGAGGGGTCGGCGGTTATGTCGCTGCGGCGTCGCGACACCGGCGCCACCCCTGGGTTTCTTGACAACCTTTCCTGCCTGCGTCATTTCTATCGCGCCCGACAACGGGTGTCGGGCCGGCGTTATGCCCCATGTCTGACTTTGCAGGAGGCAGATCGAATGATCAGGGGAAAGGTGAAGTGGTTCAATGACGCCAAGGGGTACGGCTTCATTGAACAGGAAGGTGGCGAGGACGTCTTCGTGCACTTCTCCGCAATCCAGATGGACGGCTTCAAGACGCTCGCCGAAGGGCAGGTGGTGGAGTTCGAAGTGAAGACCGGCGACAAGGGGCTGCACGCCGCGAACGTCGTTCGCGTGTAAACGGCTCCCCACGCCATTCGCCGTGCCCCGCTCGGACGCGCCGGGCGGGGTTTTTGCATCCCGAGGCGCGCGCCAAGGGTTATTGTTCGGCCCATGTCTGAATCCCGACCCGCGCTCTACCTCGTTGACGGGTACGCGCTCATCTATCGCGCGTTCTTCGCGATGATCGCACGCCCCCTCACGACGCGGCGCGGCGAAAACACGTCCGCTGCATGGGGAGTGACCAACTTCCTTCTCCGCCTGCTGGAGCGGCGCCGCCCCGACTATCTCGTCTGGGTGCACGACATGGGCGAGTCGTTCCGCCACCAGGCGTACCCGGAGTACAAGGCGACACGCGAGAAGCTCACCGACGAGCTGCAGCAGGACTTCGATCGCTCGGTGGAGCGGATCGAACAGATCCTGGAAGCGTTCCGCGTGCCGGTCCTCGGGGTCGAGGGCTACGAGGCGGACGACGTGATCGGCACGCTCGCGAGGGCCGCGGCCGAGCGCGGCCTGCAGGCTGTAATTGTCTCGGGCGACAAAGACTTCTATCAGCTGGTTGGCCCGGGCATCGCGCTCTTGAACCCCGGGCGCGGCGGGCCGGCCGCGGTCGAGGAGCACTGGGTCGATGAAGGGAACGCGAGCGAACGTCTCGGCGTTCCGCCGGAGCGTGTGGTCGACTACCTCGCGCTCGTCGGCGACAGCTCCGACAACGTGCCCGGCGTGAGGGGCGTGGGTGAGAAGACCGCTCTCGAGCTGCTCAAGACGTTCGGGGACCTGGACGCGATTCTGGCGAACGCGGACAAGATCTCCGGCAAGCGGGCGCGCGAGGCCGTGGCACAATATGCCGACCTGGCGCGTCTGTCGCGCGAGCTCGTCACGATCCAGCGGGACGTTCCCCTGGCGCTCGACCTCGAGGCGCTGCGGGTCCGGCCGCCCGACAGCGCCCGCCTCGCGGAGCTGTTCACGGAGCTCGAGTTCCGCTCGCTGATCCCGAAGCTTGAGGCCCTCGGCGCGGCGGTCGGGGGAGGCAACGCTCCGGCAGCCCAGCCGGCACCCGCCGTCGCGGCCCCTCCCCCGTCCGCCGCCCCGCTGCCCGAGCCGACGATCGTCGACGACCCGGTCGGCATCGGCCCGGTGATCGCGGCATGCCGGCGCGCGGGGCTCGTCGCGCTCGACACCGAGACGTCGTCGCTGGATCCGATGCGCGCCGACCTCGTGGGGATGTCGTTCGCGATCGCCCCCGCACGCTCGTGGTATTGCCCGTTCGGTCACGTCGCGTCCGAGGGCGAGCTTGCCGGTGGCAAGCCGCCTCGCAACCTGCCGCCGCTCGCGAGCGAGGAGCTGCGCCCACTGCGCGAGCTGCTCGCGGATCCGCGGATCGCCAAGGCGGGGCACAACATCAAATACGACTGGCTCGTCCTGCGCCGAGCCGGCGTCGAGCTCGGTGGCGTCGCCTACGACTCGATGCTCGCCAGTTTCGTGCTGGACCCGGGCCGCCGCTCCCACGCGATCGATGACCTTGCCCGGGAGCGGCTATCGCTGCAGATGCGCGCGTATCGCGACGTCGCCGGCAGGGGGAGGGGGGAGCGACCGTTCGCCGCTCTCCCCGTCCCGGAGGCGGCGCGCTATTGCTGCGCCGACGGCGAAATGGTGCTCCGCCTGCGCGAAGCGTTCCAGCCCGGTCTCGAGGACCATCAGCTCGTCCGGTTGCTCGAGACTATCGAGGTGCCGCTCATCCCCGTGCTCGTCGACATGGAATGGCACGGCGTGCTGATCGATCTCGAGCGGCTGGGGGAGATCTCGAGACAGTTCGCGAAGGAGCTCGCCGAGCTCGAGCGAGCGATCTACCGTACGGCCGGCACCGAGTTCAACATCAATTCGACGCCGCAGTTGCGTCACATCCTGTTCGAGAAGCACCAGCTGCCCGTACTGAAGAAGACCAAGACCGGCGCCTCGACCGACTACGAGGTGCTCGAGCAGCTCGCGGCGATGGGACACGAGGTGCCGCGCCTGTTGATCGAGTACCGCGAGTTGTCGAAGCTCAAGTCGACTTACGTAGACGCGCTTCCCGGCTTCATCCACCCCGCGACCGGCCGGATCCACACGAGCTTCAACCAGACGGGCGCCGCCACCGGCCGGCTCTCCTCGTCGGACCCGAACCTGCAGAACATCCCCGTGCGGACCCCGCGTGGGGAAGCGATCCGCCGTGCCTTCGTGGCGGCCCCCGGCTCGCTGCTCCTCACCGCCGACTACTCACAAATCGAGCTGCGACTGCTCGCCCACCTGTCAGGCGACCCGGCATTCGTGCAGGCGTTCGAGCGGGGCGGAGACATTCACCGCCAAACCGCAGCCATCATCTTCGGGGTCCGCCAGGAAGCGGTGACGCCCGAGATGCGCGCCCGCGCCAAGACCATCAACTTCGCGACGATCTACGGGCAGGGGCCGTTCGCCCTGTCGCGCCAGCTCAGTATCACTCAGGAAGAGGCGAAGGAGTTCATCAACCATTACTTTGGTCGGTTCGCCGGTGTGCGGGTTTGGCTCGACCGCACGGTCGCGGAGGCCCGCGAGCGGGGGTATGTGGAGACGCTGTTCGGGCGGCGGCGCTACATTCCGGAGCTCAAGGACAAGAACTTCAACATCCGTGCCTTCGGGGAGCGCACCGCCACCAATTCTCCGCTGCAGGGCTCTGCAGCCGATCTGATCAAGATCGCGATGATCGGTATTGCCCGCGGCCTGCGGGCCCGCGGTCTCGCCACCCGCATGCTCCTGCAAGTGCATGACGAGCTGGTGCTCGAGGTGCCGGAGGGAGAGCGGGAAGTGGCAATGGACGTGGTAAAACGCGAGATGGAAGCGGCCGCTGCGCTGCGCGTACCGTTGGTCGTAAGTGTCGGCGTGGGAAGGAATTGGGTAGACGCGAAGGGCCAAGCATAGCTCTTGCGACAACCGAGGTCGGCGCTCAAGATTGGTGGCGCCGGACCCGGAGGCGTGCTGCGGCTCTGGTTCGGCGCCCTGTGGCGCCCGGAGGAGTAAGCGTGATGTCTCGACGCGGCTTCACCCTGATTGAGCTGCTCATCGTGGTGGTGATCATTGGGATCCTCACGGCGATCGCGATCCCGAAGTTTGCCAACACGAAGGAGAAGACCTACCTCGGTGCGATGAAGTCCGACCTCCGAAACCTCGCGACGGCGGAAGAGGCGTTTTTCTACGACAGCGCCTACTACACTACGAGCCTCGCCGCGATGAACAACTTCCGGGCGTCTTCCGGCATGAACCTGACCGTGAATCTGGCCAGTGCGCAGGGCTGGTCCGCGACCGCCGCAGCACCGGGCCTTACGCCGCGCAAGTGCCACCTCTTTTCAGGCAACGTGGTGAGCCCCCCCCTGCCCGGGATGGTCGAGGGTCGTATCGTCTGCCAGTAGAGTCGCCCTACCGAGAATTCACCCGCCGCCGCGAGGGAATGTGCTTCGCCCTCGACGGCGGCGTCTGGCTTCATCGGCACCATCTCGACGGCGAGGCGATGGCCCACCTCGTGAGCGCGGACCGGGACCGCCTCGTGGCATTGGGGCGTCGGCTGGGGCTGCATCCGGCGTGGCTGCAATACAAGCCACTGAAGGATCCCCGAACCGGAATCAGGATCCCTGCCTGGCATTGGGATCTCTGGGGATCGCGTCTGCGACGGTTGGACGCCCAGGGCGCAGCGTCCTAATCACTGTCGGCTGGTTCCAGCCGGGGCGCGCGGACTCCCGGCCACCAGTTCCATCTCCCCGCGATGTGCATGATGGCCGGCACCAGCACCATCCGGATGAGCGTCGCATCGAGCAACACCGCTGCCGCGAGCCCGAACGCCACGAGCTGTACCGCCAGCACCCGCGCGAACGCCCCGGCACCGAATACCAGGATCATGATGAGCGCCGCGCTCGTGATCGTTGACGCCGTGGTGGACAGCCCCTCCATAGTGGCGTGATCGTTCCGGCCGGTCTTGTCGAACACCTCCTTGACCCGTGTCAGGAGGAAGACCTCGTAATCCATTGAGAGCCCGAACACGATGGCGAAGATCAGCACGGGGGCGACG
>JBOHSI010000169.1:0-8258 GCA_050733055.1 Gemmatimonadales bacterium
CTGGTCGACGCCCACTGCCACCTCGGCGATGGGGCGTTCGACCCGGACCGCGAGGCGGTGCTGGAGCGGGCCCGGCGGGCGGGTGTCGGTTACGTCGTCGTCATCGGCGGCACCGTGGAGGAATCCGAGCGCGCTGTCGCGCTGGCACGCCAGGCGCCCGGCCTCTCGGCCACAGCGGGCGTGCACCCCCACGAGGCGAGGCGCTGGTCGCCCGAGGCCACCGCCCGCCTGAAGGCGCTGCTCGCCCTACCCGAAGTGGTGGCTGTGGGGGAGACGGGGCTCGATTACCATTACGACCATTCGCCGCGCGACGCGCAGCGGCGCGCCTTCGAGGCACAGCTTGCCCTCGCGGCGGAGCTCGGCAAGCCCGTCGTCGTGCACGCCCGCGAGGCGGACGCCGACGTCGCCGCGATGCTCACGGGCGCGCGTATGCCCGTGGTGCTGCACTCTTTCAGCTCCGGGCCGAAAGTGTTCGAGGCGGGGATGGCTGTGGGCGCGTACTTTTCCTTCTCCGGCATGATCACGTTCAAGAACTGGGCGCCCCCGATGCCACTGACCGCCTATCCGCCCGACCGCCTGCTGGCCGAGACGGACGCGCCCTACCTCGCCCCCGTGCCGCACCGGGGCAAGCGCAACGAGCCGGCGTTCGTGCGCGAGGTGGCCGAGGCGCTCGCCCGGGCGCGCGGGGAGTCGCTCGCGGCGCTGGGACCACGGACGACGGAGAACGCCCGGCGCGTGTTCGGCCCACGGCTCGCATCCACGCTCTAGCCCGAGAGGATCCGTGACCACGACGGCCAAGGTCCCCACCGACATCGCCATCGCGCAGGCGGCGAGGCTCCGCCCCGTGGCGGAGATCGCCGCCGAGCTCGGCCTCGACGACGAGGAGATCGAGCTGTACGGCAAGTACAAGGCAAAGGTCCGGCTCGGGGCTCTCGCCCCCCGGAAGTCCAGGGGTCGCCTGGTCCTCGTCACGGGCATCACCCCGACGCCCGCTGGCGAGGGGAAGTCCACGGTGACGGTGGGCGTCACGCAGGCGCTGCGGAGGCTCGGGAAAAACGCGGCGCTGTGCATCCGAGAGCCGTCGCTCGGGCCGGTGTTCGGTGTGAAGGGTGGGGCGGCTGGCGGCGGGTACGCGCAGGTGGTGCCGATGGAGGACATCAACCTGCACTTCACGGGAGACTTCCACGCGATCTCGAGCGCGCACAACCTGCTGTCGGCGATGCTCGACGCCCACCTGCATCACGGCAATGCCCTCGGTCTCGACACCCGACGCATCACCTGGCCACGCACCATCGACATGAACGACCGTGCCCTGCGGAGCATCATCATCGGACTCGGCGGCCTGAACGCCGGGCCGACCCGTGAGGAGCGGTTCGTCATCATCCCCGGCTCGGAGATCATGGCGATCATGGCGCTCGCCACCGGGATCGAAGATCTGGAGCAGCGGCTCGCACGCATCATCGTCGGGCTGACGCGCGACAAGAAGCCCGTGCGCGCGAGCGACCTGAAGGCGCAGGGGGCGATGACCCTGCTGCTGAAGCACGCGATCAACCCCAACCTGGTGCAGACGCTCGAGGGCGGGCCGGCGTTCATCCACTGCGGCCCGTTCGGCAACATCGCCCACGGCTGCAACTCGGTCGTGGCGACGAAGCTCGCGCTGGCGTTGTGCGACGTGGTGCTGTCCGAGGCGGGGTTCGGCGCGGACTTGGGCGCCGAGAAGTTCTTCGACATCAAGTGCCGGATGGCCGGGCTCAACCCCGAGGCGGCCATCGTCGTCGCGACGGTGCGGGCGCTCAAGATGCACGGCGGCGTGAAAAAGGATCAGCTGGGTGCGGCCGACCCTGGCGCGGTGCGCCGGGGTGGCGCCAACCTGCGCCGCCACATCAAGAACGTGAAGCAGTTCGGCGTCCCCGTCGTCGTCGCGCTGAACCGGTTCGTGACCGACACCGACGCCGAGCTCGACGCCGTGCGCGACGAGTGCGCCGCGGAAGGCGTCAAGGTCGAGCTGTGCGAGGTATGGGAAAAGGGTGGGGAAGGCGGGATCGCGGTCGCCGAGGCGGTGCTGCAGCTGCTCGATGCGAACCAGGCGAGGTTCAAGCCGCTGTACGATGAGAAGCGGCCGATCCGGGAAAAAATCGAGACGATCGCGAAGGAGATCTACGGCGCCGGCGCCGTGGCGTTCGCGCCGGCGGCCGAGCGGGCGCTCGAGCAGCTGCCGGCGATGGGGCTGGGTGAGACGCCCGTGTGCATGGCGAAAACGCAATATTCCTTCACTGACGACGCCGCGAAGCTGGGCGCGCCCAGCGGGTTCACGCTCCAGGTGCGGGACATCCTGCCGTCGGCCGGTGCTGGGTTCGTGGTGGCCCTCGCGGGCGACATCATGACCATGCCCGGGCTCTCCAAGACGCCCGCGGCCGAGAAGATCCGGGTGCATCCTGACGGAACCATCGAGGGGCTGTTCTAATGAGGGCGCAAGGTCTGGGCATCGTGGCTACGGACGCGGCGCCGAAGGCGATCGGCCCCTACAGCCAGGCGGTGGTCGTCGACGGGACGGTCTACACCGCCGGGCAGATCCCCCTGGATCCCAAGACGGGCGAAGTCGTGGGGAAGACGACCGCCGAGCAGACCGAGCAGGTGCTCAAGAACCTGGCGGCGGTGCTCGCGGGCGCGCGCTCGGGGCTCGGCCTAGTCGTGAAGACCACCGTCTATCTCGCTGACATGGCCGACTTTCCGGCGATGAACGAGGTGTACGCGAAGCACTTCGGCATCCACAAGCCGGCGCGCTCGACCGTGCAGGCGGCCGGTTTGCCGAAGGGCGCGCGGGTAGAGATCGACGCGATCGCGCGAGTTGGCTAGAACGCCGGCGTCGGGGCGGCTGGGGCTATTGCAGGCGACGGTCACGCGCTTCACATTCCCACGGGTGAGGCGCTGAACGGGTTATGCGCGGGCATCTCGCGGTCGTGCTGATCGAGGACAATCGCCTGCTGCGTGAGGGGATCGCGGCCCTGCTCAGGAAGCAGCCCGATCTCAGAGTGGTCGCAGTAGCGTCACGCCTCGACCCCGCCCTGTTTCAATCGCGGCGAACCGCGCCGCAGGTCCTGCTGCTGGACGCGGGCCTGGGCGATCACGACAGTCTAGGCCTGGCGGTAACGGTCAAGAAGCTGTCGCCACAGACCAGAGTCGTCGTGATGGGATTGCTCCCCGTGCAAGACGACGTCGTCGCCTTCGTGCACGCCGGCGTGTCCGGCTTCATCCTGAAGGACGCGACCGCCGATGAATTCCTGCGGACCATCCGCGCAGTAGCAGGCGGCGCCAAGGTGCTGCCGTCCCCGCTCACCGATTCGCTGTTCTCCCAGATCGCGAGTGACGCCCTGCGCGGCGGCAATGCTCACAAGATGGACGGAGTGCGGATGACGCAGCGCGAGCGCGACGTCATCCGGCTCATTGGCGATGGCCTGAGCAACAAAGAGATCGCTCAGCAGCTCCACATCAGCATTTTCACGGTCAAGAGTCACGTCCACAACATCCTGGAGAAACTGGCGCTGCGCACTCGGGTCCAGATCGCCACGTACGCGTCTCAGCGCAGCCTTGGCACCCTCCTCGCCGCGCAGGCCCTCGCTCCAACGAAGTAGTTCGCGGTTTGTCCCACGGAGCTAGCTCCGGGAGCCGTCCCACCGCTCGATTATCGCGCCAGCTTCGCGTCGCCACGTTGGAGTCCCGGCAACGACTCGACACGACGGTGGTTTGGGATGGAGGCGGCTCATGGTGACGGTCGGACGCCCACCGCGGCGTGTCACAAACGCTCGTCCGCATTGCCGCAGGGGTGAGAGAGGCGCGAGGTATGCGCCGTCCCTTCATCGCACCGCCCAGGTGACCAGCCGCCGATGGGGTCCGCTTCAGCACTCACCCTGCGTCTTACTTGCACTGGATGCTGAAGTTGTCGACGAACGCCGTCAGCTCGCCGTTCGCGTTGATCGTGAAGTGGAAATTCTCGTGCACCAGGAAATTGTTGCCGGGTCCTTGGCCGATCATGCGGAAGTTGTTGACAAAGGTGGAGGTGAGGGGCAGCGGACCGTTGCTGCAAAACTGGCCTTGGGTGACGCCGGTCCCCTGGTACTTGTCGCCCGTCGCGAACCCCGTTCCGGAGATCCCCTGCGGCTGGAAGTGGAACTTCATGTGGATGTTGCCGGACTCGCTGATGGTGGTATGAAGCAGCACGTGCAACGGTCCACTGACGTTGATGAGCTCGCCCAAGCCCCCGTTCGCGCAAGGAACGAAGACGAAGAGGCTGATCGGGATCGTGAAGTTGTCAGTGGTGGTGACCGCCGAGAAGCTCGGCGTGCCCGGCACCGGTGGTGGTGCCGTCGTGGTGTCGTCGCAGGCGATCAGCAGCATGGCCGTGAGGCCCAGGAATGAAAGGCGCGTCATAGCGCACCCCCTTGGGAATGGTTGGAAGCCACGGCCCGGACCGTAGGTAAACACCCGGTCCGGAATCGGTGGTGCATCATCTCACAGTCTAGGCCCGACGTGAACCGATAGATCACAATTTCGTGACGGTCAGCCGGTGCGGGCTGCGAACAGTTGAGGGCGTGCTTCAACTCCGTGTCTTGGGTGCTGCCAGCTTAGGTGATGAAGCGGGGGGGGAAGTATACCTCACGCAACCCAAGCGCCTGGCCCTCCTCGCGGTTCTGGCCGTCGCCCCGCCACCCAGGGTTGTGCGGCGGGATACGCTGGTCGCCCTGTTCTGGCCAGAGTTGGACCACCTGCACGCCCGCGCGTCCCTGCGCCAGGCGGTGCACGCGTTGCGCGCCGTGGTCGGGGCGCACGCGCTCGTGAGTTTCGGGGACGAGGAGCTGCGCCTTGCGCCGGGCCACCTCTGGTGCGATGTCGAGGCGTTCGAGAGCCTGCTTCGAAACGGCCGGCTCAGCGACGCCCTGGATCTGTACCGGGGGGACTTCCTTGAGGGCTTCTTCATCTCCGGGGCCCCGGGTTTCGAACGGTGGGTGGAGCAGCTGCGCAGCCGATTGTGCGCGCAGGCGTTCGCAGGAGCCCAGGCGCTGGTCGAACAACACCAATGCTCGACGCCGGAGCTGGCCGCCTTTTGGGCCCGGCGTGCCCTCACGCTCGCGCCCTACGACGAGGTGGTCCTCAGACGGCTGATCGCGTTGCGGGCGCGGCTGGGCGATCGGGTAGGGGCGATCCACGCCTACGAGGAGTTCTCACGCCACGTGGCGCTCGACCTCGGCGTGGAGCCGTCGGAGGAAACGAAGGAGCTTGTCCGCGCCCTGCACGGCGGCGGGAAGTCGGACCGCTCCGAGTTCGATACGCGTCAGGTCAACCCTGGCGTCAATGTGGGTGGCGCGCGGGGCGCAGGGCCCCCCGTTCGCAGACGGCGTCGCAGCCAAGCGTAGCCCGCCGCGCCTCGCCTGTCCCGATGCGGCGGACCTCGCATCGTTACTTGTCAGAAGCAATCTGAGTTCGATTGTTCTGGTCGCCAACGACATTACCCTCCCCCTCCAGGTTAGGGCCGTGTGCAAACAGCATCGCAACCGCGGAACGGGTTTCCACTGCCGTCCAGACCCGTCACGCAGGCCACCGTGGCGCTGCTCGTGATCCCCGTGGCCTGGGTCGCGAAATGCGCCACGAGGTCGAGGTCGCTGTCGCCATCCACATCTTCCGCGGCGGTACGCAGCGCAGGAGCATCGTTCGGTCCGAAGGTCAGCGAAGTGGCTAACGTCGCATCAAAGCCCGGGACTGTAAGGATTGCCACCGGAATGTTGCCCCTGCTGCCCGGGTTGATGCAGTTGGGGTCGCTGCCCGGCTTGATGTCGATCCCGCGGGCCCTATAGCCGATGAGGCTCCAGTTGTCCACACAAGTCGGACCCCCAAGCCGAGGGCTGTCAAGTCCACGTTCGTGAAATTGCCGGCCCGGTCCGAGAGCGGCACAGAGCCGATCTGCCAAATGCCAGCCTCGCTGAACTGGGGGAACGTCGCCGACGGCCCCCGGAAGTTGAGGGCCCCACTGGCCTGCACCCCCGAGAGATCATCCCTCGCCGTCAGCGTCACCGTCACCGAGGCCGGCCCATCGGTGGTGTTTATTGTCGTGGGCGTGAAACTAAACGAGAGCAGCTCCGGCGGCGTGACGTCCTCGGTCGAGGACGTTTGGAGAGATAGAGTCTCGCCTCCCGAGCGGTCAGGGTCAGTTCCGATGTCGTCGGAGCATCCGGCCGTCAGCAGTGCCCAGAGGCCGAGTGGGACCAGCGTTGTGACAGAGACGACAGGGCGCATCGTGCACCTCAGCGGTGGACCGGTGGTTCCGCGGTTCCTTGAGCATCGCCTTCTCACGCAACAGGCTTCGACACTCTCAGCCACGGGATCAGAATCGAAGTTGCACTCGACGGGGTCCAAAAGGCCGGCTCGCAGACGGGGGCGGCCCCGATCGTGACCAGAGCGATCACAGCCTGGTCACGTTGCGGTAACGGCGACCGCGTAGGATGGGGGATGTCCTGGACACAAGACACACTCCTCAGTCCGGAGGCCGTTATGAATCCTCGCATCCTCGCCACCGTGCCGATGCTGTTCGCGTTTGCCGCGTGCGAGCGCGCGGTTACCAGCCCGAAGCCGCAGGCGTTGCCGCCGCAAGCCGCGGTGGTGACGAACACCCAATTCGACCTGAGCCCCTTCTTCATCGGCAACCCGTGCCCACCGGCGGAGCTCGTCGACATCGTACAGGGGTTCGCCCACGTCAAGACCCAGCTCACCACCAGTGCTTCGGGACGGGTGATGCTGAGGTTCTCGGTCAACTGGCAGGGCGTGGACGGTATCGGGCTCGTGACCGGGCTCAAGTACCAGATTCAGGACAACGCCGACTTCAGCATCAACGCCGGAGCCGGTGGGGCTTTCGTGCTCGATAGCGACGTCGTCTTGCGCGCCAACCGGCAGGGGTCGGCGGACAATCTCTACATCGACGCTCGCCTCCATGTGACCTTCAACGCGAACGGCGTTCTGACCTCGTTTAAGGTGGACCCGTTCGGGATCGAGTGCCGGGGCTGACCGGAACGAACATCACGGCCGCAACAATGATGGCGCCCGGCGGGGCGCCATCATTGCGTTCCGGCTTTGGCTGGAACGGACCCTATGTCATGGTGCCCTCGGGGACGAGGACCGGGGCTACCAGCCGCTCCACCGACGGCGGACGGGGGGCCCCGCAGCCGGCGCGCCAGCCGGGCTGAGGACAGGGGAGGCCTGAGGCGTGCCGAACTCCGACTGCTCCAACTTTGCGCCGCCGCGGAGGGCGCGGACCAGCTCCCTCGTTTCGGCCGACGGTTCCACGCCGAGGTCGAGCGCGACGCGGCGTGAGAACTCCTCATAGGCGCGGAGAGCCCCCACCCGATCGCCCAGCCGCGCCCGCAGCGCTATCAGGCGTCCGAGGGCCATCTCCGTCGTAGGGCGCGAGCGTGAGGGCACGCCGGGCCCAGTAGGCGGCCAGCTCTGGCGTCGAGCGCTGGTGTTGTTCCACCAGCGCTTGGGCTCCTGCGAACGCCTGCGCCCGCAAGCGGCCGCGCAGCTGCTCCACCCACCGTTCGAACTCCGGAGCCCCAGAGAAGAACCCCGCGAGGAAGTCCACCCGGTACAGATCCAGGGCGTCGCTGAGCTGGCCGTCTCGAAGCAGGCTCTCGAACGCCTCGACATCGCACCAGAGGTGGCCCGGCGCAAGGCGCAGTTCCTCGTCGCCGTAGCCCACGAGCACGTCCGCGCCGACCACGGCGCGCAACGCGTGCACCGCCTGGCGCAACGACGCGCGGGCGTGCAGGTGGTCCAACTCTGGCCAGAACAGGGCGACCAGCGTATCCCGCCGCACAACCCTGGGTGGCGGGGCGACGGCCAGAACCGCGAGGAGGGCCAGGCGTTTGGGTTGCGTGGGGCACACCTCACCCCCCGCCTCATCAACTACGCTGGCAGCACCCAAGACACGGAGTTGAAGCATGGCCTCAACTGTTCGCAGGCTGCACCGGCTGACCGGCGTGTAGCTTCCATCCATTCCCAAGGGGGTGCGCTATGAAGCGCGTTGCGTTTCCGGCCCTCGCGGCCATGCTGCTGGTCGCCTGCGACAACACCACTACCGCACCACCCCCGGCGCCGGGCACGCCGAGCTTCTCGGCGGTCACGTCGGGGCTTGGTCGCGGCACGCAACGGCGAACAGCGAGAAAGACAAGCCCACTGACAACAGCCCGGCTCTCTTCAGTGGTGGTATCATC
>JBOHSI010000170.1:0-12252 GCA_050733055.1 Gemmatimonadales bacterium
CGTCCGCGCCGCCCACCACGGCGCGCACCGACGGCAGGCGCGCAATGCGGCCGCCGTCGAGCGCGGCGGCGCAGCCCATCACGATGGTCTCGACCGCGGGACCGCGCCGCGAGAGCCCGCGCACGAAGCGCCGCAACTTCGCCTCGCTCTCGTGCGTGACGGTGCACGAGTTCACTACGGCGACGTCCGCCGTCGTGGGATCGCTCACCACGACGGCGCCCTGGTCGGCGAACGCCTGGCGCACCAGCTCGGTGTCGTACTGGTTGGCCTTGCAGCCGAAGGTGTGGAAGTAGACGTTCACGGCCGGATCGTCAGTCCCGCGAGGAAGGTCCAGACGCGCTCGGTCAGCCCGCCGCCCGTGCGCCGCAGGTGCTCGACGCCGACGTCGAGCAGGGCGCGACCCTGGGAGAACGCCATCCCCGTTCCGACCGCGAATCCGAGCTCCTGCGGAGCGGTCGCGCCGGGGCCGAACGGCAGCCGGCCGCCGCGCACGCCCAGCCGCACCGGCGAGAAGGCCCCGCCCAGCTCCGCCCCCGCCGACCAGCTCACCGTGTTGAACGCGTTGGGGCCGGCGTCCGCCCACGAGCGCCGGGCGACCGCGACGGCGAAGCGCGCGCTCGGGCTCGGCCACCAGCCGACCGCGCCGCCGACCGCGCTCGGCAGATCCGCCTCCGAGGCGAGCTGGTCGCCCCCCACCCACGCCCGCAACCGGTTGTCCGCACGGGCGAACGCCGCGAGCCGCAGCCTGGACCCGACGACCGCCAGCGCGCTCCCCGAGATGCCGAGCCCGGTGTAGCGCACGTCCTCCCGCTGGAGCAGCGGCTGGTACAGCGTGTCGCCGCCCACCGCGTCGAACGTGCGCAGGGCGGCCATCCGAGCCGAGCCGCTGAGCAGGTGAACGCCCACCCCGACGGCGAGGTGCGCCGACACCCGCGCCGCGGCGGCGACCCGCAGGTCGGCCACGCCGCCGTCGCTCGAGATGTCGTCGGTGTACGGCTGCATCGTGCCGCGCAGGACCGTCGAATCCCGGATCGTCACGTGCCACGACTTGTCGAGATACGTCGAGTACGAGCCGCTCAGGATCAGGCGGCGGAACACCGGCTGCGCGAACCCCAGGACCGGGAAGCGCGTCCCCCGGAGCGACGTGGTGCGGCCGTCCAGGTCCGCGTCGCGGTACGAGGTGCCGCCCATCGCCGTGGCGGTGAGCCGGGGCACGTCCCCGAGCTGGGCCTCCATGAGGGGCGACATCGCATCGAACGGCGCGAACGCCCCCCCGGTGGCGCGCGCGCGCACCGTTTCGAAACGACCGGGCGTGCCCAGCCCCCGGATCCCGAACTGGGAATCCTGGGCGGTCAGGCGGGTAGGCGGATAGGCGGATAGCAGCACCGCGCCTCCAACGAGCACTCTACCCGTCCACCCGCCTACCCGCCGAGCCGCCTTCATGGCACCCCGAACGGGAAGCGTCGCGCGTACGTCAGCCGCAGCGACGGGCGGTACGGAGGCGCCGCCGACGGATAGAACCGGATCTCGGCCGGGTTGCTCCCTTCGTCCTGGGCCCGCAGCATGATCGCCGTGGGCAGGATGGTGTCCACGGCCCACAACCGCAGCAGGTTCGTCACTTCGATCTGCACGCTGTCGATCGCGCCGATCCGGATCATCGCCGTGTCAATCCGCTGCGGGTCCAGAGCGATCGGGGACTTGGCGCCGAAGTCGGTGAGCACCGTGTGCGCCTCGACGATGAACGAGTCTGCCGGCGCGCCCCGTGCGGCCACGGCCGGCACCAGGATGAGCGTGGCGCGCACGATCTGCGACGAGTCGCGAATGGCGCGCGGCAGGTCCACGCGCAGCAGGCTGCGCGCCGACGGCGCGCCGCCGACGGCGAGCGTCGAGTCCAGCGGCGCCGGCGGCGGATCGAAGACGAAGCTCTCGAACTCGACCCCGCGCGGATACGGCGGCAGCTTGTGAATCCGCGTCGTGCTCGAGTCCGTGATCGAGTCCACCGTGGCATACCACGCGACCTGCGCGCCGCCGACGACGGACGCTCGCGTCGCGATGGCGACGCTCGTCGGGCCGGCGGCCGACACCCGAACGCCGATCCCGAGCCTGCCCGAGTCGGCCGCGTTGTAGAGCGCCTGCAGCGAATCGAACGTCACCGTGACGGTGACGCGGTCGCTCGCCGTGTCCACCGCGATCGCGTCGCCCGTGGTGGAGTCCACGCCGCCGGGCTTCGCCTCCAGGCTGTCGAGGTTGACCGTCCGGACCGGCGCAGTCGCGAATGCGCCGGCCAGGTCCGCGAACGTGGTCGTCGAGTCGAGGGTCACGGGAAGGCGGTAGAACCTGAGCGTGAGGTCCTGGGCGCCGGTGTCGCGGCGGGTGAGCGTCAACGTGAGCTTGAGCGAGTCGGACCGGACGATGCGATCGGGCACCGTGTCGCCGGCGAGGACGACGGAGTCGGCCAGCGCACCGGTCACCATGATCGCCCGGCTGTCCATCGCGCCCGGGGCGTCGACGACGGCCATCACCGCCGCCTCATGCGCCAGCACGTACGCGCGGTGCGCCGAGTCCCGTGAGATGTTCGTCGTGAGCAGCGTGTCCACGATCTGGATCGAGCCCGAAGGGCAGAACGCAGGGCACTTCGCGGGCGCCGTTAGGTTCTCGACGCACGCCGCGACGCCAAGCGTCGCCGTGATGCCCCCCCATCGGGCGAGCCGGCCCGGCCTCACCGGTCGAGACTCGCCTTCGCGAACGCGTGCGGGAGCAGCTCGGCGAGCGTCCAGCGACGGTCGCTCTTCGGGCCGACCGCGATCACCTCGAGGTCGAGCCCGAACTCGGCGAGCAGCTGGCGGCACGCGCCGCACGGCGAGGCCGGGGGCTCGGCGTCGGTGGCGACCACCAGGCGCCGGAACTGCCGCGCCCCCGCCGCCACTGCGGCGCCGATGGCCATGCGCTCGGCGCAAATCGTGAGGCCGTACGACGCGCTCTCCACGTTGCAGCCCCCGAACACCCGCCCGTCGGCGGCCTCGAGCGCCGCGCCCACCCGGAACTTGCTGTAGGGGCAGTAGGCGTGCTGCTGCACCTCGCGCGCCTTCCGGACCAGCTCCGCGCTCACGTCCAGATCTCGCTCAGAAACGACGTCCCCGCCGCGAGCGGCGCCACGCCGAAGTGCTCCGCCACCGTCGCCCCCATGTCGGCGAAGCTGACACGCTCGCCAAGCGGCTGGGGCCGCACGCGCCGGCCGAGTGCCAGAATCGGCACCGCCTCGCGCGAGTGGTCCGTGGACGGCGTCGTGGGGTCGTTGCCGTGGTCCGCCGTAATGATGATCAGATCGTCCTCCCGCACGCGCGCGCCCAGCCGCGGAATCCAGGCGTCGAGCGCTTCGAGTCCCTGATGAAACCCCGGCACGTCGTTCCGGTGCCCCCACGTCTGGTCGAACTCGATCACATTGACGAAGATGAACCCTGTCTCTGCCTGGTCGAGCGCCCGCTCGATGAGCCGATAGGCGTCCTCGTTCGTCGGGGTGTGCACGCTCGCGATGTTCCGCCCCGCAAACAGGTCGTCCACCTTGCCGATCCCGACCCGCGGAACCCCCGCCTCGGCCAGCCGGTCGAGCAGCGTCGTCCTCACCGGCGCGATCGAAAAGTCTTTGCGGTGCGCCGTACGCTGGTACGCCCCCGGCGTCCCCACGAACGGCCGCGCAATCACCCGGCTCACCGCGTGCTCCTCCCCGAGCAGCTCGCGGGCCGTCGCGCACGCCCGGTACAGCTCGGCCAGCGGCACCGTCTCTGCGTGCGCCGCCACCTGGAAGACCGAGTCGGCCGACGTGTACACGATCCACTTCCCGGTGCGCTGGTGCTCCTCGCCCAGCTCCGCCAGGATCACCGTCCCCGACGCCGGCTTGTTCCCCAGATACCCACGGCCCGTGCGTCGAGCGAATTCGTCGAGCAAAGACGTGGGGAAACCATCCGGGTACGTGCGGAACGGCCGCTCGAGCACCACCCCGCAGATCTCCCAGTGGCCGGTGGTCGAGTCCTTCCCCGGCGATTTGGGAAGCGCCACCCCGTGGGCGGCGGTCGGACTGACCCGGGGCGCAAGCCCGGGGATCGGGCGACACACCCCCAGCCCCAATCGTTCGAGCTCAGGGAGGGCGAGCCCGCCGACCGCGCGCGCGACGTTGCCGAGCGTGTCGCTGCCTGAGTCGCCGTAGGCGTCCTGATCGGGACAGCGGCCGATGCCCACGCCGTCGAGCACGATGATCGCCGCGCGCTTCACCGGTAGACGCGCGACAGCCGGAGTCCCAGCCCGGTGAGAAATTCGCGCTGCAGCACCCCGCTCCAGGCGGCGAACTGCTCCAGCGTGTTGCCCGCCCCGCCGCCTGGCGCGTCGCCGACCAGCGTCGCCACGTCGCCCACGGCAACCGGCGTCGCGCCCGCATCCACCATCGTCAGGTCCATCGTCACGAGGCCGACGATCGGGCAGCGCGCGCCGTTCAGGAGCACCGTCGCGTCGCCCGTGACACCCAGCGAGCGGCGCAGCCCGTCGGCGTACCCGATGCCGAGCGTGGCCACGGTCGTGTCGCGCGGCGCGGTCCAGGATGCATTGTAGCTCACGCTCTCCCCACCCCGCACCGTCCGCACGCTCACCACGCGGGCGCACACCCGGATCACCGGCTTGCCGATCGGCAACCCCTCGCCCGCCGACCCGCCGTACAGGTACACACCAGGCCGGACCGCGTCGCACGCGAACGCCTTGCCCCGCAGCGCGGCCGCGCTGTTCGCCACGTGCAGCAGCCGTGGCCGGCGGGCCAACCGCCCGACGGCTTCCTGGAAGCGCTTGAGTTGCACGTCGGCCGAGCCGTCGCGCCGGTCGGCCGAGTGAAACTGGGTGTAGCTGCCCTCGAGCCGCGGTGTGTCGAGCAGGTCCACGAGCGGCTCCACTTCGTCCCAGCGCACGCCGGTGCGGCCCATCCCGGTGTCGATCTCGAGGTGGAACGCCCCCCCTTGCCCCCGCCCGTCCCCCCCCCCCCAGGTCCCCTCGCTTCTCAACCAGGCTCCGATGCTCGGCGCGTCGCCCAGCGCCGGGGTCAGCCGATGCTCGCGATACGCGTCAAACAGGTCGGGCCGCGCCGGCATGAGCACCAGGATCGACCGGCCGATGCCGGCCGCACGCAGCTCGAGGCCTTCTGCGATCGTCGCGACTCCGTACCCCCAAGGGTCGAGCTGCTCGAGGGCCTGGGAAACGGCGACGGCTCCCACCCCGTAGGCGTTCGCCTTGACGATCGGCAGGAGCCGCGTACCTGCAATGCGGGCGATGGCGCGGGCGTTGTCGACGACGGCGGCGAGGTCCACCTCGACCCAGGCGCGGCTGGTCCCCCCGCTCATAGACCCATTCACAGGCGCGCGTATGATACCCCGCCCAAAAGCTCAATGCAAGACGATGAAGCGGTTAGATTCTCGTGTCTCACGCCCGCAACGACGACCCGACGTCCGACTGGAGGACCGGTGCAGAGCGACTCTTCCTTAGCGCGCGCGCTCGCGCTCGTCCGCGACCTCAGGGCCCGCTGTCCCTGGGACCGTGCCCAGACTCGCCAGACCCTCCGCCCCTACCTCGTCGAAGAAGTGCTCGAACTCGATCAGGCGCTCCGACACGACGACGTCGCCGCGTTGCGCGACGAGCTGGGTGACCTGCTGCTCCATCTCGCGTTCCAGATCGTGATCGGCGAGGAACAGCAGCAGCTCGACGCCGAGTCGGTCACGCGCGCGCTCGAAGAGAAGATGTGGCGGCGGCATCCGAAGCTGTTCGCGAACGCCACGCATCCGGATCATGAGGGTTGGGAACGGGTGAAACGCCGGGAGCGGGGAGCAGAGAGCGGCACCCTCCGGGGGCTGCCACACACGTTGCCCCCACTCCTCATGGCGTTCCGGCTGCAGGAGCGCGCGGCGGGCGTGGGGTTCGATTGGCCGGATGCGCGGGGGCCGCTGGAGAAAGTGAAAGAGGAGGTCGCGGAGCTGGAGCGGGAGATGCGGGAGCCGGGAGGCGGGAGTCGGGAGGCGTTGCAGGACGAACTGGGGGATCTGCTCTTCGCGGTCGTGAACCTCGCCCGCAAGCTCGACGTGGACCCCCGCGCGGCGCTCGAGCAGGCGAACGACAAGTTCCAGCGGCGCTTCGAGCAGATGGAACGGCTCGCGGCAGCCCGGGGCGTTGACCTGGGACGAGCGAGCCTCGAAGCGCTGGACGAGCTGTGGGAAGAAGTGAAAAGAAGCGGTAAGGGGCGGTAGTGCACCGTCTGCCCTACCGCCTCTTACCGCCTCGTACCGCCTCCTACCGCTCACGGCCACAACTTGTACAGCGTCCGCGGGAACGCGATCGCCTCGCGGATGTGTGGGATGCCGCAGATCCACGCCACCGTGCGCTCGACGCCCAGCCCGAAGCCCGCGTGCACGAAGCTGCCGTGCTTGCGCAGATCGAGGTACCAGCCGTACGCCTCCTCGGGGAGCTTCTCCTCCCGGATCCGCGCCAGCAGCTTGTCGTAGTCGTCTTCGCGCTGGCTCCCCCCGATGATCTCGCCGTAGCCCTCCGGGGCCAGCATGTCGTTGTTGAGCACGGTGCGCGGGTCGGCGGGGTTCTCCTTCATGTAGAAGGCCTTCACTGCCCGCGGGTAGTTGTAGACCATCACGGGCCGGTCGTATTGCTTCGCCAGCCGGGTCTCCTCGTCGCCCCCCAGGTCCCGCCCCCACACCATCTCGCTCCCCAGTCCCTTGAGCTTCTCCACGGCATCGGTGTAGGAAATCCGGGGGAACGGCGGTCGGACGCGCTCGAGCGGCTGCGTGTCCCGCTCCAGTTCGGCGAGCTCCGCCTTCCGCCGCTCGAGGCAACGCGCCACGATGTAGGAGACGAACTCCTCCTGGAGTTTCATATTGTCCTCGGAGTCGTTCCAGGCGACCTCGGGCTCGACCATCCAGAACTCGGTGAGGTGGCGCCGGGTCTTCGACTTCTCGGCGCGGAACGTCGGCCCGAAGCAGTACACCTTACCGAGCGCCGCCGCGGCCGCCTCGACGTACAGCTGGCCGGTCTGCGCAAGGTACGCCTTGCCGAGGTCGAAGTAGTCGACGGCGAACAGCGTCCCCGCGTGCTCGCCGATCGAGCCGGTGAGAATCGGCGTGTCCACGAGGACGAAGCTGCGCTCGTAGAAGAAGTCGCGGATCGCCTGGATCACCTCGTGTCGCACCCGCGCGATGGCGACCTGGCGCCGGCTGCGCAGCCACAGGTGGCGGTGCTCGAACAGGAACGCGGTCCCGTGCTCTTTGGGCGTGATCGGAAAGTCGTGACTCGGCCCGATGATCTGCAGGTCCGACGCCTGGAGCTCGACCCCGCCGGGGGCGCGCGGGTCCGCGCGCACCGTGCCGGTGATGGCCAGCGACGTTTCCTGGGTGAGCTTCCCGAACGCCTCCCAGGCCGCGGCGGACACGTCCTTCTTGGAGAGAACGGCCTGCAGGTACCCGGTGCCGTCGCGAATCATGACGAACGCGATCTTGCCGCTCGAGCGCGTTGTCATCACCCAGCCGCGGACAGCGACCGACCGGCCGGCGAGCGGCGGCAGCGCTTCGATGCGATGAGACTCGGGCATGAGCGCGGCATACTAGTGGCGGCCTTCTGGGCTGTCAACGCGACGGCGTGCGGCTCGACGTTCGTGCCCGCCTCGAAGCTCGGCCCGGCCCGCCAGGACATGAGCTGGCCCGCCTACCTCGGGACGCCGCGCCACGACGCCTGCGCCGCCGAGTCGCTCAACACCGACCCGCGCCCGCTCTGGCGCACCGACGTCGGCCGGGCGGTGCGCGGCAGCCCCGCCATCGGCGAGACCATCATCGTCGCTGGGGCGGCGGACCGGATCGTGGCGCTCGTGGACCGGGCGACGGGTCAGGCGCTGTGGCGGACCCGCGTCGCGGGCACGATTCACGGCGGGCCGCTGCTCGAGGCGGACCGTCTCTACGTGGCGACCGAGGCCACCCCTGACGCGCGGGTGTATGCCCTGCGGCTGCGCGACGGGCATGCCCTCTGGAGCACGCAGACGGAGAGCATCTCCGCGCCCCTCGCCCTCGACGGCGACACGCTGTACGCCGGCACGGAGACGGGCCTCGCGCTGCGCCTCGAGACGTCCGAGGGCAAAATCACCTGGCGCCGCCGCCTCCCTGGCGCGATCCGCGCGCCGCCCGTGCCCACCGCCGCCGGGATCGCGGTCGCGACCACGGCCGACACGCTGTACCTACTCGATCGCGCGACGGGCCAGGTGCGCGCCCGGCTCCCCACCCCGGGAACCGTGCTCGGTGGCCCCGCCCTCGACGGCGCGCGGCTCTACCTGGGGACGACGAGCGGCCGCGTGCTGGCCGTGGACCTCCCGGCGCTGGCTGTCGCCTGGGAGTTCGTCGCGAGCGACGCGGTGTACGGCGCCCCCGCCGTGGTCGGCGACACCGTGTACGCCCTGGCGCGCAACGGGACGCTGCTCCTCATCCCCACCCGCGGTCCGTCGGAGGCGCGCTCGTTGTCGCTCGACATCGTCGCCACGGCGGGCCCGACGCCTCTCGCATCGGGAGTCCTCGTCGCGAGCGTGAGCGGCGAGGTGCTGCTCGTGAACCGGGCGTCCGGGGCGGTCGTGTGGCGGATCCAGCTGGACGGGCCGATCGAGCAGCCGCCGCTGGTGCGCGACCGCCAGCTGGTCGTGGTGGGCGGCCGCGGCGATATTCATTCGTATCGATGATGCGGACGGCTTGCCTGCTGGGCATTCTCGCGCTGACCGCGCCGGTGCGCCTGCCGGCGCAGGAGCGGGACAGCGTCCCCCGTGTTCCGTCCCACGCTGACAGCAAGTCTCGTGCAGCAGGGGGCGTGAAACGGGCAACGGTGCACTGGGGCAAGTGGCTCGCCGCCGGCGCCGCCGCAGCCCTCACGGTCATGGGCGCGCATGAACACGCGAACTCGAACCGCGAGTTCGACCGGCTGCTCGACATCTGCCACGCCCACCCCGCCGACTGCGAGCTCGGCCCCGGCGGCACCTACCTGAATCCCACCGCCGAGCAGAGCTACCAGGCCTCGATCCGCTACGACCGCCGGGCGCGCACCCGGCTGCTCGCGGGCCAGGCCACGCTGCTCGCGGCCGCCGCGCTGTTCATCGCGGACCTCCGGCACCGTCCGGGCGGGCCGGAAAACAAGCCGTTCAGTCCGCTGGACGTTGCCGGTGACGTGCGGACGGGAAGTGCGCGGGTACGGCTGCGGCTGACGTTCTAGCAGGATGCGCGGTCAGCGGTGCGCCGTGCCCATCGGTGAGCAGCCGCGCACGGCGCACCGCGCATCCTTTCCCTCTCAGCCCACCCTAAACAGCTCGAACCCCCGCTCGTATCGCGCCACGATCCGCTCCCGGTAGGCCGCATGTTCGGGGCGTGCCAGTGCGGGGTCGCGTGCGATGATCTCGCCGGCCGCGCGGCGCGCGGCCTCGAGCAGCGGCAGGTCGGTCTCGAAGTTGGCATACCGCAAGGCAACGCCGCCCGATTGGCGTGCGCCCGCCAGCTCGCCCATGCCGCGCTCCTTCAGGTCGAGCTCTGCGATCGCGAAGCCGTCGCTGGTCTCGGTGAACGCCTGCAGCCGGGGAGCGGCCTCGGGGATGTCCGAGAGCAGGATGCAGTGGCTCGTCGCCTCTCCCCTCCCCACCCGACCGCGCAGCTGGTGCAACTGCGCCAGCCCGAACCGCTCGGCGTGCTCGATCAGCATCACCGTCGCGTTCGCGACGTCGATCCCCACCTCGATGACGCTCGTCGCCACCAGGAGCTGCACCGCGTTGTCCCGGAAGGCGCGCATCGTGGCGTCCCGCTCTTCCGGTTTCATCCGCCCGTGCACCAGGCCCACGCGCAGCTCCGGGAACACCCGCTTCAGGTCCCCGTACATCGTGGTCGCGGCCTTCAGGTCGGCGCGCTCCGACTCCTCGATCACCGGATAGATCACGTACGCCTGGCGCCCCCCCCCCGCGCACTCCGACCGGATGAACTCGTAGATCTTCCCGCGCGCGACGTCGGTCCGGAGCGCCGTCTTCACCGTGCCCCGCCCCGGCGGCCGCTCCCGCAGCTCGGTCACGTCGAGGTCGCCGAACCTGGTGAGCGCGAGCGAGCGCGGGATCGGAGTCGCGGTGAGCAGCAGCACGTCGGGCGCGTCCCCCTTGCCGACCAGCGCCGCGCGCTGCTCCACCCCGAAGCGGTGCTGCTCGTCGATCACCGCCAGACCGAGGCGGTGAAACCGGACCGACTCTTCCAGCAGTGCGTGTGTGCCGACCACGAGTCGGGCCTCCCCGCCGCCCCGCGCGATCCGCTCGCGCGCCCCGCTCTTCTCCCCCGCCGATAGGCGGCCGATCAGCTGCTCCGGCCGCAGCTCGAGCGGCCGGAGCAGCCGCGTGAGGGTCGCAACGTGCTGCTCCGCGAGCAGCTCGGTCGGCGCCATCATCACCGCCTGGAAGTCGTTCTCCACGGCGAGCAGCATGGCGAACAGGGCGACCACGGTCTTCCCCGTGCCCACGTCGCCCATCAGCAGGCGGTGCATGCGCAGCGGCGCAGTCATGTCGTCCGCGATCTCCCGGATCGCCCGGCGCTGGTCGGCCGTGAGCTCGAAGGGGAGGTGCTCCTTGAGCCGGGTCGTGAGCTCCTTCTTGAGCTGGAACGCGATCCCGGCGCGGGCGCGCTTGGCGAGATGGCGCGCGCGCGCGTGGACGAGCTGCTGGTCGAACAGCTCGTCGAACGCGAGCCGCCGCCGCCCCGCTTCGGCCTGCGCGAGCGCCGTGGGCCGGTGCACCGCCGCGAGCGCGACGCCGAGGCCCGAAATGCCCACCCTGCCGCGCAGCGCTTGCGGGTGCGGATCACGCGCCAGAGCGAGCAGGGCGTCGAAGTGCTGCTGCACCAGGGCGCGGATCTGGCGATGCGTGAGTCCCTCGGTCGCGGGATACACCGGGAGCACCACGCCGCGGTCGGGGGCGGTCTCGCCCTCCTCCGCCAGCACGAGGAACTCCCGCGGCACCAGCTGGCGCCCGTGGTAATAGCGCACCGGCCCGGTGACCAGCAGCAGCTGGCCCTGCTTGATCTGGCGCTCGAGGAACGGCTGGCCCGGCCAGGCGCACTCGAGCAGGCCGCTGTCGTCCTTGAGCACCGCGCGGAACACCCGCAGCCCCCGCCGCGTCGGCACCACCCCCGTGGTCACGACCCGCCCCACACACGTCACGTCCGTCCCCACGTGGGCGCGCGCCAGCGGCGTGACGGCGGTCGCGTCGAGGTAGCGGTGCGGCGCGTGGTACAAGAGATCGCCCACCGTCCGGATGCCGAGCCGCGCCAGCGCTTCCGCGCGCTTCGGCCCGACGCCCTTCAAATACTTCACCGACGTCGTGAGCTGCAGCGTCACTCGCCTTCTCCCCTTCCCTTTCCCCTTCCCTTTTCCCCTTTCCCGTCCGTCACCCGCTCACCAGCCGACGCGCGTATCGCGCCGCGTCGAACACCTCGAGGTCGTCGAGGCCCTCACCCGTTCCCAGGAACCGGATCGGCACGCTCACCGCGCGCTCCACGGCCACGACACTGCCGCCCTTCGCCGTGCCGTCCAACTTGGTGACGATGACCCCCGTGAGAGGAATCGCGCCGGGTCGCGCCGCGAGAACACCCGCGACAGCCGTTCCCACAGCGCGGCCCCCCCCGCTCCCCCCCGCCCCCCCCCGCCATCAGGGCAGCCCCTGGCGCCGCCGCCACGCCCACTCCGTCGCGAACGCCGCGATCGCCACCACGAACAGCCACCAGCGGTCGCGCAGCTCCGTGGTCGCGAAGCGCCCCAGCGGCGCGCCGTCCTGGGGGCGCAGCACCGGCGCCGCGGGAGAGGGCTGCCACTCGGCCGACCAACCGTCCACCGCGACCGACCCCCGCTCCGGCCCACCCGCCGCGGCGTACCGATACACGCCGGGAGGCAGGGGCAACTCCGCGTGGCCGGTGGCGTCGAACCGCAGCGTGTCCACGCGCTCGCGCCTGCCGCCCGTGACGGCGATCGCCACGTCCTGCGCCGCTCCCGGACCCGTCCACCGCCAGGCGACCGGCAACCCGTTCGCCACTTCGTACGTCACCGGCACGAACCGCTCCCTGCTCCCTGCTTCCTCGACGAGCAGCCAATCGGCCAGCGCGGCGACGAGCGCGCGGTACGCCTCGGCGCTCGCGCCGCCGCGGAACGCCCAGCGGTACAGCCCGGTGG
>JBOHSI010000171.1:0-15177 GCA_050733055.1 Gemmatimonadales bacterium
GCCCATCGTATCCCTCCGCCCACCATCCGTCCAGAGTGCTGAGCTGCGGGACCCCGTTCAAGGCCGCCTTCATGCCGCTGGTGCCGCACGCCTCGAGCGGCGCCCGCGGGAGGTTGAGCCAGAGGTCGACGCCCTGCACTAGGCCGTGGCCGAGGTGCATGTCGTAGTCCTCGATGAAGGCGATCCGGCCCTCGAAGCGCGCCTCCCGGGTGTGCGCATAGACACGCTGGAGAACCTGCTTCCCGGGCTCGTCGCCCGGATGTGCCTTGCCCGCGAAGACGATCTGCACCGGGCGCCGCGGGTTGACGAGCAAGCGCTGTAGCCGGTCTGGATCGCGGAAGATCAGGTCGGCCCGCTTATAGGTCGCAAACCGGCGGCCGAAGCCGATCGTCAAGGCGTCGTTATCGAGCAGGGTCCCCGCCCCCACCAGGTGCAAGGCTTCTTTCCACTGGTCCGCCCATCGTCGCCGCGCCTGCTCCCGGATGCGCCGCATCAGATGGGACTTGAGCTCATTGTGCACCGCCCAGAGCGCGAAGTCATCCAGCTTGAGCATTCGGGCCCACACCGCGGGGTCGTCCACCCGCTGCCACCAATCGGCACCGAGATGGGAGTCGAGGAGGGCCACCAGGGAGTTCGCCATCCACGTCGCGACGTGGATGCCGTTGGTGATATGCTTGATCGGCACCCGCGCGGCCTCGCGGTCCGGCCAGAGCGGGCCCCAGATGCGGCGGGACTCCTCGCCGTGACGACGCGACACCGCGCTCACCCAGGCCGAGAGCCGGATGGCCGCGACCGACATGTGAAAGCGGTCGTGGTCGAGGGCCGGGTGATGGCCGAGACGGAACAGGTCTTCCCGGCTCACCCCCATCTCCTGCCAGACTGGACCCGTGCACTGCTCGACCTGCTCGGGGGAGAAGGTATCGTGCCCCGCCGGCACCGGCGTGTGGGTCGTGAATACGCTGGTCGCGCGCACCCGACGGACCGCTTCCGCGAACGGGGTCCCACCCGTCACGAGCTCACGCACCCGCTCGACCAGCATGAAGGCGGCGTGTCCTTCGTTCGCGTGCCAGGCAGCGGGGTCGTAACCCAGGGCACGCAACACCCGCACGCCCCCTACGCCCAAGATCCACTCTTGGCGCAGCCGTAGATCGGGCCCGCCGGCGTAGAGCCGGTGGCACAGCTGGCGATCGGCGGGGTCGTTCTGCTCGTGGTCCGTGTCCAGCAGGAAGATCGGCACGCGGCCCACCATGACACGCCACGCCCCGATGCTCACCGCACGCCCGGACATCCGCACCGTGGCCAGGCAGGGGTCGCCGCGCGGCCCGCGCACTGGCTGCAATGGCGTCGCGGCCATGTCGAAGCGCTCCTCCGCGTCCTCCTGCCACCCGTCGAGCCGGAGCCGCTGGTCGGAGTAGCCCTTGGTATAAAACAAGCCGACGCCGACAAGCGGAACGCCCAGGTCCGACGCCGCCTTACAGTGGTCTCCCGCGAGAACACCGAGGCCCCCCGAGTAGATCGGCACCGACGCGTGCAGCCCGAACTCGGCGCAGAAGTACGCGATCCCCCGCCGCGCCAGGTCCGGATACGACGTCTCGAACCACGTATCGTGGGCGGCGGCCACCCATGCGTTCCACGCGGTGAGCGCGTCGTAACGCCCCAGAAAGGCGGGGTCCTGCGCGCAGACCGCCAGCCGCGCCGGATCCACCCGGCGCAGCAGCTCGATCGGGTTGTGCCGCGTGAGGTGCCAGAGCGCCTCGTCCACCGCCCGGAACAGCGCCCGGGCATCGCGGCTCCAGCTCCACGAAAGGTTGGTCGCGACGGCGGCGAGTCCGGCGATGCGTTCGGGTAGTGGCGGCGGGCTGGATTTGGTGTGACTCATCCCGCCTGCAAGCTAAGCCAAAGCGGGCAGGCCTGGGAAGCGTTGCGGTCACGACGGCGAGCGCTTCCCAGCCAGAGCAGAGGGGTGGTGGACTCGCTTAGTCCATCGCGGTCGCGGCGGCGGGCGTCACCGTGACGCGCAGGACCTCGGATACCTTACCTTCGACTCGTTGGACCCGCTGGAAGTCGTGCATTGTCATATCGCCAAGGCGCCGGTCGCGCCGAGCGCGCTCGACGGCGCCATTCCCGGCCCGCTTTCGGATGTCGTGATGGTTGACCGTGCTGGCCGATCGCTACCAGGGAAAGCGCCTGAACAGCCCCAACGATCTCGTCTATCGGTCGGACGGCGCGCTCCATTTCACCGATGGGACGTGAAGAAGAAGGTCATCATGCGGTACACGGTGAGTCCCGACGGGGGCCTGTCCAACGGGACCGTGTTCGTGGATGCGACGCCCGAGCCGGGGGAGCAGGCGTGGGATGGCCTCAAGGCGGACCAGCGCGGCAACCTGTACGCCGCGGGCCCGGGCGGCGTGTGGATCATCTCGCCGGCGGGCAAACACCTCGGCACTATCAAGCCGCCCGAACAGCCGGCGAACATGGCATGGGGCGATGAGGACGGGCGCCCGCTGTACATCGCGGCGCGGACCAGCGTGTACCGCGTCCGACTGAAGGTGGCGGGAACCAGGCCATAACACCTGCCACTGTGCCCACCATCGACGATCCTCACGCGGAGGAGCGAGCCCGGTTGCGGGCGCTGGCCCGGCAGCGGCCAGATAACATCGTGGCGCCAGGGCCGGGCCAGGTGTCAGTGTGGGACTTCCCGTGTCCCCCGCGCATCGAAGCGGTGCCGCTGCGCCTCCGCGTCGAGTTCGGGGGCCGGGTGATCGCGGACACGAGCGCCGCCCTGCGCGTCTGTGAGACGTCCAGCCCACCGGCCTACTACATTCCTCCCGCAGACATCGTCCCAGGTTGCCTGGAGCCCAGCGACCGCACGTCGTTCTGCGAGTGGAAGGGCGTCGCCAGCTACTGGACCGTCTCGACCGGAGGCGAGGGCCGGCGGGCGAATGATGCTGCCTGGAGCTACCGCGCTCCCGACCCCGGCTACGAGGCGATCAAGGACTACGTCGCGTTCTATCCGCGCCGGATGGATGCCTGTTGGGTCGGCGCGCACCGCATCCAGCCGCAGCCGGGGCTCTACTACGGCGGCTGGATCACCCCCGAGCTCGTCGGCCCTTTCAAGGGCGCTCCCGGCACTGAAGCCTGGTGAGACTCACGTGCTCGTCCGCGGGCGGACGCTGAGCGCCGCGAAGTCCTCGGGCGTATCGACGTCGGTGAGGACCGCCGCCGGCCAATCC
Organism: Gemmatimonadales bacterium; assembly: GCA_050733055.1. Taxonomy (GTDB): domain Bacteria; phylum Gemmatimonadota; class Gemmatimonadetes; order Gemmatimonadales; family GWC2-71-9; genus DASUAL01. The sequence continues at coordinate 3,234 of JBOHSI010000171.1, forward strand.
ACATACGCCGCCTCCCCCCGATGCCGCTGGACCACCGTCTTCCCGCATCCTTCACCCGTCCACGCTAGCAGCTCGGGGAAGAGAGCCCGGCGAAACAGCAGCGGCGGCGCCGTGACGTCGCCGTAGCGGGATACGACGAGCGGGGCCTCCGTCCCACGCGCCGCGGCGGCGATCCCGGCGAGCATCTGGTCGGTGACGTGCACCATGTCGGCCAACATTACCACCGCGGCGCCGACGTCCGCCGGAAGCTGCTCGAGTCCCTTGTGCAGCGAGCCGCTCGTCGGGCCAGTGAAGTCGGGATTGATCGCGAAGTCACATGGGAGACCGGCGAGCTCCGCGCGCAGCCGCCCGGCCTCGTGCCCGAGCACGACGACTACAGGAGAAAGGCCGGCCGCGAGCGCCCGCCGGACGGCGCGGCGCACGAGCGACTCCCCCTCGAGTTTGAGCAGCATCTTGTTCGTGCCCGCCCCCATCCGGCGCGACGCGCCGGCGGCGAGGATCACGGCCCCAACGCGGGAGTCAGTCTTCGGGGGCATGGATCGGCGCCCGGCGCTCACGCAGCGACCTGGCCCGGCGGCCCGAGCGCAGGCCGAGGATCTCCGCTATCACGGACAGGGCGACTTGTTCAGCACCGTCGGTGCCGATGTCGAGCCCGACGGGTCCGTAGACTCGGGATTCGTCGAGCGGGCCTTCGGCGCTGAGGGTGCGCATGATCCGCTCGGTCCGCTGCCGCGGGCCCAGCATGCCGATGTAGGAAACGGGCGCGCGCAGCAGTGCTCGCAGGTATGCTTGGTCGTCCGCGAAGGTGTGGGTCATCACGATGGCGTAGCTCGCCTCGTCGAGAGCCAGCCGCTCGGTTAGCTCGGTGGCATCGCTCTGCACCAGGCGGGCGGCACTGGGGAATCGCTCGGCCAGGAGCAGGCCGGGGCGCCGGTCCACCACGACGACCCGAAACCCCACGTCTGATGCGAACCGCGCGAGCGGCCGGGCGTCCTCGCCCGCCCCGAACAGCACGAGTTGCGGCGGTGGCAGAAAGACGTCGATGAACACGGTCCGGCCGGCGATCTCGCGCAGTCCCCCGCTCTCGCCGCCGAGCAGAGCACGCGCCCGCCCCGCCACGGCGCGATTCAGATCCGTCGGTCCCAGGTCGCCCTCCACACCGTCAGGGGTGATAATGAGCCTCTTCCCCTTTCCCCATTCCCCTTTCCCCGGCAGTTCCGTGCACACGGCAAACGGCTTCCGCTCATCGAGCAGCGCCCGCTCCCGAGGCCGCGCCTCGACCACGGGCTCGACGAACACGTCCACTTGTCCTTCACACCCCACCCCCAGGTCCCACGCCTCGATCTCGTCCGCGCTCGAACAGTAGTTGCGCAGCTCGGCCCGACCCGTGCGGATCACGTGCAATGCCACCTCGCGCACGTCCTGTTCGAGACAGCCGCCGCTCACGTTCCCCGTCGTGCTCCCATCCTCGGCCACGAGCAGCTTCGCCCCCTCGTGCCGATACGCCGACCCGCGCACCCGCACCACGGTGGCGAGCGCCGCTTTGACTCCCTCGCGCAGCAGCTCGCCCAGCCGGTCGAGCACTTCCCGCGTCTCATGCCACTGTTTCATGCGATCCGCCTATCCGCCCAACCGCCCATCCGCCTAACAGCCTGCCGAGCTCCTCGAGCGACGCCACGTTCGCACAGGGCAAGAAGTGGTCCACGTGCGGCAGTGCTGCGACGAGCCCCTGCGTCACGGGCTCGAAGCCGGGCCGCCCCGCCAGCGGATCGAGCCAAACGAGCCGGTGACACGACCGCTGCAACGTGGCCATCTCCCGCGCCAAGAGCGCCGCATCGTCTCGCTCCCAGCCGTCCGATACGAGTAGCACGATCGCGCCGCTCCGCACGGTGCGCCGCACCCAGCGGCGGTTCAGCTCGTGCAGGCTGGCACCGATGCGCGTGCCGCCGCTCCAGTCCACCACCCGCTCCGCCACGCGTCGCAGCGCCACGTCCGGGTCCCGCACCCGCAGCTCGCGCGTGATCCGCGTGAGCCGCGTACCGAACACGAACACTTCGACCGGCGCCCCCCCTCCCGAGCGCGCCAGCGCGTGCGCGAAGCGCAGCAGCAAGCGGCTGTAGCGCTCCATCGAGCCCGAGATATCGCACACCAGCATGATGGGGCGGGGTCGCGCGGTGCGCCGCAACCAGCGCCAGTCGAGCGGCTCGCCTCCCGTGCCGAGCGAGCGGCGCAGCATCGCCCGTGCGGCGAGCCGCTCTCCGTTGCGATCGAGCTGCCGCCGCCGCGACGGGCGACGTGCCAGCTTTGGCCGCAGCGCGGCGAGCAGCGCCGCGGCGTCCCGCATCTCGTCCGGCGTCAGCTCGGCGAAGTCGGCGGTGCGCAGCCGCTCCGCACGACTCGCACCCAGCCGTGCCGCCCGATCGACTGCCTCGGTCACGTCCACCCCCGGTGGGGGCTCCGGCCCGAAGCTCACGTCCGCCTGCCGGCCCTCCTGCTGGCGCAGCCGCGGCAACGCCGCCGAGGCGCCCCCGACGACCGTCCCGCGACGCCAGAACAAGTCGAACGCCGCGTCGTACGTGGCCAGCTGCTCGCGCCGCCGGACGAACAGCGCCCGTCCCGCCGCCTTCACGTCGCCGCGCCGGTCCACGCCGAGTAGCCCGAGCACCTCCGCGAAGCGGCGGGTCTGGTCGGCGTCGATCGCGAGTCCCGCTCGCCTGAGTATCCGGCCGAACAGGACCACGTTCGCCACCAGTGCCGCACCATCGACCCGGAGCTCGGTCGTCACCGTCGTCACCGACCGCCTGGCCGCCCGACCGCCTGAGGGCCGGCTCTCACGTCATCCAGCAGCCTCGCTGCTCCGCCGCCCTTCATCGCGGCGACATCTTCTTGGTACTTGAGCAGCGCGCCCAGGGTCCGCTCGACCTGCTCCGCCTCCAGTCGCTGGGCGCCCAGTGCCGCGAGCGCCGCCGCCCAGTCGATGGTCTCCGCCACGCCCGGCACTTTCGTGAGGTCGGCCGAGCGCAGCCGCTGGACGAACGCCACCACCTCGCGGGCGAGCGTATCGGGGAGATCCGGCATCCGGCGGTTCAGGATCTCGAGCTCGCGCTCGGGCGTCGGATAGTCGATCCAGTGATACAGGCAGCGCCGCTTCAGCGCGTCGTGCACCTCGCGGGTGCGGTTGCTCGTGATGATGACGCGCGGCGGCCGATCGGCCTTGATCGTGCCGATCTCGGGAATAGTGATCGCGAAATCCGCGAGCACCTCGAGCAGGTAGGCTTCGAACTCCTCATCCGCCCGGTCGATCTCGTCGATCAACAGCACCGGCGGCTCGGGACGGGAATTGGCGAGCGCCCGCAGCAGGGGGCGCCGGATCAGGAACTCCTCCGAGAAGATGTCGCGCGTCGCCGCCGTCTTCCCCTCGCCCCGCGCCTCGAGCAGCCGGATCTCGAGCATCTGGCGGGGATAGTCCCACTCGTACACCGCCGCGTTGACGTCGAGTCCCTCATAACACTGCAGCCGGATCAGCTCCGTCTTGAGCACCGCGGCGAGCGTCCGCCCGACCTCCGTCTTCCCCACCCCGGCTTCGCCCTCGAGCAGGAGCGGCCGGTCCAGCGCGAGCGCGAGGTACACCGCCGTGGCAAGGTCGCGGTCGGCCACGTAGCGCTCGGCGCCGAAGGCTCGCTGCAGGGAGTCGATCGAGGGCGTGTCCATCGACCGAAATTTACTTCGAAGGCTTTCCCACGCGCTCGGCGAACTCGTCCCAGAAACCCTCGGTGAGCTTCTTGGCGGCGCCCTTGAGCAGCCGCGCTCCGACGCTCGCCACCGTGCCCCGCACCTCGGAACTGGCCTGCCACTTGAGGCGGGAGCGGTTCGGGGGCACGGGCTCGATCTCGAGGTCGGTGGTCACCTCGACGCCCGAGCCGGGGGCCTTGCCGCGGGCCGACATCTTGAGGCGCCACGGCGGGACTAGGTCGGACAGCTCGACGTCGAGCTGAAACTTCACCTTCACGCTGCCCACGCCTACACCCGCAACAACCTTGAAGTGCCGGTCGTCAATCGCCTCGACGCTCTCGACTCCCGGCGCGACCGAGGCCACGAATTCGTGATCGAGCAGCTTGTTCCAGACCTGCTCGGGCGGCGCGGCGATCTCGGGCGCGCCGGAGAACTCAAGCCGCACTACGTCGCCCGGGCGCGCGCTCCGGCGAGCGCCCGCCGCGCGGCCACCCGGGCGAGGTGCAGCCGATACTCGGGCCCGGCGTGGATGTCGTCGTTCGCCTCGACGCCCGCCCCATTCACCGCCGCCTCGGCGACTTGCGCGACCGCGCCGGCATCGCCGCTCGTCCCGACAAGTTTCGCCGCGCCGGCCGCGAGGAACGGCGTGTCCCCAAGCCCGGTGAACGCGAGGTCCGCGCGCGTGACCATGCCCTTCGCCGTCACCACGAGGGCGGCCGCGCCGACCAGCGCGTAGCCCGACGCCGCCTGCTCGAAGCTGACGTAGGCCGTCCCCGCGCCCTTGGGTGGGGCCGGCAGCCGGATCTCCACTAGCAGCTCGTTCCGTTTGAGCGCCGTCGTGAACGGCCCCTTGAAGAACTTGCGGGCGGGAACCGACCGCTTGCCGCCTTTGGACTGCAACACGAAAGTGGCGTCGAGCACCAGCATGACGGGTGGCATGTCGGCAGCCGGGTCGGCGTGGGCCAGCCCGCCGCCGATCGTGCCGGCGTTGCGCACCTGGAGGTCACCGATGTGCTCGGTCACCTCGGCGATCAGCGGATACTTGTCCCGCACCAGCTTCGCCTCGAGCAGCTCCCGGTAGGTGGTGGCCGCGCCGATCCGGGCGCCGCCGCCCGCGGCCTTGATCCCCTTGAGCTGGGCCAGGTGCCCGATGTCCACGAGGCGGTCGGGTTGCGTAAGCCGGAACCGGAGCAGCGGCACGAGACTGTGCCCACCGGCAATGACCTTGCTGTTCCTGCCGAGCGCCTTCAGCGCGTCGTGCAGGTTCTTGGCGCGCACGTAGTCGAAGGCGGTCGGGATCATGGCCTGCCTCCCTTCGCCTGCCGGATCGCGGCCCAGACGCGGGCTGGGGTGAGCGGCTTGTCGATGTGCGTGACGCCGAGCGGTGCCAGCGCGTCGCACACCGCGTTCACGAGGGTCGGCACCGACGCGATCGTCCCGGTCTCACCCACGCCCTTCACGCCCAGCGGGTTCACGGGCGACGGCGTCACCGTATGCGCGGTCTCGATCGTGGGCATCTGCGACGCCTTGGGCACCGCGTAATCCATCAGTGTGCCTGTGAGGAGCTGGCCGTCCTCGTCGTACACCGCCACCTCCTGCAGCGCCTCCCCCAGCCCCTGCACCACGCCGCCGTGCACCTGCCCTTCGACGATCATCGGATTGATCTGCGGGCCGCAGTCGTCCACCGCGATGTATCGCAGGATCTTTACCTCGCCGGTCTCCACGTCCACCTCGACCGTGCAGATGTGCGTGCCGAACGGATAGACGAAATTCGACGGATCGAAAAAGGCGGTCGCCTCGAGCCCCGGCTCGACGCCCGGCGGCATGTTCCACGCGACGTTCGCCATGAGCGCGAGCTCGCGGAAGCTCTTGCCTTTGTCGGGCGAGCCCTTCACGACGAACTTCCCGTCCTTCCACTCGAGGTCCGCCTCGTTCGCCTCGAGCAGGTGGGCGGCGATTCTCTTCGCCTTCTCCTTGACACGCTGCGCGGCGATTTTGACCGCGCTGCCGCAGACCGCCGTCGTCCGGCTGCCGTAGGTTCCCCACCCCTGAGGGGTCGCCTCGGTGTCGCCCGCCACGACCTCGACGTTCTCGACTGGAATGCCGAACTCGTCGGCAACGATCTGTGCGAACGTGGTTTCTTCCCCCTGCCCGTGCGGCTTGCCCCCGATGTAGGCGCGGACCACGCCCGTCGGATACACCCGCACGATCGCGCTGTCGTACAGCCCGCCGCCGAACCCGACGGCGCCCGCCACCTGGGAGGGCCCGAGCCCGCAGATCTCGCAGTACGTCGTGACGCCGACGCCCAAGTAGCGCCCTTCCTTCCGGGCCTTCGACTGCTCGGCCCGGAACTCCTTGTAGTCGAGCATCTTCAGCGCCTTGTCGAGCGCGCCCTGGTAGTTCCCCGAATCGTAGGTGATCCCGGTGGCGACGGTGTAGGGGAACTTGTCCTTGGGGATCAGGTTCTTCCTGCGCACCTCGACCGGGTCCATCCCGACCTTCTGCGCGTAGAGGTTGATCGTCCGCTCGAGCAGGAACGTCGCCTCGGGGCGGCCCGCGCCGCGGTAGGCGTCCACCGGCGTGGTCGTCGTATACACGCCGTGCACGGTCCCCGAGATGTTCGGGATCATGTACGGACCGGAGTACATCAGCCCGTGGAGGATCGTGGGGATGCCCGGCGCCGCGGTGGAGGCGTAGCCGCCGAGCCCTGCGTACACGCGGGTGCGCAGCCCGGTGATCTTCCCGTCCTTGGTGCCGGCAAGCTCCACGTACTCGACGTGGTCGCGGCCGTGGATCGTGACCTTGTAGTTCTCCGAACGGTCCTCGGTCCACTTGACCGGCCGTCCGAGATCCATCGAGGCGCGGCAGACGAGCGCCTCGTCCGGGTAGCCCGGGATCTTGCTCCCGAAGCCGCCGCCCACCTCGGGGGCGATCACGCGGATGCGATGCTCGGGCAGCTTCAGCATGACGGACAGCAGGAACCGGTGGATGTGCGGGTTCTGGCTCGTGACCCATAGGGTGAGCTGGCCGGTGCCGGGATTGTAGCTCGCGCACGCCGCGCGCGGCTCCATCGCCGTCGGCAACAGGCGATTCTGCAGGATGCGCTGCTCCACCGTCACCGGCGCCTCGGCGAACGCCTTGTCGGCATCTCCGCCCGTCACCTTCCATGTGAAGGCGACGTTGTTCGGCACGTCCGCGTGCAGCTGGGGCGCGCCTTGTTGGGCCGCCTTCTCGGGGTCCACCACCGCGGCGAGCGGCTCGTAGTCCACGTCGATCACGTCGAGCGCGTCGCGCGCCGCGGCGCGCGACTCGGCGACCACCAGCGCGATCCCGTCCCCGACGTAGCGCACCTTGTCCGTCGCGAGCAGGGGATGCGCAGGGACCTTGAGGTCGCAGTTCGGCACATTCCACGCACAGGGGACGGTGTTGACCTTGTCCTTTAAGTCCGCGCCCGTGTACACCGCGACGACGCCCGGTGCCTTCTTCGCCTTCGCGATGTCCACCTCCTTGAGCCTGGCGTGCGCATAGGTGCTCCGCAGGACGCTCGCGTACAGGAGCCCCGGCAGCTTCACGTCGTCGGTGTAGGTCGCCTTGCCCGTGATGAGCCGCGGGTCCTCGCGGCGCTTGATCCCGGAGCCGAAGAGAGTGGCCATGGCCGGCCTCCTAATGCCTGGCGCCCGCCGCGGCCTGGATCGCGGCGACGATGTTCTGGTAGCCGGTGCAGCGGCAGAGATTGCCTTCGAGCGCGTGGCGGATCTCGGCGGCGGTAGGGTTGGGCTTGGACGAAAGCAGATCGACAGCGGTCATGATGATCCCCGGCGTGCAGAACCCGCACTGCAGGCCGTGCTTCTCCCAGAAGGCCTGCTGCAACGGGTGCAGGCCGCCGTCCGGCGCGAGTCCTTCGATCGTGGTGACCTTCCGGCCTTCCGCCTGCACCGCGAGCACCGTGCAGCTCTTCACCGCGCGGCCGTCAACCAGGACGGTGCAGGCGCCGCACTGGCTTGTGTCACAACCGATGTGGGTGCCGGTGAGATCGAGCTGGTCGCGCAGCACGTACGCGAGCAGCGCCCGCGGCTCGACCTCCGTCGTCCGCGCCGCGCCGTTCACGTTGAGGGTGATGGAACGCTTCATGGGCCGGACTCGCTTTCCTCGAAGCACGCTGGAGAGGGTGGGTAATATGCCGTCGGGAGGGGCGTTCGCAACGTCGGCTAGAGGTCGACGCACTCGCCGTCACGCGCGATCTTCACGTTCCACCCGTACCGCTGCCGGATCGCCAAGCTGAGCGCGCGCGTGCTTTCCGGCTCGCCAGCAACAGGAGCGAGACCGATCGCCGGGTCACACTGCTCGCGCTCACGGCCGCCGGCCGGCGGCTCATCGAGCGGATCTTCACCACCGCACGCGGAGGCGATGCAGCACGCTGTGGCGGCGCTGCCCCCGCGCGAGCGGCGCTGGCGATCCGCCTGCTCCGCACGCTCGGGAAGGGGGCCACCGAACGGCTGAACAGCGAGGAGCGTCACGATGATCACGATTAGACGCGCCGGCCTGCCGCTGATCGATCTGCCTTAGAGGCCTTGCCTGACGCTCAGGCGCAGCGAGCGATAACGAAACGATTCCGTTCGGAGCCCGGTCGACGTCGTCGCCCCCGCGCTGTTCGTGACGGCGCCAGCGAGCGCAACCTCGTTGTTCGCTCCCCACCCCCGGGACAGCGTCAGCCCGACGTGCCACTCCGCCTGGTGCGCGGCGCCCTTGAAGACCTGCTGCGAGCCAAGCCCGCCGTCCGCCCGCACGCCCCAGCGTCGCTTCTGCCACGCGTACACGACCCGGCCTTCGATCACCGTGAACCGGTCGGGCGCGAAATAGCCCGTGCCGGGACTCTCACGGTAGCCCATGATGCGCGCGAACGGGCCGAGCTCGAGTCCGGGTGCCACGCGCGCGAGCACCGCGCCCACCGCGGCAAGCCGGCGGTTGCCGTCGGATAACCACGTGCCGTTCGCGCCGCCGGAGATCGACCACCCGGCCTTCGGTGAGACGTCGAAGCTGACGTCCACCGCATCGAGCATCAGGTCCTGGCGCATCAGCCGGGCCGTCTCGTCGAACGGAGCGCGCGAATACGCCACGCCCACCGCGGCGTAGCGGGCCGGGCGGATGCCCACGCCAAGCTGCGCGGTGAGCGGCGTGCGGCCGGGCCCGCTGTCCGGATCGATCCGTCGCACACCCGCCCCGGCCCGCAGCACGGCGCCCCTGCCGAGCGCGACAACGGCGTAGCCGCCCGCGCCGTAGCTCGCGCCGTCGCGAGCGGGATCGGTCGTGTAGCGCCACCCGGCGTGCACGGTGCCACGCAGGTCCGGGCCGAGCGACGTCGTGAGCGTCGCTTCCTGCGCCACGTACTCGTTGTCGTCCGAGTCCCCCGCGCCGTCCACCCACGTCCCGACCTCCGGGCGCAGCGCGGCGCGCACCATCCGCTCGACATCCCGCGCGGCCCTGTCTCCCGGTGCCACCGCCCGCGCCCGCGTCGCGTACGCCTCGGCGAGCGCCGGCTGCCCCTTCCAGGAAAGGGTCTGCGCCAGGCCGACCAGGAGCTCGGCGGCGTCCGGATGCAGCGCCAGCGCCGCGCGCCACAGCCGCTCCGCCCGGTCGAGCTCCCCGCTCCAGGCGACCGCGCGCGCGCGACCCGCCAGCGCATCGGCTCGCGCAGGTGAGTCGGCGAGCACCGAATCGTACAGCAACTCCGAGACGCGCGTCTCCCCGGCCCAGGCGAGCACCTGGGCCTGCGAGACCATGATGTCCCCGTCCCGCGGCTCGAGGCGGCGCAGCTGGGCGAACTCCTGGAGCGAGCGCGCAAGCTTGCCGTCCCAGCTGTCGAGAATCGCCAGCCGGTACAGCGCTCGCACGTTGAGGGAGTCAGTCGCGAGCACCTGCTCATACGCGGCGCGCGCGGCGGCGTAGTCGCCGCGGCGGAACGCCGCTTCGGCCTCCGGGAGCTGAGCGGTGAGGAGCCCGGGGACGGCGACCAGCGCGAGCGCGCGCAGCAGCGCCCTGCTCACCAGGCACCCCACACCTCGCGCATGGCGAAATAGGCAGGTTTGACCCGCTCGTGCCAGGTGGGTTCCTCCCAGGTCGGCCACGCGAAAGTCACGCGGGGAGATGGCGCTCCCCGCATGGCGCCGCTCGCGCGGCCGCGGACGGCCAAGGCGAACCGGAATCCGTCGGTCACTGCCGTGTCGAACGTCCCGTCGCGACGGTATCGGGTCATCACGCGCCGCGACGACGGATCGGTCACGTTCAAGAGCGCCCACGGGATGCGCACTTCGACGATCCGTGCCACGCCATCCATATACCAGTCGGCGAGCCTCGCGTCCTCTGCGTGGCCGTGGCGCAGGCGCCCCCGGTTCACACCGCGCGCGGCATAGGTCCGGCCGTCGCGCCCGATGCGCCAGCGGTTCGTCGTCACGAACAACGAATCCCAGACGCCGTCCCGCCGGCTGGCGTTTACCGTTACCGCCTCGTTGTAGAACCGGTCGAGCCCCGTGGGCCCCATGCCCTTTCGTGGCCCGAGGTACGGGTTGTACCACGGTGCGGTGAGGAGCTGCGCATCGCTTGTGTCGTTCAAGACGAGCGCGAACTCGAACCCGACATCGCCCACCGCCGTGGCCCCGGGCAGCCGGAACTGCCCGCGGTCGCGGGCGTACGTGTCGATCCCGATCACGTAGCGCGCCGAATCGAAGCCCGGCTGGGCGCCGTCGAGCGCCACATACAGATAGGAGGGATCCGCCCCTACGCGCAATGCGAGCCCGTCGTAGCGCTCCAGCACCGGCAGCGCCCGCCAGCGCGCGGCGTCGCCCCCGGTCTCGGGAGTCGACGCCGAGTCGCCCGCGTAATGCCCCAGCAGGCCGTAATGCTGCTCGGCATTCTCGACATTGTGCCACAACCGCGTGCGCTCGGCGGGCGTCTCGAGGTCAATCGTCACCCAGGTGTGCTTGAACCACTCGTCAAGCCACGCAAACAGAATCCCGCCCGCCGCTCCCGCTTCGCGGATCTCGCGCGTGAGCCGCGCGTCGAGCTCGGCCATCGCCCGCTCGTCGTGCCCGCCGTGGTGCCTTCCGTCCGGCTCGAGGTGCGAGGTCCCGCGGGACGAGGGAATCCCGTACTCCGCGATGAGCAGCGGCCGCCCGGCGTGGTGGCGCTGGAGATCCGTGAGATACCCGAGGTAGCGGGTGCGCGCGGCGGCGTATTTCGGGTCGAGCCCGATGAAGTCCGGATAGTACGGGTACACGTGGTAGGAGGCGAAGTAGCCGGCCACGTTCGCGGGAGTCGTCCGCACCAGCATCGCATCCAGCGACTCGCGGTCGTTGTCGTACTCCTTGAGCCGCGGGTTCGGCGGAAACCCGTAGCGGCGCCGCAACGCTTGCTCCTCCTCGAGCGTCGGCTCGGTCGGGTGCCGCAGCGGGTCGAGCGTCGGCCAGTTGGTGTAGGCGACCGGCCGCTGCGAGTGATAGGTATCCCACTCGTAGCGCAGCATGTAGTCGCACTGCTCGGCCATCCACACGTCGGCGGGCGTGCCGCGTTCCATGGCGAGGAACCGCCCCGCGTACGTCGTCCGCGCACGCCGCTTCGCGTTGTAGGCGCGGATCGAGAACGGCTCCCACTCGCGGCCCAGGATGTAGGCGAGCACGCGGTCCGAAACGTCGGCGTCATAGCGGCCGAATGCGTGCCCGGGACGCGCCGCAATGAGGGCATGCCCGTGCACCAGGTCCACGACCCGTCGCATTTCGGCTTGGAACTCCGATTTCCAGTCCGCGGCGTCGTAGTCGTTTCGCCGCGGCAGCTCGGCCCACACGCCGTGCACGAGCCAGAGCACGCGGTCCGGCTGCGCATCATTCCAGCGCTTGAGGGCCCGATAGAACGCCGGCGGCAAGATCGTGTACACGCGCACCGTATTGGCATTCGCCTCGGCGATGAGGCGCAGCCAGCGCGCGTATGTCGAGTCGTCCGTCGGAGCCTCGGACGGGAACTTGCCGGGGAGCGCGGGGCCGAGGTTCACTCCTTTGACGTAGAACGGCCGCCAGCCGTCCCGCGTCCGGATCTCGAAGCGCTCGCCCGCCGTGCGCGCGGGCACCTGCGGCTCGTCCGGTCGCCGCGCGGCGGGCAGAGCCAGCCCGCTATCGATCCCCAACGCCAGGAGCTGGTCTTGCGCGTCCGCGTACCCCGGCGC
>JBOHSI010000172.1:0-16367 GCA_050733055.1 Gemmatimonadales bacterium
TGGAGATGGTGATGCCGGGGGACAACACGAAAATGACGATCGAGCTGATCACGCCGATCGCGATGGAGGAGCAGCTGCGGTTCGCGATCCGCGAGGGCGGCCGCACCGTGGGCGCCGGCGTCGTCACCAAGATTCTCAAGTAATCGAGGACCTATGGCTGGCAAGATCCGCATTCGTCTCAAGGCGTTCGACCACGCGCTGATCGATCAGGCGGCGGCCGACATCGTGCGCACGGCCGAGAAGACCGGCGCCCAGGTCTCCGGGCCCATCCCGCTGCCGACCAAGCGGCAGCTGTGGACGGTGCTCCGCAGCCCGCACATCGACAAGAAGAGCCGCGAGCAGTTCGAGCTGAAGACGCACAAGCGGCTGATCGACATTATGGACTCGCGCTCCCAGACGGTGGACGCGCTCACCAAGCTCGATCTACCTGCCGGTGTGGACGTCGAGATCAAGGTGCAGTAGCGCCATGAATGCACTGATCGGCAGGAAACTCGGCATGACCCGACTGTTCGATGACGAAGGCACCCACGTGCCCGTCACGGTGATCGAAGCCGGCCCCTGTCCGGTGGTGCAGGTGACAGCGGCGGGGGCGGGGGCGGGGGCGGGGGTTGGGGCGCAGGTCCAACTCGGATTCGGCGCGCGAAAGCCCAAGCGCAGCGCCAAGGCGATCGTGGGCCATGTGAAGCCGGCCGGCCTCGAGACCGCGCCGCGCGTGCTGCGGAGCTTCGGCCTTGGGGGGACGGAGCAGCCGCCGCAGGCGGGCGAGGCGGTCACGGTCGCGATCTTCCAGGCGGGCGAACTCGTGAAGGTCACCGGCGTGACCAAGGGCCGCGGCTTTCAGGGCGTCGTGCACCGGCATCACTTCGGCGGGGGGCCCGAGACCCACGGCAACACTCGGCATCGCAAGCCTGGCTCGATCGCTCCGGGCACGGATCCCTCCCGCGTCATCAAGGGGAAGCGGATGCCGGGGCACATGGGCGCGCGCCGCTTCACCGAGCTCGGACTCCGGGTCGTGAAGGTGGACGTCGAGCGGAATCTCCTGTTCGTCAGGGGCGCGGTGCCGGGGCCGATGAACGGCTTGGTCACCGTCCGCAAACAGGGAGGCCCGAGTCGCCATGATTGAGGCTCCGCACTACTCGGCGGCCGGCGCGAAAAAGAAGGCGGTTCGCCTGCCGGCGACGCTGTTCGACGGCACGGTGAACGAGCACGCACTTCACCAAGCAGTGGTGACATACCTCGCGAACCAGCGCCAGGGAACGCACGACACCAAGACGCGCCGCTGGGTGACCGGTGGCAACCAGAAGCCGTGGCGACAGAAAGGCACGGGCCGCGCCCGCCAGGGATCGATCCGCGCGCCCCACTGGCGGCACGGCGGCGTCGTGTTCGGGCCGCACCCGCGCGACTACCGGCTGGGCATCCCGAAGAAAGTCCGCCAGCTGGCGAAGAAGTCCGCCTTGAACGCGCGGGCGCGCGAGGGCGCGGTGTTCGTGGTGGACCCGCTCGTCTATGAGAAGCCGAAGACCAAGACCCTCGCCGAGCTGCTCGGCAAGCTCGAGCTCACGGAGCGGAAGGTGCTGGTGCTGACCGCCGGGGCTGCGAACGCACACAACGTGTACCTCTCGGGCCGCAACATCCCGGACGTGCTCGTGATGCGGTTCGGCGACGCGACGGCCTACGAGATCCTGTGGTCGGACGCCGTGGTGGTCGAGCTGCCGGCGCTGGGCGATACCGGCGAAAGCGAGGAGGGGGGCGATGCCTGAGCTGCACCGCACCGTCGTCGGGCCGGTGGTCACCGAGAAGTCGTCCGCGGCCTACGGGGCCCGGAAGGAGTACGCGTTCCGGGTGCATCCCGACGCGACCAAGCCGCAGATTCGCGCGGCGATCGAGTCGTTGTTCAAGGTCACCGTGACCGACGTCCGCACCATGGTCGTGCGCGCCAAGCGCCGCACGCTCGGCCGCCACGTCGGCCGGCGGCCGTCCTGGAAGAAGGCGATCGTCACCCTCAGGGAGGGCGACGCGATCGAGGTGTTCGAGGGCTGATATGGGCATTCGACAGTTCAAGCCGATGACCTCGGCGACGCGGTTTCGCTCGGTGTCGGACTTCGCGGACGTCACGAAGACGGAGCCGGAGCGCGCGCTCGTCGAGCCGCTCAAGCGGACCGGCGGCCGTAACAACAAGGGTCACATCACGACGCGCCATCAGGGGGGCGGGCACAAGCGGCTGTATCGGCGCATCGACTTCCGGCGGGAGAAGTTCGGCGTGCCGGCGAAGGTGGCGGCGATCGAGTACGACCCGAACCGTACGGCCCGCATCGCGCTCCTGTACTACGCGGACGGCGAGAAACGTTACATCCTGGCCCCGAAGGGGCTCGCCGTGGGTGACACCGTCGTCTCCGGGCCGGGCTCTGACATCCGGATCGGGAACGCGATGCCGCTGTTCGAGATCCCCCTCGGCACGACGGTGCACAACGTGGAGCTCAAGATTGGCCGTGGCGGCCAGCTCGCCCGCTCGGCCGGCACGGGCGTGCAGGTCGTGGCGAAAGAGGGCAACCACGTGACCCTGCGACTCCGCTCCACCGAGATGCGGATGGTGCGAGGCGAATGCCTGGCGACGATCGGCGACGTGTCGAACCCGGAGCACGAGCTCCTGTCGGTCGGCAAGGCCGGGAAAACGCGCTGGCTCGGCCGCCGGCCGCGGGTGCGCGGCGTGGCGATGAACCCGGTCGACCACCCGCTGGGCGGCGGCGAGGGGAAGAGCTCGGGCGGCCGGCCTCCCACGTCGCCGTGGGGCAAGGTCGAAGGGAAGAAGACGCGGCACAAGAAGAAGCCATCGACGAAACTCATCGTGCGCGGACGCAAGCGCGGGAAGGCGACGCAGTAATGGGACGGTCGATCAAGAAGGGCCCCTACGTCGAGGCGTCGCTGCTCGACAAGATCCGGGTCCTAAACGAGAAGAACGAGAAGAAGGTCTTCAAGACATGGTCCCGGCGCAGCACCATCACGCCGGATTTCGTGGGCCATACCCTCGCCGTGCATAACGGGAACAAGTTCATCCCGGTGTACATCACCGAGAACATGGTGGGGCACAAGCTCGGCGAATTCGCGGCGACCCGGCTGTTCCGCGGGCACAGCGCGAAGGGGTCGGCGCAGGAGCGTGAGGCGGCCGAGGCGGCCCCCCAGTGACGATGGAAGCGCGAGCGATTCAGCGGACCGTCCGCCAGTCGGCGCGAAAGATGCGCCTGGTCATCGACCAGATCCGCGGCCGCGCGGTGCCGGAGGCGTACGCAATCCTCCGGTTCTCGAAGAAGCTGGCGGCGAAGCAAATCCACAAGGTGCTCAAGTCCGCGGTGGCGAACGCCGAGCAGCGGGCGCTGCGCCAGAACACGGCGTTCGACGCGGACCGCTTGCTGGTCAAGTACGCTGTGGTGAACGAGGGGCCGACGTTCAAGCGCTACGCTGCGGCCGCGATGGGCCGGGCGACGCCCATTCTCAAGCGGACCAGCCACGTGGAAATCCACGTGACAGCCGCGCCGGCGCCGCCGACGGCTGCGCCCGCCAAGACGGTGGAGAAGGCGGAGGCCAAGGCTCCGGTGGGGCCGGTTACGGCGACGAAGGGTGGGAAGAAGCGGACCAAGGCCGCGCAGGCGTCGCGGACCAAGAAACGGAGCAAGTAAAGTGGGTCAGAAAACGCATCCCTACGGGTTCCGGCTCGGGATCGTCAAGCAGTGGCGCTCGCGCTACTTCGCGCGCCGGGATTTCCCGGAGCTGCTGAAGGAGGACGAGCTGATCCGGAAGTACCTCAAGACGCGCCTCGCGCACGCCGCCATCGCGGATGTGCACATCGAGCGCAAGCCGGGGAAGGTGACCGTCACGGTGCACACCGGGCGGCCGGGTGTGGTGATCGGGAAACGCGGCGCTGAGGTGGACAAGCTGCGCGACGAGCTGACCCAGCTCACCGGCAAGGAAGTCGGCATCAACGTCGAAGAGATCAAGCGGCCGGAGCTCGACGCGCAGCTTGTGGCGGACAGCGTGGCGCACCAGTTGACCCAGCGCATTTCGTTCCGCCGCGCGATGAAGCGCGCAGTGCAGAGTGCGATACGCATGGGCGCGCAAGGGATCAAGCTCAAGACAGCGGGCCGCTTGGGCGGTGCCGAAATCGCGCGCACGGAGGGCTACCACGAGGGACGGGTGCCGCTGCACACCCTGCGCGCCGACGTGGACTACGCGATCTCGACGGCCAAGACGACGTACGGAACCATTGGGGTCAAGGTGTGGATCTTCAAGGGCGAGCGCACCGAAGACCTGCACGGCCGCACGTACTCGACGGGCGTCTGAGGGGGCCATGCTCGCACCGAAGCGCGTCAAGTTTCGCAAGCGGTTCAAGGGCCGTACCAAGGGGATGGCCACGCGCGGGAACACGGTCGCGTTCGGCCACTACGGGCTCATGGCGCTGGAGCCGGGATGGATCACCAACCGGCAGATCGAGGCGTCGCGCGTCGCACTGACGCGCGAGATGAAGCGCGGTGGCAAGGTCTGGATCCGGCTGTTTCCCGACAAGCCCATCACCAAGAAGCCGGCCGAGACGCGCATGGGCAAAGGGAAAGGCAACCCCGAGGGCTGGGTGGCGGTGGTGAAGCCCGGTCGGGTGATGTTCGAGGTAGAGGGGATCGCCGAAGACCTGGCGCGGGAGGCGCTGGCGCTCGCGGCGGCGAAGCTGCCGATCAAGTCGAAGTTCGTAAAGCGGGAGGAGCGGTAGCATGGCCAAGCTGAAGCCCGAGGCGCTGCGGGAGCTCAAGACCGAGGAGCTCGAGCAAAAGCTCGCCGTGCTGATCGAGGAACGGTTCCGCCTGGCGTTCCGGCGGGGGACGGAGGCCCTCGCGAACCCGCTGCAGTTCCGCACGATGCGCCGCGACATCGCGCGCATCAAGTCCATTCTGCGCGAGAGGAAGCCGGCATGAGGGGGCGTCGCAAGGTCCGCACAGGCGTGGTGGTGAGCGACAAGATGCAGCAGACGATTACGGTGTCGCTCGTGCGCCGGTTCGCGCACGGGTTCTACGGCAAACAAGTGGTCCGCACCAAGACGGTCGCGGCCCACAACGACAAGGGTGCGAAGCAGGGCGATACCGTGCGGATCGTGGAGACCAGGCCGCTTTCGAAGACCAAGCGGTGGCGCGTCGTCGAGATCGTCGAGCACGCGAAGTAACGGGGGAGGGGGATCGTGGTTCAGCAGGAATCGATGCTGAAGATCGCCGACAACTCGGGCGCGCGGAAGGCGCTCGTGATCCGCGTGCTCGGTGGGTCGAAGCGCCGCTACGCAGGGCTGGGCGACATCGTGGTCGTCACGATCAAGGACGCGATCCCCACCGGCCAGATCAAGAAGGGCGAGGTGGTGAGGGCGGTGATCGTGCGGACGGCCAAGGAGACCAAACGCAAGGACGGCTCTTACATCCGCTTCGACGAGAACGCGGCGGTGCTCATCACCGAGCAGGGGGAGCCGCGCGCCACCCGCATCTTCGGTCCCGTCGGGCGGGAGCTGCGCGAGAAGAAGTTCATGAAGATCGTGTCGCTCGCCCCGGAGGTGATTTGACATGCGGCAGCTGATCTATCGTAAGAGCCGGCGCGGCCGGGCAACTCAGCGAGAGCCCGTGCGCCACAAGCTGCACGTCGCCAAGGGCGACACCGTGCGCGTCATCCGCGGCGAGCACCGCGGCAAGGAAGGGAAGGTCCTCCGCGTATATCCGACGACGTTCCGGCTCGTCGTGGAGGGCGTCAACGTGGTCAAGAAGCACAAGCGGGCGACCAAGCCGGGGGCAGAGAGCGGCATCATTGAGATTCCGGCGCCCATCCCAGCGTCCAACGTGATGCTCCTCGACCCCAAGTCGGGCGAGCCCACGCGAGTGCGGCGGCGCGTCGACAAGGACGGGACGGTGGAGCGGGTCGCGGTCGCGTCCGGGCAGCCGATCCCGCGTGCGAGATAGCCGATGGCGGATACGAAAGAGCAGGAACCCACGCAGGCCGGCGCGACTGCCCCCGGGGCGGAGCCGCGAGGCAAACCGAAGGACAAGAAGCCCAAGAAGCCGGCTGCGGGGCAACCGGCGGCACCGCCTGCACCCCAAGGTCCGCCTCCCGAGCCCGCGCCGCGGCCCCGGTTGCTGGAGTTCTACGGGCAACGGGTGCGGCCCAAGCTCCTGCAGCAGTTCGGCTTCACGAACCCGCACGAGATCCCGCGGCTCGTGAAGATCGTACTCAACGTCGGGATGGGGGACGCGCCCAAGAACCCCAAGGGGCTCGAGGCCGCCGTGGCTGAGCTCGCGGCGATCACGGGCCAGCATCCGGTCGTGACGCGGGCCAAGAAGTCGGTCGCGAACTTCAACCTCCGGCAGGGGATGGCGATCGGCTGCGCGGTAACGTTGCGGGGGGCGCGGATGTACGAGTTTCTGGACCGGTTCATCACGATCGCAGTGCCCCGCATGCGTGATTTCCGCGGGCTCTCGCCGGACAGCTTCGACGGCCGGGGCAACTACAGCATCGGCATCAAGGAGCAGATGATTTTCCCCGAGATCGACTACGACAAGGTCGAGCAGATCCATGGCATGGATATCACGGTCGTGACGAGCGCCGGGCGGGACGATGCGGCCCGCGCGCTGCTCCGTGAGCTGGGCATGCCCTTCCGGGGCGAAGCCCCCGTCGCCGTCGCCTAGGAGAGCACTCGCATGGCAAAGAAGTGCTGGATCGAGCGGGTCAAGCGGAAGCCGAAGTTCAAGGTGCGCGCCTACTACCGGTGCCAGCGCTGCGGCCGGAGCCGGGGCACGCTCCGCAAGTTCAAGCTGTGCCGGATTTGTTTCCGTGAGCTCGCGCTGCGCGGCGAGATCCCCGGCGTGCGCAAGGCCAGTTGGTAAAGGACTAAGGCGAGATGAGTGTAACTGATCCCGTCGCCGACATGCTCACCCGCGTGCGGAATGCCTGCCAAGCGGGCCACCGCCGGGTCGATATGCCGGTGTCGAAGCTGAAGGTCGAGATCGCGCGAATCCTCCGCGACAACCATTACATCCAGGACTTCAAAGTGCTGGACGATGGGCGCTACGGGCTGCTGCGGCTCTACCTCAAGTACCACAACGATGCCCCCGTCATCCGCGAGCTGCAGCGCGTCTCGGCGCCGGGCTTGCGGCGCTACGTCAAGGCGCGCGAAATCCCGCGGGTGAAGAATGGCCTGGGGATAGCGATTCTCTCCACGCCACAGGGGCTGATGTCGGATCGCGAAGCTCGCACCGCCCGCGTGGGCGGCGAGCTGCTCGCCGTCGTCTGGTAGGGGGCCGGCGATGTCGCGCATCGGCAGGAAGCCCGTTCCGCTGCCCCAGGGCGTCACCGCCCACGTCGAGGGTCAGCGCATCACGGTGAAGGGCCCGAAAGGCGAGATTAGCCGGACCGTGCATCCGGCGCTCGCGCTCGCCCTCGAGGACAACACCGTCGTGGTGCGGCGCCCGTCCGACGAAAGTCGGCACAAGGCGCTGCATGGGCTCACGCGCACCCTGGTCGCCAACATGGTGGACGGCGTGACCAAGGGCTTCGCGAAGTCGCTCGAGATACAGGGCGTGGGCTACAAGGTGGAGCCGAAGCCGTTCGGCGTGCAGCTCGTGGTGGGCTTCTCCCATCCGGTGCCGTACCACGCGCCGCAGGGGATCAAGATCTCCGTGGAGAGCAACGTTGTCTTGAAGATTGAGGGCGTCGACAAGGAGCTGGTAGGCCAGGTGGCGGCGGAGATCCGCAACATCCGGCCCCCGGAGCCGTACAAAGGAAAGGGCATCCGTTACGTGGGCGAGCAGGTCCGGCGCAAGGCCGGCAAGACTGCCCAGGCGGTCAAGTAAGTCATGCGATCGATTCACAAGGTCAGGACGCGCGTCCAGCGCCGCCACCGCCGCCACCTCCGGATCCGCAAAGAGATCTCGGGCACCGCCGAGCGCCCCCGACTCGTCGTGTTCCGCTCCGCCAAGCACATTTACGCCCACCTCGTGGACGACGCAAAAGGCGTCACATTGCTCGGGGCCGCGGACACCTCCGAAGGCGTCGCGGTCGAGGGCAAGGGCAAGACGGCGCGGAGCTTCGCACTGGGGCAGCTGATCGCCCGCAGGGCCAAGGATCGCGGTATCACTACGGTCGTGTTCGATCGCGGCGGTTACCAGTATCACGGCCGCGTCAAGGCGGTCGCCGACGGTGCCCGCAAGGGCGGATTGGAGTTCTGATGACGGACGAGAAGGAACAACCGATCGCCACCTCGGCCCCAGCCTCTCCCGGCGCTGGCGGGGAGCCTGAGACCGCGCACGCTGGCGGCGAGCCGGTGGTCGAGCAGCGACCGCGTGGTGGCGGGGGGGGCGGGGGGGGCGGAGGGGGCGGAGGGGGCGGAGGTGGTCGTGGTCGGGGGCGGGGCCGGGGCCGAGGCGGCGAGCGCCGCGACGGGGGCGAGCGCCAGCGTGAAGGCGACGGGCTCATCGAGAACGTGATCTCGATCAACCGGGTAGCCAAGGTGGTGAAGGGCGGCCGGCGCTTCGGCTTCAATGCGCTGGTCGCCGTCGGCGATGGTCAAGGCCGCGTCGGAGTCGCGACAGGCAAGGCGAACGAAGTCAGCGAGGCGGTGCGCAAGGCGGTCGAAGGGGCGCGCCGACGTATGATGGAGGTCCCGCTCACGGGCGGCACGATTCCGCACGAGATCGTGGGAGATCATGGGGCGGGTCGCGTGCTCCTCAAGCCTGCCGCGTCCGGAACCGGCGTGATTGCGGGGGGACCGGTGCGTGCGGTGCTCGAGTGCGCCGGGGTACGCGACATCCTCACCAAGAGCCTCGGCTCCACCAACCCGCACAACATGGTGCGGGCCACGATCGACGCACTGCAGCGGCTCACGACGCCGCGACGCGTGGCAAAGGAGCGCGGCGTGGACGTGGAGGCGATTCCCTACAAGCCACGCCAGGAGGCGGCCGCGCATGGCTAGGAAGCCGCCCACCCGGAAGTATCGCAAGCGCAAGCGCGGCACGGATCCGGTCTTGCCGCCGCCGGGCACGGGCGTGCTGCGCATCCGGCAGATCCGCTCGGGGTTGGGCCGCCCGGCGCCGGAGCGCCGTACCCTCGAAGCGCTCGGGTTGAAGCACCACCAACACGTCGTGGTGAAGAAGGACCACCCGGCGCTGCGCGGCATGCTCCATCAGGTGCGTCACCTCGTCGAGGTGACGCCGGCCGAGAAAGGGAAGTAGGCGATGGCGCCCACGAAGGCAAAGAGCCGGACGAAGGCGAGGGCCAAGGCGAAGCCGAAGCCCAAGCCGAAGGCGAAGCCCCAGGCGACGATCGAGCGGGTCCTGCTGCACAGGCTGCGGCCCCCTGCCGGCTCGCACCGCGCGCGCATCCGCAAGGGCCGCGGCCCGGGATCTGGGATCGGCAAGACGTCCGGCCGAGGTGGCAAGGGCCAGACGGCGCGCAGCGGCGGGCAGACCCGTCCTGGATTCGAGGGCGGCCAGATGCCGCTCATCCGGCGGATCCCCAAGCGTGGCTTCACGAACCCGTTCAAGCAGCCGGCTCAGGTGGTGAACGTCCGGCACCTCGACAAGCTCGCTGAAGGCGTCGAAGTCACACCCGAGACGCTGTTCGGCGCTGGCCTGGTGCGCCGGCCGGACCGCCCCATCAAACTGCTCGGGATGGGGGAGGTCCAGCGCAGGTTCGCCGTGAAGGGCGTGACGGTCTCGACCTCGGCCCGGGCGAAGATCGAGCAGGCGGGCGGCACCATCACGAGCTGACCCCGTGACCGCGCCCCAGATCCCGAACCTGTTCAAGGTCCCGGAGCTGAAGGAGAAGATCCTCTTCACGCTCCTGTGCCTCCTCCTGTACCGCGTGGGAGCGCACATCGCGACCCCGGGCGTCAACGTGCCGGCGCTCGCCGAGTACCTGCGCCAGCAAGGCCAGGGTACGCTGTTCGTGCTGTACGACCTGTTCGCCGGCGGCAGCTTCGGGCGAGCCACGGTGTTCGCGCTCGGGATCATGCCGTACATCTCGGCGAGCATCGTGTTCCAGCTCGCGGCCCCGGTGTTCCCGGTGGTCGAGAAGATGCAGCGCGACGAGCAGGGGCGAAAACGGCTCACGCAGTGGACCCGCTACCTCACCGTGGTGCTGTGCGTGTTCCAGGCGTGGGGCTACGCGCTGTTCACCGAGCAGATCGTAGGCGCGGTGGCGCACCCGGGCCTCGCCTTCCGGCTGACCACCGTGCTCACGCTCACCACCGGTGGGATCTTCGTGATGTGGTTGGGCGAGCAGATCACCGAGCGGGGGATCGGGAACGGCGCGAGTCTTCTCATCTTCTTCTCGATCGTCGAGCGGATCCTGCCGGAGGCGCTCCGAACGATCGAGGCCTTGAAAGCGGGCACGCTGACGTTCCCCGTACTCGCCGTCGTGCTCGCGATGATGGTGCTGGTCGTGGCCGGGACGGTCGCGGTGATCATGGCCCAGCGCCGCATCCCGATCCAGATCCCACGCAAGGTGATGGGGCGGGGGCGGATCCGCGAAGGACAGAAGACATACATCCCGCTGAACATCAACTCCTCGGGCGTGATGCCGATCATCTTCGCGCAGTCGCTGATCATCGTTCCGGGCACGATCGCGCAGTTCAGCGGCAACCAGACGCTGAAGCACCTCGCCGAGTACTTCAACGTCACGTCGCCGCTCTACATCCTCACGAGTGCGGTGCTGATCGTCTTCTTCGCCTACTTCTACACGTCCATCATCTTCAACCCCGTGGACCTGGCCGAGAACCTGAGGAAGCAGGGCGGGTTCATCCCGGGCGTGAAGCCGGGCGCGGCCACCGCCGATTACATCGACGACGTGCTGTCGCGGATCACGCTGCCCGGCGCGCTGTTCCTCACGGTCGTTGCGTTGCTGCCTATCGTCGTCTCGAACGTGCTGAACATGCCGTTCGGGTTCGGCGGCACGGCCCTGCTGATCGTCGTGGGCGTGGCGCTCGACACCGTCCGCCAGGTGCAGCAGCATCTCCTGTTGCGGCACTACGACGGGTTCATGAAGGAAGGCCGCGTCAAGTTCCGCGGCCGCCAGCGCTACATGTAGGGTCGGCGTGTTCATACTCCTCCTCGGCGCGCCGGGCTCGGGCAAGGGCACCCAGGGTAGGATCCTGGCGGACCGGCTGGGACTCCCCAAGATCACGACCGGAGACATCTTGCGTGCGGCCGTGAAGGGCGCCACCCCGCTCGGTCGCGAGGCGAAGAAGTTCATGGACGAGGGTAAGCTCGTTCCTGACGCCGTCATCCTCAGTCTCATCAAGACGGAGCTCGACAAGCCGGAGGCCAAGGGGGGCGCGGTCCTCGACGGCTTTCCGCGTACCGCCGCGCAGGCCGAGCTGGTGGACCGCACCCTCGCCGAGCGCGCCCAGCGCCTGAATCACATCCTGCTGCTCGACGTCCCCGAGGAAGAGCTGATCCGCCGAATGAGCGAGCGCGCCGCCCTGGAGAGACGCTCGGACGACACCCCGGAGGCCATCAAGACCCGCCTTCAGATCTATCAGCGCGACACCGCCCCCCTCGTGGCCCACTATGTCCAGCGAGGGATCGTGCACCGCGTGCCCGGCACGGGCACGGTCGACGACATCGCGACGGAGATCAAGCGCTTCATCGGGCGATGATTACCATCAAATCGCCGCGGGAGATCGAGACGATGGCAGCCGCCGGCCGCATCGTCGCGGAGACGCTCGCGCTCGTGCAGCGCCGCGTCCGTCCCGGGGTGTCGACGGAAGCGCTCGACCGCGTCGCCGAGGAGTTCATCCGGTCGCACCCCGGGGCGCGGCCGTCGTTCAAAGGGCTGTATGACTTCCCCGCCACCCTCTGCACCTCCATCAACCAGGAGGTGGTGCACGGCATCCCCTCCTCGCAGCGCGTCCTCGAGGAGGGGGATCTGTTGAGCGTGGACGTGGGCGTGTGGCTCGAAGGACTGCACGCCGACTCCGCGGCGACGTTCCCCGTCGGCCGGGTCAGCCCGGAGGCCGAGGGACTGCTGCGGGTGACGCGGGAGGCTCTCGCGGCGGGTGTCGGGCAGGCGCGGGCCGGCAGCCACATCGGCGACATCGGGCACGCGGTGCAGCAGGTGGTGGAACGGGCGGGGTACGCGGTGGTACGGGAGCTCGTGGGGCACGGCATCGGTTCGTCGTTCCACGAGGAGCCGCAGGTGCCGAACTACGGCAAGCCGAGGCGGGGTCCGCGGCTCATGCCCGGGATGACCATCGCCATCGAGCCGATGGTGAACGTCGGGGGCCCCGAGATCCGAACCCTCGACGACAAGTGGACGGTGGTGACCCAGGACGGGTCGTTGTCCGCCCACTTCGAGCATACCGTGGCGATTCTCGAGAACGGAGGCCCGCCGCGGATCCTCACGGTGCCGGAGTGATCGCCTGCGCCAACCGTTCAGCCTCGTCCAGTAGCGATGTACCAAGCTCCCGTTCCGACAGCGCCGCCACGTTCACCCTGACGTTCTCCACCGCACCCGCGAGCGCGGCCTGGGCGAGAGCCTCGGCCACTCGGGCATCCGAGCGCGCGTTCTGATTGCCGATGTTGGTCATCTCCCGGGCCAGCGCGATGAGGCGCACCGCGCCCCGCGCCGTCGCGAGCGGCGTTTGCGCGGCACCCACGAGCGCTGCATCGACCGCCCGCGGCCGGCCGGGGCCGTCCTTGGGAATTCTGAACGCCGCGCTCACCCGCGCGTATGCCGCCGCGTCGTCGTCCACGAGCCGGCGGAGCTGGGCGCGGAGGGCGTCTGCTTCGGCGAGGATCTCCGCCACGCGGCCCTGGATGCCGGCATACGCCTTCCGACCGGTCGTGAGGCGGGCGACCATGGCGACCAGCGCACCCGACAGCGCGCCGGCGAGCGCAGCGGCGCTGCCGCCCCCCGGCGCGGGCGTCCCGCCCGCGAGCTCTTCCAGCCAGCCCTCGAGCGTCGGCCCCTCGACCGCGCGCAGCTTCGCCTCGAGCAGGTGGCCCGAAGGGTCGTCGAGCTTGAGGTACGCCGCGCCCGCACCCAGGATCCCCCGCTCCGGGGTGAGCCCCACCACCTCGCTCTTGACGATTCCCACCCCCCGCCGCCGCGCCTCAGCCTCGACCGCCGCGAACACGGCGGCGGGGGGAGTCACGTCGATGTCGAGCAGGTTCATCGATACCTGCGCCGCTCCGTCCACTTGGAACCCCGACGCCTGGACCGCCGATAGGCCGCCGCTCGAAGCGCGGATCTGTTTCGCGACCTCTCTCGCGACTTGGGCGTCGCCCGTGTCGAGATAGATGTTGAACGCGACGAGGAACGGTCGGGCACCGATCGCCGTCGCGCCGGCGGTGGGATGGATGCGTCGCGGCCCGACGTCGGGGTCCGCTGCCGGGTCCGTCCCGATGCGCTCACGCAATCCTTCGAACTCGCCCTTGCGGATGTCCGGGAGGCGCTCTCGTTCGGGGCGGACGGCGGCCTTGGCGTACAGGAAGATCGGAATGCCGAGCTCAGCGGCGGCGCGCTCAGCGAGCCGCTGGGCGAGGGCGACGCACTCGTCCATCGTGACGTCCCGCACCGGAACGAACGGCACGACGTCGGTCGCGCCCATGCGCGGGTGCTCGCCCTGGTGACTCGTCATGTCGATCCGTTCGGTTGCGACCCGCATTGCACGGAAGGCCGCCTCGAGCGCGGCCTCCGGGCGGGCCACGAACGTGAATACCGAGCGGTGGTGCGACGCGTCGGCCTCCACGTCGAGCAAATGGGTGCCCGGCACGCTCGTGATCGCGGCCCGAAGGGCGTCGAGCGTCTCGTGGTTCCTGCCCTCGGAGAAGTTGGGTACGCACTCTACCAGCGGAGCTGGCATCTAGGCGGTTCTCAGGAGTTCGAGGAGCCAGCGGTGCAGGGCGGGGTTCCCTGCCACGATCGAGCCCTGTCGCAAAACGTCCTCCTCTCCGTCGAGCGTCGTCACCACGCCGCCGGCTTCGCGCACCAGGGCCACGCCCGCGGCGACGTCCCAGGGTGCGAGCGTGAGCTCCCAGAACGCCTCGAAGCGCCCCGCCGCCACGTCCGCCAGGTCGAGCGCCGCCGAGCCGGCGCGCCGAATGCCGCTCGACGTTCGCATCACCGCCGCGCACTGTCGCAGATAGCGCTCCAGGCCTTCGAGGTGCTTGAACGGGAATCCGGTCCCCACGAGCGCGTGCTTCGGCTCGGCGAGCGTCGAGACGGCAAGCCGCCGATTGCCCAACCAGGCGCCGAGTCCCCTCGCGCCCCAGTACACCAGGTCGCGCGGCACGTCGTGAATCACCCCGGCGCACAGGGCACCGCTCACTACGCACCCGATGGACACGGCGTACTGGGGATAGCCGTGCAGGAAGTTGGTCGTTCCGTCCAGCGGATCCACGAGCCAGACGATGTCGCTCGAGCGCGCGGCGGCCGGCGAGAGTTCCTCTCCCACGACCGTAGAGCCCTCGACTTCACGCGTGAGCGTGGCCGCGATGAGCGCCTCGGCCGTGAGGTCGGCTTCGGTCACGAAATCGTGCCGGCCCTTCTCCGTCCACTGACTCGCGGCTGCGGGTGTGAGCCCGCGGAGGTGCGTCGCCCCGCGGCCTGCGGCCCGTACCGCGACATCGACTAAGTCTTTGAGCTCTCGCACCTTGCGGCGCCGTACCCTAACGTCGTAGGTTGTCAGCCCATGGCACGCGTCTTCTCCGGCATCCAGCCCTCAGGCGAGCTGCACATCGGCAACTACCTCGGCGCGGTGCAGAACTGGGTCAGGCTCCAGTTCCAGCACGACTGCCTGTTTTCGATCGTCGACCTGCACGCCATCACGCAGCCGTATGAAGTCTCGACCCTGTCCCAGCGGACGCTCGACATGGCGGTCGGGCTGTACGCGTCGGGGCTCGACCCCGAGCGCAGTATCGTGTTCGTGCAGTCGCACCTCGCCGAACACACCGCCCTGAACTGGCTGCTCACCACGGTGACGCCGCTCGGCGAGCTCGAGCGCCAGACGCAGTTCAAGGACAAGGCGCAGCGCCAGGAGAGCGTGCCGGCGGGGCTCCTCAACTACCCCGTGCTCCAGGCGGCCGACGTGCTGTTGTACGAGGCGACGCTCGTGCCGGTTGGCGAAGACCAGCTGCAGCACCTCGAGCTCATGCGCGAGATCGCACGTCGCTGGAACACACGCTTTGCGAACGGCGGAGGCTTCGCGTTCCCAGAGCCACAAGCCTTGCTGACGACCTCGAAGCGCGTCCTCGGGCTCGACGGCCAGGCCAAGATGTCGAAGAGTCTCGGCAACACGATCGGCCTGTTCGACCCACCGGAAACGATCTGGGAGAAGCTCAAGCCCGCCGCGACCGACCCGGCGCGCGTCACCCGAAAAGACCCAGGTAACCCCGAGATCTGCAACATCTTCACCATCCACCAGGGCTATTCGCCGCCCGAGACCGTGAAGCTCGTGGCGCACAATTGCCGCACCGCCGGTTGGGGCTGTCTCGACTGTAAGCGGGTGCTGGCGGACAATATGATAGCCGCGCTCACTCCCATTCGCGAGCGGGCGCACGCGTGGCAGGCTGAGCCGAGGCGGGTGCGGGACACCCTGCGCGAGGGCGCGGCCAAAGCGCGCGCCATCGCGCGCGCGACAATGGCCCAGGTGCGACGCTGCATGGGATTCCTGGAAGGAGCGGAGGCCTGATGGGTGAGGTGCTCGGACGGATCATCGAGGCGTTCCATCTGGAGCTGCTGCTGCAGCTCGTGCTCGCCACGCTGCTGGGCGGCGCGATCGGGTTGGAGCGCGAGCTCAGTGGGAAGCCGGCCGGGCTCCGCACCAACATCCTGATCTGCGTGGGCGCCGCGCTGTTCACGGCGCTGTCGGTGGACATGTCGCTCGGCCGCGGCGATCCGGCCCGCGTTGCCGCCCAGATCCTCCCCGGCGTCGGCTTCATCGGCGCCGGCACGATACTGCACGCGCGCGGTTCGGTCACAGGCCTCACGAGCGCCGCCACGATCTGGGTCGTCGCTGCGATCGGGATGGCCCTCGGCGCGCACGCCTACGAGGAGGCGCTCGGCACCGCCCTGCTGGTGCTCGTCGTGCTGCAAGGCCTCAAGTGGGTCGAAAACGCCGTGGCGCGCGCTTCGACGCACAGTCGCCTGATCATCCATGCCACACCGGACCCCACCGCGCTCGAGGATGTCGAAGCGCTCATCCGGCGGGTCGGGCTCGATATCGAGCGGACCGCGTCGCGGCGGGAGAACGTAGACCTGGTGATCGAATTCGACCTCCGCGGCGCCAGGCGCCTGCACGATCAAGCGCTGATCGGTGTGCTGCACCACCCGGGCGTGCGGGCGGTGTCGACGGG
>JBOHSI010000173.1:0-7736 GCA_050733055.1 Gemmatimonadales bacterium
GTCCGGTACCGCTCCCCGCTCCCCGCGCCTTTGTTAGTTGTTTACGACCTCCGCGCCAGCGCTGCCGCCCGCGCCCTGAGCGCGCTATCGATGTCGCTCAGCGACACCTTCGCAGGGACCGTCCAGCTGCCCCGCTGCGTCGTGGGGACGCGGATCGAGGCCACCTCGCCGTCCGGCCCGAGATCGACCAGCGCCGTGGCGGCGTCGTCAGGACCCTGATTCACCTTGATGACGAGGGTCCACGTGCCCTCCCCCAGCCACATCCGCTTGAGCGCGAACACGCCGGCGCGGGCGGTCTCGGCGAACTCGAGCTTGACGGAGCGGCGCTCGCCGTTCACGATCCCTTCCGCCGTTCCGGTGACCAGAAACCCCATCGGCGTACCATGGTGGAACGCGTGTACCAGCAGGAACGCACCCCGCATCGACTGGTCGTAGGGATTCACGGGCAGCTCGATCGAGATCCACGGCGGCCCGGCGAGCGCGGGAGCGGTGAACACGGCGCTCACGAGCGCCGCGTAGCCGAAGCTCTTGAGGTGGGTCAGCATGTACTCCTCCGGTATGGTGGTTGCCAATGGGATGCCGCTGACATTGAAAAGGTTTATCGGCGGGATTCGACCATACTGTAGGCATTACCGTGAGTATGAGGGACTGAAGTCCCTGCTCGGCCATGGGGCGTCCTCAAGGACGCTGGTTCCGGGGTGCATCGACCCGAGCGTCCTTCAGGACGCGCTGCGGCCGAGTTGGGACTTCAGTCCCTCAGAACTCCCCACTGAACTTTGCTTCCGCCATCACTACGGCGGCGGGGCGATCCGGTACACGCGGCCGCCCCCCGTCAGCACGTACAGCTCCCCCGCCGAATCCTCGCCGAAGGACAGCACGTTGCCGAGGCTCACGTTCAGGGTCCAGCTGGTACGCTGCGCCACGGCCCCGTTCGCGTAGGTGAAGCTGCGGATCCAGCCAGCGCAGTAGTCCGAGTAGAAATAGTGCCCGACGAGCGACGGCGAGCGACTGCCCCGGTACACGAACCCGCCGGTGATCGAGCAACCGCTCCCGTGGCCGTACTCGAGCGCCGGGAGCAGGAGGCCGGCGGTGCTGCACGGGTTGGGATTGTAGCAGTGGGCCCCTTCCATCATCCGCCAGCCGTAATTGAGGCCCCCCTGGCGCGCCGGCGCCACGTTCACCTCTTCCCACGCGTTCTGGCCTACGTCCGCGATGTAGAGCAGGCCCCCCCCAGCCCCCCCGTCGAACGCGAAGCGCCACGGGTTCCGCAGGCCGAGCGCCCAGACCTCACCGCGTCCGTTGGACGTGCCGGCGAACGGATTGTCGGGCGGGATCGCGTACGGATCGCCGGCGTCGACATCGATCCGGAGCAGCTTGCCCAGCAGCGAGTCCGGATTCTGTGCCCGGTTTTCGGGATCGCCTCCTGAGCCGCCGTCGCCCATCCCGATGTACAGCTTCGCGTCGGGGCCGAACATCACCAGCCCGCCGTTGTGGTTTGCGTACGGCTGCGGAATGAAGAGGATGAGCTTCGCCGCATTGACGTCGGCGACGTTGGGATCGGCGCTCACCGTGTAGCGCTCGATGCGCGTGTCACCGTTGTTGTCCGTATAGTTGACGAAAAAGTAGCCGGTCGCCGCATAGCTCGGGTGGAATGCCAGGCCCAACAGTCCGCGCTCGCCGCCCGCACCCACACGCGCCGTGATGTCGAGGAACGGTGTGATGAGAAGCTGACTGTTCTGGACGATGCGGATCCGCCCCACCTGCTCGACGATGAAGAGGCGCGGATCGCCCGCGGGCGCCGTGAGGTAGAGGGGATCACTCAGCCCGCTCGCGACGAGCTGCAGCTCGAGGCTCCCCGTCTCTCCGGGGGGAGGAGGTCCGGGCGGGTTCCCCGCACAAGCGACGAGTGCGCAGCCGACGGCGGCGGCGAGTCTCATTTCGGTGTTAATACGATAGCCCCTTTGAAGTTCCGCACTGTGACCTGGGCTCCACCCGTTCCGGTCGAGAAGTGCAGCTCCTGGCCGACCCCGACCGCTCGGGTTTCGGGCTGCGTCTTGTCGAGAGTGTTGCTGATCGTGCCGCCGATGGTGACGGCGTCGAAGTCGGCGACGGTCGGCGCCGGGACGCGGACCTCGATCTTGCCGCTCTGACTCTCGATTTCGAGGACGCCCCCGCGGCCCAGCTCGCCGTCGAACCGAATGTCGCCCGTGACCGATTCGAACCGGCCGCGCTGCACGCCGGTCCCGCCGCGCTGCCAGCCCGCCGCGCGCACCACGATCGCGCCGCTCAAGGTCGAGGCGCCCAGGTCCCGGCTCGCGCCGCGCAGCAGAATACCGCCGCTCACCGTCTTCACGCGGGCGCGGCCCGTGCCCCCCGCGATCTCGATGTTCCCGTTCATCGACTCGGCAGTCACGTCTTGCGGCGTTCCCAGGACCCGGATCGTGCCGCTCACCGCGTTGAGATCGAGCACGCCGTCCACGCCGGTCACTTCGATGTCCGCCGCGGCCGACTTGACCCACACGCTCGCGCGCCGTGGGACGTACACCTCGACCTTGGCGCGACCAGTGTCCCCCCCCCCGCCCCCCCCGGCCCCCGCCGACCTCTCCACGCCCAGCTTTCGCACCCGTCGGTCGCCTACGCCGTAGAACCGACCGGCGCCGGCCGCGAACGCCGCCACGACCTCCAGGCTGTCCTTGTCCCAGCCAAAGACGTGGACGGATCCGAAGGGCACCGCGATGCGGACCGAACCGCCCGAGTCGAATGCCCAGCGCTCCGCGATCCGCCCCTGGCCGGCCGCCGAGCTCCCGATGACAAGGCTCAACCCCAGGGCCAGCAACCCCACCCTGCTTATGGTGTTCGACATTGGCGTGTCCATTTCAGCTCGTTGGCGTCGCGACGCGCGTCGCCCATCGGAGCAAGTCGACCTTCTGCCGGTATGCTGCGCTGACCAGCTGCCGCAGCTCCGCGCTGTTCGGATCCCGCGCCAGCGCCGCGCGTGACTCGCGGATCGCGGCATCGATGATCCGGAGATTGCGCTCGATCACACCGACGGTCTCGGGCCGCAGCGTGCCCCGCTGTGCGTCGAGCGCGAGGGTGAGGTCGTCGACCGCCTGCTGGTACTCGGCCTCGACGACCACCCAACCCGCCAACCCCGGGCGGTCAGGCGATCGGGCGGTCAGGCGGTACAGGCCGAATGCGATCACCAGCACAGCGGCGGCCGCCATGGCGCCGCGCCAGAACGCGCGTCGCAAGTCACCCGGCGCACGTTGCCCGATTCGCGCCTCGATGCCGACCCAGAGGTCCCGGGCAGGGTCGATGGCTTTCGGCAGTCCGGCCGCACCGGCCAGGAGCCGCCGCAGCTCGTCGACTGCCGAACGGCACCCGGCGCAGTCGGCGAGGTGGCGCTCCACCGCAGCGCGCTCCGCCGCGGCGAGGGTGCCGTCCACGTACTCGTTGATCGGCCTTTCCCAGTCCGGACACATTAGTTGCTCAACGCCTCCCGCAGCAGTCTGCGCGCCCGAAACAGCTGGGCCTTCGAGGTTCCCACCGCGATGCCCGTCAGCTCGGCGATCTCTCGGTGCTCGTATCCTTCGACGTCGTGCAGCACGAACACCTCCCGCGCTCCCGGTGGCAACCGCGCCACTGCCTGCTCCAAGTCGAGCCGCAACCCGGCCGGCGGCTCACGCCCGAGCGGTTCTAGGGCGGCCGGGGCGGCCGGATCCTCCATGGACACGGCCCGCAACCCACGCCGTCGCGCCGCCCGCCGGCTCGAGAACACCACGTTCACCGTCAGCCGGTAGAGCCACGAGGAAAAGGCGCTCTCACCGCGGAAGCTCGCGAGGCGCTCCCAAGCGCGAACGAACGCGTCCTGCGTCAGCTCCTCGGCCTCTACCGGGTCGGCGGTGAGCCGCAGGCAGAGCGCGTAAACCCGGCCCACGTGCTCCCCGTGGAGCGCCCGGAACGCGGCCTGGTCGCCCTGCTGCGCCCGGCGGACGAGGTCCGTCACAGTGCTAGGATGCCGGTGGTCCACGGAGGGTTTGAACATGAAAAAGCCTCGAGGAAGACCCTCGAGCATACGACGTGACTGCTCGACGGCTCCACTCGACGCTGGTGGCGAGACGGTGTTCCGCGACGCCGCTACTTGATCGGCATCATCACATGCGCGTACGGAGTCCCCTTCCACATCACCCAGGGCCCGCCGGACTTCGGATCGGTAGTGTAGCCCTCGAGCGCAGCCACGCTCGGGACGACCATCATGACGTGCGGACCCTCCTTGCCCCACTGATTGTCCGGTGTGGGCTTGGTCGCGTAGGGATCCGTGTTGCTCCCCTCGCCGCCCTGCAGCATGTAGCCGAACCCAACCCGCTTGATCTGCACCGGCTTCTTGTTCTGCCAGGCGTCCGCCCAGGCCAGGAACGATTGATCGAGGCACATCGGGTCGCTCGACGGCGTATTGGGCTCATCGGGCAGGCAGGTCCACCCGTTGGTCCCCGCGCGGAGTTGCGTCATCTGGCCACCGGGCGTGGCGGGCCAGTCCATGATAGTGGCGGCGGAGGCGATGGCCTCGGGGGCCGAGCTCATGGCGTTGTGGATCTTCCACTCCGGTGTGCCGGGGGCCGGGCCCTGCGGCGCCTGGGCTTGCTGCTGGGGGCGCTGGCAGGCGGCGAACAACGCCAGTGCGAGCACGGGGGACAATCGGTGGCGCATACGTCCTCCTGGAAGAACGCGGTGCGAAGGTCGCAAAGCTAGCCCGCTCCCGAAAGGTCGGCAAGCACGCCGAGGGCGAAGGCTCACGGCAGGCGCACGCCCGGCAGCCGCGTCAACGCTTGCAGCCGCTGCTCGAGCGCTTTCCGTATGTCGTCGAGCTGCGTCCGCTGCCCGCCGAGGCGCCGGGTAAGATCGCTCGTAAGCGAGGCGACCTGCGCGCGCGCCGGCCCCGCCTGTCGCTCCACGATGCTGTCCACCTGCGCGCGCACGCGGCGCTCCGCTGCCGCGAGTTCCTCACCGACGACCGCGCGGATCCCCTCGGCGAGCGCGCGATCGAGGTTCGAGCTCACCGAGAGACTGGGGCGTGCCCGGGTGCCGCTCAGGCTCGCCGCGACGTCGAGCGTGGAGATTCCGGAGACCACGCGCCAGACGAGGTCTGGGAGTCCCGACCCCGCTGCCGCCGCGGTATCGCGGGTCCAGCGCACCCGATCGGACCGGACGCTCCAGCGGCCGCGTATGCTATCACCGGCGAGCGCGAAGCTGAGCGCGACGGTGCCCTGCCCGGGGTCGAGCCGGATCGGGAGGGACGGCACCCGGAATTCGGGTATCACGACACCGTCGACGGTCGCCGCCGCCGTGTCGCGGGGCGTGCTGCGCACGTGATCGAGGAGCGCGGCGGCGCGCATCCGCGGCGCCGACGCCGCGAGGGTAGTCGGCCGTCCGTAGAGCGCTGGGTCGCTCGTGAGGCCGGTGAGGGTGGCCGTGTAGGTCCGCGCGGCGGCATCGCGGCCGGGCAGCTGGAACGAGAGCTCACCCGTCTTGAGCAGGAACGTGGGGTAGGCACGCTGCTGCGGAAAGCGCACCGTGATTCCCGAGCGCCGGGCGCGCCTGGGGCCCGGCGCCGGCTTGGGGAGGAGGCCGGGGGGCAGGTAGCGCCGGCCGAGCTCGGCCCAATACAACGCGCGCTGGAACCGGTCGATCGCCGCGCGGCCGAACAACGCGGCGCCGATGTCGGGAGCGTCGAGACTGGGCAGCTGGAGCAGCCCGCGCGCGAGCGCGTAGTCGCGCTGCTTCGCGTCGTTCAATGCGGTGACGCCCGCTTGCAGGATCGCGACCCCGGCGTTGACGCTGCGCTCGAGCGCCGCAAGCCGGTCGTGCGCCTGCTGCACGTGCCCGAGGGTTCGCCGCGCGTCACCGAGCAGCTTCAGGTCCGTGGGCCTGGCGCCGCGCAGCCGATCGATCATGCGCTGCGCCGTGTCCGCAGTCGCGGCCACGTCGAGCCCCGCGAGCGCGGCGTTCCAGGCCCGTTGCGCCGAGTCGACGCGGGTCGCGAGCGCAGCCGCGGCGCGCGCCGCGTTGAGCTGTGCGGGGTCGAGCCGGCCGACGCTGATCTTGCCCGTCGCGAGCTGCAGGGCCGGGACCTCGAGCTGGGCCGACCAGCGTTGCACCTGGCCCATCACCTCCCCCGACGGTCCGCCCGTCCGACCGTCGGTCGCTCGCGCTGTACCGAACCTCAGGCCTTTCGCCGCCAGCCGGTCGATGACGACCTTCTTCTCGAGGAGCGGGAGCGGGTCCACGTCGGCGACGAGCTCGTCGGCCTCGAGCACGTTTTTCAACGCCTCGAACGGGCTGGCCACGGTCAGACCGCGGACCGCCACACGGGCCTGCCGCACATCGAGGTGGAGCGCCCGGATCTCGACCTTCGCCCCGATCGCTGTCGTTCCCACGGACTCTACCGTGCGCTCGGCGATGCGATCGCCCAACAGGATCCACGTGACGACGCCGAGCATCCCGAACACCAGCAGCGGCCCGACCGCCCGCCAGCGGAACATCGCGACGCGTGCCGTTCCAACTATTCGGGCCATGTCGAGGCACCTGCTGCGCTGCTCATCGACGCGGCCAGACGTGCCGAGCCGTTCGGCGACACAAGTTGGAACGGCACTCGCACCTCAGGTCTCCGGCCGGAAGAGACGGTAGAGGTTGTACAGCTTCGACGCGGTGACGGCCCGGTACCACTGTGATTGCCGCACCCGCTCGGCGACCGTGGCGCGGTAGCGCTCGACCCCCCAGCGGCTCGCGAAGAACAGCGGCAGCCAGAGGGTGAGCGAGGCCACCACGCTGCCGAGCACCACCGTGTTGTTGAAGTTTGTGAGCGGCATGACGGGCACGTTGTAGAGAGACGTCCAGAGCGGCATGAGCGCCGGGGTCTCGAGCAGGAGCCTCGTGCCGATCCAGTCGAACGCCGGGTCGAGCAGGAATCCGACGGGCACGCACAGCGCCCAGCCGAGCAACGCGCCCGGGAATGAGACGTTGAGGATCACGATCAGGGCGAACACGACCAGGTTGTGGAGATTCACGAGCGGCGTGAGGCCGAGGATCGAGCCGAGCGCGATCCCAGCCGCGACCTGGCCGGGAGTGCCCTCGGAGTGCAGGGCCTTGATGAGCGATTGGACGAGCTTCAGCACGAGCATGCGTGGGACCGCCTCCCTCAGGGCGCCGACGAGCGCAGCAGGGGTCGCATCAGTAGGCCCGTTGTGGAGACGCGAACCTCGTACTCGGCCGGCCGCGTCCCGGTGACAAACGCCGCCGAGCCGTACTCCGCATCGACGAACGGCTTGAGCAGCCGGTAGCGGCGCGCCAGGCCGAACAGGTCCACCGGCCTCTCCCGCCCGAGGTCATACACCGTGTGCGGCCTGGAGCGCTCGTCCGTCACCGCGTTGTAGCGACCGGTGACGCGGTCCAGCTCGTACGCGGTGTGCAGGCCCAGCAGGTTCGCCCAGGGATGCCACTTGAGGATGTGGGCGTCCACGTGGAATGCGTCGCCCGCAAGCTCGTACATCGCGAGCCGGCGGTCCGGAAGGACGATGGTCGCCCGGAAGCGCTGCGGCCCAATCGGCTCGGTCTTCACCGTGGCGGCGACGACCTCGTGGGTGAGGGCCCGGTAACCGCGGACGCCGACCGTGACGGTGGCCGCGAGCGCGTCCAGCGCGAGCAGCAGCAAGCCCACCAGCCCGCGGGCGGCGCCGCCC
>JBOHSI010000174.1:0-12770 GCA_050733055.1 Gemmatimonadales bacterium
AGGCCCTTGGCCTCCTCGACCGTGATCACACCGTCCTTGCCGACCTTCTCCATCGCGTCGGCGATAATCTTGCCGATCTCCGGGTCGTTATTCGCCGAGATCGCACCAACCTGCGCGATCTCCTTCCGGCCCGAGGTCGGGACGGACATCTTCTTCAATTCCTCCACGACGACCTCCACGGCCCGGTCGATGCCGCGCTTGAGCGACATCGGGTTGACGCCCGCGGTGACCGACTTCAAGCCCTCGCGGAAAATTGCCTGCGCCAGCACCGTCGCGGTCGTCGTCCCGTCGCCCGCCACATCCGAAGTCTTGGTCGCCACTTCCTTCACCATCTGGGCGCCCATGTTCTCGACCGGATCCTCGAGCTCGATCTCCTTGGCGACGGTGACGCCGTCCTTGGTGATCGTCGGGTTCCCGAACTTCTTCTCGATGACGACGTTGCGGCCTTTGGGGCCGAGCGTGACCTTCACCGCATCGGCCAGCTGGTCCAGGCCTCGCTTGAGCCCGGCCCGCGCCTCAACGTCGAACTGCAGCAACTTGGCAGCCATTCTCGTTTTCCTCCTAAGTCGTCAACCGAGCTTCGCGATGACGTCAGCTTCCTTGATGAGGATGATTTCCTCGCCGTCGAGCTCCACCTGGGTGCCGCTGTACTTGCCGTAAACCACCCGGTCTCCCACCTTCAGCTCGAGCGGGATCAGTTCCCCCTTCTCACGCCGGCCGGGGCCGACGGCGATCACTGCACCCTGGATGGGCTTCTCCTTCGCCGTATCCGGGATATAGAGACCGCCCTTCATGGTTTCGGTCTCCTCGATCGGCTTGATCGCCACCCGGTCCGCGAGCGGGAAAACCTTGAACTTGCTCTTCGCAGCTGTTGCGGTTGCCATGGTACCAGACCTCCGGCGGTGCTTGGGCATAAGTACTTACCGAATAAGGCCGTTAGCACTCACTCCTGGTGAGTGCTAACGCGGCCGACGAGAATTTCTCTGGCCCGACGCTGCCTGTCAAGGGGGCCACGGCGTCAGAGGGTAGACGGGGCGCGCAGCGCTGCGGGCCGCAGGGTGAGTGAGTCCACGATCGCCCGGGCCCGGCCCTCCACCGTCGCCCCAAGCGAGTCGAGGGGGGCTGACACCGCCGCCACGATGGCCCCGGTCCGGGTGTCGGCCAGACGGACATAAAGCCACAGTGGCGACCCCGGCGCGGTCTCGCGTTGTGTGAACGCCAGGAGGTATGCCGCAGGGGGACTTCCGCCCTGCACCGCGTTCCGAACCCGAAAGCCGCGCTGCTTCAGGCCCAGGCCGATGGCTCGGCTGAGCGAGTCGTGTCGGGTGATCACGATATGGTAGTCACGCGCACTCGACGGCGGGCGGTACCCGGTGGCGGGGGCGCATCCCCAGACGAAGGCGTTGCACGACACGGCGAGACCGAGTTGCCGGAAAGGGCGAGCCCAGCCAGGGCCACCGGCAACGGGGCTTCGCGGCATCCGACAACGCCTCATGGCATGATCCGTCGCACGCCGACCCAGCGCTCCAGCCAGTGCGAGCCTTCCGGATCGCGCGCCTCGAGCCGGGACAGCTTCACCCCGCCCGTCGAACTGTGGATGAACTTCAGCTCGCCGACGTACATGCCGACGTGCGTCACGCCCGCTCCCGGCCGCGTCGAGAAGACCAGGATATCCCCTGGCCGCAGGGCCGCCACCGCGGGCGGGATTTCGGCGCCTGTCTTCGCCTGGTCGCGGCTCCTGCGGGGCAGGCGGATCCCGTGGCGTGCGTAGGCGTACTGAATCAATCCCGAGCAGTCGAACGCATTGTCAGCAGAGCCGCCCCACAGATAAGGAGTGCCCAGGGCCTCGACGGCCGACCGGACGACGCCGGCGGCGTTGCCGCTGATGGTCACTGGCGGCTCGGGAGGCGGGAGTTTGGAGACGGCAGGCGCCTCGCCTCCTCCCCCGAGACCGATGCTCACCCCAACCGCGGCGCTCACCCCCTTGCGCGCGTCGCTCCGAGGATTCCACAAACCGCGGGGCCCTCGGTCCTCCAGCCGATAGCGCACTTCGGTGCCGACCGCAAACCACGAGCGCGGGCGCCACTCGAGCCCGCCGCCGATGCTCCATTGCGCCGCGAGCTCCTGCGTGGAGGTGTCGGTCGACAGGCCGAGAGCGACGCCGCCGAGGGCGTACGGCCCGAAGCTCGAGCGACCGCGCCAAGCCTGCACCTCCCAACCCAGACCGTAGAAGGCACGGCGGCGGCCCAGGCTGTCGTTGACCAACACGGCGACGCCGAACCCGTGCGTGAGCGGCCCGCTCAGCCGCGAACTGGTGCGGAACTCGTAGGTTTCGGCGCGGTTGCCGTTGTACCAGCGGCCGACGTGGAGCTCCATCCCCCGCCCCTGGGCGGCAAGCGCGTCCGGGAGGACTGCGAGCAGCGGGATCGCGAGGAGCTCAGTCCGCCGCAGCAATGGCGGTGTGCTCCTGCGAAGCCCGCGGCGCCATGAGGTGGGACAGGAGGTGGGGCACTCGGCGCATGAAGCGCACCCAGATCGCGAGCGCCGCGAAGCCGAACAGCGCGGCGCTCGCCGCAGCGACCGCGAGCATCGTCAGCGGATCGGCGAACCGCATACCCACGAGCGCGCCGAGCCACAGCCCGACGTACGACGCCCCCCACGCAAGCAGCGGTGTGAGGAGCCAGCCGAGGACTACGCTCAGGTGTGCGAGCCAGCGGGGCACGACGCCCCTCCCACGGGGCCCGAGCTAGGGCTTCCGGGCGAGTGCCACGACCGCCTGCCCCGCCAGCGTGATGGTAAATGCGGCACCTGCCCCGGCGGGCAGCGCGAACGACAGTCCGGCAAGCCGCGCCACGACCACGAGCAGTACGGTGCCGACGAGCGTCGGGGTCGCCAGGCGAACAAGGGTCGTCTCGCCACTGGCGCTCTCCCGCGCCATCACGGTGGCGCCCATCCAGGCCAGAAACGTTCCGAGCATCCACCAGATCGGCAGATACCACCAGGTGCTGTTCCCGCCGATCGCGTCCCAAGTCCAGGGATAGGCCCGGAGGGGCCGCAACGCGACGATGTCGATCGCCATGAAGGTGATCGTGCCGACCAGCCCCATCGCGGCGGCGCCGGCGATCCCCTGGCCCGTCCGCGCCGCGGTCCACTGCCCGGGCAGGAACGTCACCGCCATGCCCGCCGCGAGCACGACCAGCGTCTCGAGCATGCGCCCCGCCAGGCCGGGCACTTGCCGGGACACGAGCACAAAAGCGACGACGGCGGCCGCCGTGATCAGGCCGATCTTGGCGCCACCCAGGGTGACGGTGCGGAAGTCCGAACGGTCCGACGCATCGGGTGCCGCAGTGGCCGACATGCTCGCCTCGTCTGTGAATTGGAAGGTGGCTCCGTTCAAATCTAAGTGCGCGGTCTCATCGGGCAAACACCGCGAGTACGACGAGATCGGTCACGGCCCAGGCGGCGAGCGCGTGATACATCCCCCGCTGATGCCGGGCCGGCGTCCACCCGGCATG
Organism: Gemmatimonadales bacterium; assembly: GCA_050733055.1. GTDB lineage: Bacteria > Gemmatimonadota > Gemmatimonadetes > Gemmatimonadales > GWC2-71-9 > DASUAL01. Next base: position 3,516 of record JBOHSI010000174.1, read on the forward strand.
CCCTGCGTACCACGGGACCAGCACCGCGAGCCACGCGCCGAGGGGCCCGAGCAGCGCGACGGCCCGGGCCCCCGTCTCAAGCGTGGCAGCCGCCCACGCGAACAGCGCGAACGCGCCGAGTACGCACGCCAGCGCCACGCTCAGGCTCCGACGCATGCCGAGAAGCAGCGCCAGCGTTCGGTCGCCGCGACGGCGGTCCTCGTCGAATTGGTACAGTTGCGTGAGCGGATAGAGCCCCGCGAACAGCGGGCAGAACCCGAGCAGGATCAGTGCGTGGCCGAAATCGAGCGGTCGACCCGTCGCGGCCCACGTCGCAAACGGCGTGAGGGTGCCAAACCCCCACATGTTGATGACCCAATCGACACCCGCCACGGCCTTGAACCGGAACGGCGGCACGGAGTATAGAAGCGACATCGCGAAACAGATCGCGTAGTCGATGCGGAACGCAACCGGCAAGGTGAACGCGAGCACCTGGCCGCTGACGAGCAGCCCCAGGCTGAAAGCCAACAGGTGCCTCGGCAGTGGCGGTGGCGCGATCAGATAACCGATGTCGCCTTCGTCGCGGTCGAACATGCTGTTGATCGCGAGCGTGCCGCCGTTGAGGAACACTACCCAGAGGACCAGCGCCCACACCGCGGGCCCCAGTGACGCTCCCCGCCCGACGCCCTCGAGGCCCACGGCCAGCACGTAGCCCAGCGCCGTGTGCCCCGCCATGATCGGCCACTCGGCGGGGCGCAGGTGCAGGATGTAGGAGAACCGGTCGCCGGGCAGGAGGCGGTAGCCCCAGCGGCGCCAGGCGTTGAGGGCGCGGGACGGGGCCTCCCCTACCACGTCATGCCGAGCGCGGTCGCGGCGATCCGGAGCCCGGTGAGCGTGAGGTCGGGATGCACCGACTCGACCTCGCGCGCCAGGGTAGCGACGAGGCTCGCGAGGCCCCCCGTCGCGATCACCTGCGGAGCCTGCCGGCCCGGCCATTCCGCTTTGATGCGGCGAACGATGCCATCCACCGCGTCGGCGGTGCCCAGGAGCACGCCCGCGCGGATGCAGTCCTCGGTGCGACGTCCGATCACCCGCTCCGGCGGCACGAGCTCCGTCGCCGGCAGCTTGGCGGTGCTGCGGATCAGCGCGTCCGAACCGGTGCGGATGCCCGGCATGATGACGCCGCCGAGGAACCGGCCATCCCCCGTGATGCAGTCGAACGTCGTCGCGGTGCCGAAGTCCACCACGATCGTGTCCCGCCGGAACAGCTGCGACGCGGCGAGGGTGTTGAGGATGCGGTCGGCTCCCACGGTGAGTGGCTCCTCCACGTCGAGCCTGATGGGGAGCGCGGATCGCCCGTCTACGACCACCGGCCGCACCGTGGTGGCAAGCTCGACCGCCTCGCACACCCCCTGAGTCACCGGCGGCACCACCGAGGCGACCACACTCGCGCGCACTTCCTGCGTGGACCGTCCGGCCTGGAGCAGGTAGGAGGTGAGCGCCGCCGCCCATTCGTCCGGGGTGCGTGCCGGCGCGGTCGTGAGACGCCAGTGCGCCTCGAGGCTGTCGCCCTGGAAGAGCCCGACCTTCGTCTCCGTATTGTTGATGTTGATGGCGAGGAGCATGCGGCGCCTAAGATAGACGGCCGGATTCGCGCTCGCCACGCCGCAGCACCATCCAGCCGAGCCCGAGCGCGAGCAGCGCGGTGCAAGCGAGCGCGATGCCACCCGCGAGCCCCGCGCGCCCGGCGGTGACCGGCACGCCGCCCAGCGCCTTGAGCGGCGCATCGTGGAGCCCATGGTAGAACGCCGCGACCGTGAGTGAGCCCGACAGTGCGTACAGGCAGCCCGTCACGAACCCGCCTAGCGCGGTTCCGAGAAAGTTCTCCACTGGTGCGCCGTCGTAGCCCGGCTGCACGACGTGCCACAGGCCGAACGCGAGCGCCATCAACCCGAGTGAGCCCAGGCGCACCGACTCGGGCCGCCCGAGCAGGGCGCGCCGGAACGCGAGCTCCTCGGTGACGAGCGCGACGGTCGTGTCGGCCACCAGAAAGAAGAGGAGCGGCGCGACCAGCGCCCCCAGGGACACCGACGGCTGGAGCACGCCGACCAGCGCCACCTCGGGGAGGAGCGCGATTCCGGCCGCGGCCACGTACCACTGCCACAGCGCTCGCTGCCGGGTCGCAGCGAGGGCCGCGCCCCAGACCGCGACGCCCAGGACGAGCGCGACCGACCCCGCGCGGTCGTCGCGCCACAGCGCACCCAGGCGTCCGACGTTGCCGTCGAACACCAACACCGCGGCGCATAAGGCGCCTACCGCAAACCCGCGCGCGACGTCCGGGGCCGGCCGCGCAGCGCGCGCTGGTGCCCACAACAGGCCCAGCGGCTGGCGGCCGAGCGTGAGTGCGACGAGACCGCACAGCCCGGCGGCCAAGGACACGGTGGTGCCACCCAGGGCAGCGGCATCGCCGGGAGCGCGCGGCAGTCCCCAAGCCGTGAGCACCAGGCCGGCGGCGAGGAGCACACGGGCGCGGGGCGAGAGATCAGGCGAGCTCGACATGGCCCTCCCGCACGCCGATCGTTCCTGCCCCGAGGTCCACGAGCAGCGCGCCGTCGGGCCGAAGACCCCGCGCCAGGCCCGCCGCGGGCGAGCGGATCTGTCGACCCCGCAGCCAGTCCCGCGCGGCGAACGCGGCGCACTCGCGCTCGGACAGCGCGGCCCCGCTCGTCATGACGGGGGCGAGCGCCGGTACGAGGCGGTCGAGCACGTCGAGCCGTCGCACCGCCGGGAGCCACTCCCTGAGGGCGATGGCCCGCTTCGCCACGTCGGCGGGGATCTCGTTGCATACGTTCACTCCGAGACCCAGCGCGAGCCATTGGAGCCGCCCGCCCTGCCAGCGGGCTTCGCCGAGAATCCCCGCCAGCTTGCGGTCGTCGAGCAGCACGTCGTTCGGCCACTTCAGACGGGTTGCGGGGGCGGCAAGCAGCGCATCCACCGCGTCGGCGAGTGCGAGCCCCGCGCGGATCGATGCCGCGCCGAGCTCGACGCGCTCGGGGGGGGGGCGAAACAACATCGCCAGCCACACTCCCCCCAGCGGCGAACGCCATGTGCGCCCGTCGCGGCCGCGACCCGCGGTCTGTTCTCCTGCGAGGACGACGGTCCCCTGGGCCGCGCCCTGGGCACCGAGGTCGTGGATCGCATCGAGGGTCGAAGGGAGCTGCCGGAACAGCCCCACCTGAGGCACACCCCAGCGGCGCGCGAGCTCGCTGGCGGGAACGCCGTCGAACGCTACGCGCGCCACAGCGCGTACACGATGGTGAAGGCGCCGACCGCCCAGCAGTAGGGGGCGAAGGCGTAGAAGCGGCCTCGCCTGAGCAGCGCCACGAGGAACCGGATCGACCAGACACCGGAGGCGAAGGCAACGAGGCAGCTCACGGCCCAAGGGACCGGGCCGATCGCGGTGAGATTGACGACGGCCTGGCGTCCTTCCAGCAGCGCCGCCCCGGCGATCACGGGGACCGACATCAGGAAGCTGAACTCCGCCGCCGCCGCCGGGGCGAGGCCGATCCACATCCCTGCCGCGATGGTCGCGCCTGATCGGGAAATGGCTGGGAGGATGGAAAACGCCTGGGCGAAGCCGATACCCGTCGCGCCGCCCACCGATGGAAGGTCGCCATCCCCTCGCGGAGTCCGGGTCCACCACAGGATGAGCCCCGTCACCGCGAACTGGACGCCCACCCAGAGCAGGGAGTGAAACTGCTCTTCGATCTGGCGATTGAACAGGACACCGATCAGGCCCGCGGGGATCGTCGCCACAACGAGCAGCGACGCGTAGCGCACGCTCCGGCCGTCGCCGCGCAGCACCCCGCGGACAATGCCCCATAGTCGCTCGCCGAACACGACCAGCACGGACCCGAGCGTCGCCACGTGCAGTGACACCTCGACGGTCACATCCGTGAAATGCACTCCGGTGAGGGCCTCCACCAGCACGAGGTGCCCCGAGCTCGAGATCGGCAGGAACTCCGTGAGCCCCTGCACGAGTCCGAGCAGAATACCTTGCCACAGGTTCACGCGACCCGTCCCACGATCAGCGCCACGATCCCCACGAGCATCGCTCCTTTGAGTAAGAGACTGTTCCGGCGCACCGTGCCGGTGATCAGCCGGCTGGCGACGAGCAGCACGGCGAGCTGGGCGAACAGCGCGACGACGTAGTAGGCACCGCCGTAGCGGGCGGCGACCGGCAACACGATACTCGCCGGCACGAATGCAAGCGCGAGCGCCGCGGCGACGAGCGTTGCCCCCCGCGCGCCAATAACGATCGGCAGCGTGCGCCGTCCAAGCACGCGGTCCCCCGCCTCGTCCTCTACATCCTTCACGATCTCGCGCACGAGATGGATCCACGCCGCGAGCGTCCAGGGGACGATGCCCTGCGCCGGTGCTCCGACGGCGAGGGCGCCGTAGAACAGGGGCAGTCCGGCGACGAGCGCCACCGCCACGTTCCCGACCAGCCCGCGGCGCTTCAGGATCGGTGAATACGCCGTCATCACGGCGAGCGCGGCAAGCCCGACGATCAGCGCCGTGCCGCTCACCAGCGCCGCTCCCGCGAGACCGACCAGCGTCCCGCCCACGACGCACAACTCCGCCGTTCCCCGGGAGACGCGTCCGGCGGCGAGCGGACGCTCCGTGGGACCGCGATTCACGCGGTCTGCCGCGACGTCCCACATATCGTTGAGCGCGTTGCCCGCCGCTGCGAACCCGATGGCCGCGACCGCGGCGAAAATGAGCAGTTGGGGCGTCGCCAGCGCGCCGAGCGCGATCCATCCCCCGGCGAGCACGCCCGCCGCGGCGACGACCAGATTGTGCGCCCGGACGAGCCGCAGGACATCAATCACGCAACACGTCCTGGTACAGCCGCTCGTAGCGCGGCACGATCCGCTCGGCCGAGAACTCACGGGCGCGGGCGCTCGCGGCGGCCCGCAGGCGCGCGTGCGCCGCGGGGTCCCGCAGCAGCGCCACGGCACGCTCGGTCATCTCCTCCACCGCGCCCACCGGCGCCAAGTGCCCCGTCTCGCCGTCCACCACGACTTCAGGGAGGCCGCCCACGCGGCTCGCGATCACCGGCACGCCGCAAGCCATCGCTTCCAGCGCCGAGAGCCCGAACGATTCGGTCTGCGACGGCAGCAGGAACAGATCGCTCCCCCGCAGGAGGTCCGCCACGTGATCCACCTTGCCGAGGAAGCGCACATCCGAGCGCAGCTTCAGGTGATCGACTTGCTGTTCGGCGAGGTCGCGATCGGGGCCGTCCCCGGCGAGCACCAGCGTTGCCGGCACGGCCCGCCGCACCCCCGCGAACACCTTGATCACATCGGCGATCCGCTTCACGGGTCGGAAGTTCGAGACGTGGATCAGGATCTTGTGGCCGGCGGGCGCGAGGGCGCGCCGGCACGATCCGTCCGTCGCGGGATAGAAATCCGCGGGCGTCACGAAGTTCGGGATCACCTGCACATCGCAACCGGTGCAGCCGAATGCTCGGTAGGTCTCGTCCTTCAGGTACTCCGACACGGCGGTCACGCGATCCGACTGCTCGATCGAGAACTTGGTGATGGTAAAGTACGACGGATCCTGGCCGACGAGCGTGATATCGGTGCCGTGCAGCGTCGTCACCACCTTGAGATCGCGCTGGCCCTTGAGCATCTGCTTCGCAAGCCACGCCGTGGCGGCGTGGGGGATCGCGTAGTGGACGTGCATCAGGTCGAGCTCTTCGCGCAACGCCACCTCGTGCTGCTTCACGGCCAGCGCCAGGGCGTAGGGCGACTGCTCGAACAACGGGTAGTCGGCGGGCACCACTTCGTGGAACGTGACCCGCTCCGCGAACCCGCCGCGCAGCCGGAAGGGGCTGGCGTACGAGATGATGTGGACTTGGTGCCCCCGCCGGCCGAGCTCGAGGCCGAGCTCGGTCGCGACGGCGCCGGAGCCGCCGTAGGTCGGGTAGCAGGTGATGCCGATGCGCATGCAGCTGTCAGCCTTCAGCCGTCAGCACACAACGGCGTGCCAGCGTTCGAGGATCGCTGCGACCAGAGTTTCGGCACTCGGTGTCGCATCGAGCGTCCATACCTCCTCCTGATGGCCGACGGCTGACTGCTGATGGCGCAGTTGATTTCGAAACCACGTCTCCTGCCGCTTTGCATACCGGCGGGTCGCGACGACGATCGCCTCCCGCAGGTCGCGCTCGGGCAGGCGTCCCTCGAGCAGCGCGACCACCTCCCGGTAACCCACGCCGTCAAGACCCGGCGCGCGCGGCGAGACCCCGCGCGCCAGCACCCGCCGCACCTCATCGACGAGGCCCGCTGCGAGCATTCGGTCCACGCGCTCCGCGATGCGCCGGTGCAGCGCGTCGCGCGGCAGGGTCAGATGAATGTACCACGGCCGCATCACCCCGGTCTCGCGGGCCTCGCGCTGCCACCACGAGAGAGATCGTCCCGTCAGGAGGGCCACTTCGAGCACGCGGGCGGCCCGCTGACGCCCCCCGCCCGCGAACCGGCGGTCGAGCCGTGCGGCCCAATGCGCGAGCTGCGCGGCAGCCAGCCGGCCGGCCCACCCGCGTAGCCGCTCACGCCGCTCGTGGTCGAGCGGCGGCTCGCGGAACAGGCCCTCGGCGAGCGCTCGAACGTAGAAGCCCGTTCCCCCTACGACGAGCGGCTGCCTTCCCTCGGCGCGCACCTCCGCGAGCCAGCCGCTGGCTTCGTGCCCAAAACGCCCGGCGCTGTAACGGTCCCCCGGCTCGACGAGGTCGATGCCGAGATGCGGCAGCCGCGTGAGCAACGTCCGGTCGGGCTTCGCGGTCCCGATGTCGAGGTCGCGGTACACCTGCCGCGCGTCGGCGGAGATGACCGTGACGGGCTCGAGCTCCGCCCACGCGGCCGCCACGGCGGTCTTGCCGACGCCGGTGGCTCCGACCACGACAGGTATGAGGGGCCGGGTATCAGGTCCGCCCAAACCGGCGCTCCAGTTCGTCCTTCGGCAGCTGCACGACCGTCGGGCGCCCGTGCACGTCGTGCGCGGGGAGCGTGGCGCGGAGGAGCCGCATGACTAGCTCCCGCATCTCCTCGGGCTCGAGTCGCTGCCCCGCCTTGATGGCCGCTCGACAGGCGAACGTAGCCGCAAAGCGCTCCAGCCGGTTCGCGAGAACCCCGAACCGCCCCCCGGCCAAGTCCGCGACCAGTTCCTGGAGGCAGCGCGCCGCGTCGAAGCGCGGATGCGGATTGGGTGCGGTGTGCACGACCACCGTCCGCCCGGAGAACGGCTCCACCTCGTACCCAACCCGCCGCAACAACTCGCGGTTGGCCTCGATCGCCTCCAGCTCCGCGGTCGCGAACTCGAGCGTCAGCGGCAGCAGCAGCCGCTGTGCCGGAGCGCCGTCGCCCGAGAGCTGGCGCATCACCGCCTCGTACAGCACCCGCTCGTGCGCCGAGTGCTGATCCACGATCGCGACGCCGGAGTCGGTCTGAAACAGGAGGTAGGTGTCGAACACCTGAAGCAGAGGTGTCAGGTGTCGGGTGTCGGGTGTCGGGGTCTCGGCCGGGAAAAGCTCCTGCGGCAGACCAGTCGGCATTGGGGCAGCGAGGCCCGTCCAGGGACCCCCGACGCCCGACACCTGACCCCCGACACCTAGCGGCGCGGCCGACACAAGGGGTCCCAGCGCCCGCCGTACGGCCTGCTCGACGACCTTCTCCACGAAGAATTTCTCCCGGAAGCGCACCTCGAGCTTGGCCGGATGGACGTTCACGTCCACGGCGTCGCCCGGAAGGTCGAGAAACAGAATCAGCGAGGGCCGATCGCCCGGCGCGATCGTGGAGCGATAGCCCGCCTCCGCCGAGCGCAGGAGGAAGGGATCGCGGATCGGGCGGCCGCGCACGAAGACGTAGCCCTTGCGCCCAGCGGGCTTCGCCTGCGCGGGCCGCTGGGCGAACCCCCGCACTTCGAGGGGTCCCTCCCGGTGCGCGACCGGAAGCAGCGTCTCTGCCAGCTCGCGCCCCCACAGCTCACGCACGCGGTCGATGGTCCCGTCGGCGGGCCGGGCGCGGACGTCGATCAGCACCCGGTCGTCGCTCGTGAGGGTAAAGGCGACGTCGGGGCGTGCGAGGGCAAGCACGGTCAGTGCCTCGACGACGGCGCGCGTCTCCGTCGCCTGGGCTCGCAAGAATTTCCGGCGCGCGGGCGTATTGAAGAACAACGCGCGGACGGTCACGGTGGTGCCGCGCTGGCGCACCGCGTCCTCAACCGCTTCACGCGCCGCGCCAGCGACGCGGATGCGCGTGCCGCTGCGGCCGTCTGGCGACGTCTCGAGCTCAAACCGCGACACCGCGGCGATCGCCGGCAGCGCCTCGCCGCGGAAGCCGAACGTGCCGACGCCGATCAGGTCTGCGCTCTCGCGGATCTTGCTCGTCGCGTGGCGCGCCAGGGCGAGTGCCGCGTCGGGCCGGCTCATCCCCTCCCCATCGTCGCTCACACGGATCAGCGTCTTGCCGCCGTTCTCGATCTCGACCCGCACCGTTCGGCCGCCGGCGTCGAGCGCGTTCTCGACGAGCTCCTTCACGATCGACGCGGGGCGCTCCACCACCTCGCCCGCGGCGATCTGGTCGGCGACTTGCGGCGGGAGGACGGCGATGCCGGTCGTCACAACCCGACTACCTCCGAGGCGAGCACCCAGCCGTGCACGCCGTCGCGACGGCGCACTTCGAGCCATGCGCCGTAGGACCGCTCGACCAGCAACGCGGCCCCTGCCTCCACGCGGGCCGCCGCGCTCGCATCGCCGTACGGTGCCACGCGCACCGGCGTGCCCGCGTTCACCACCACGGCGACCCCGCGCCGCCGGTGCTGCCATTCGCGGACCGCGAGGCCCGCCGCCACAGCCGTCACGAGTGCGAACCCGAGCAGCACGGAGCGGCGCCAGCGAGCGACCACGGCCGTCCACAAAGCGAGCCACGCGACTGCGGCGACGAGCGCCCACTCAGCAGGCGTGACGGGACCGATGGCGAGCAGCGACTCACTCGGCGCGTCGGGAGCCGGCAGCAGCTGCTGAGCGTGGCGGACCAACGGAGCGCGGGGGGCCAGCCGGGCCGCGAGCGCCCAGGCGGCAGCCGCTTTGCCGTCCGCACCGGCCCGGTACAGAGTCGCTCCCAGGTTGTACCAGTGGGCGGCCACGCGCGGCTCGGCCGCCGCCCGTGCGGCGAACGAGTCGGAGGCCGCGCGCAGCGCCCCCGCTTCGTACAGCGC